>DWUR01000137.1 GCA_019120635.1 Candidatus Corynebacterium intestinavium | reverse complement strand
AGCGAGCCAACTACTCATGCATAGCAAACCTTTTGCCATTCCCGCACCTGAGCCTGACAATTCCCTGAAAGTCGCAGCCACATCATGATGCGCTCTAGCTGCATATTTCAGTCATCTCACAGACTTTTAGGCACGGCAGCTGAATTTGTGATTTATGCCATGTTTCACTTGGGATAGCGATTTCCCGGGTGGCATTGGCCTTTAATCCGCTGGCATACTGGATCGTGCTCAATGTTTTTTTAGTTGCATTTTCGGGGTCATAACAATGTCCGGGATGCTCGTTCCCCCTTGGGAAACAGCCCGCAACGACACCCCGGTTATGCCTTAGGAAAGGTGAGGTTTCACTCTTGTCGTTCTGGAATAAAATTCGGGCACCCTTCGCGAAAAACGACACCGCAGGCGAGGTCATCGAGGACTCGCACCGCGACGTCGTCATCGTCGGTGGTGGCTCGGCGGGTTCCGTCCTGGCCAACCGCCTGACCGAGGACAAGGACACGAAGGTCATGGTGCTGGAGGCCGGCCGCATGGACTCCTTCTGGGACCTGTTCATCCACATGCCTGCCGCCTTCGCTTTCCCCATCGGCAATAAGTTCTACGACTGGGCCTACGAGTCCGAGCCAGAGCCGGAGATGAACGGCCGCCGCATTTACCACGCCCGTGGCAAGGTGCTGGGCGGTTCCGGCTCTGTCAACGGCATGATCTACCAGCGCGGCAACCCGATGGACTACGAGAAGTGGGGCAAACTGCCAGGCATGGAGAACTGGGACTACGCCCACGTCCTCCCCTACTTCAACAAGCTGGAAACCGCGCTGGCGGCCGACCCAAACGACCCACGCCGTGGCCACGACGGCCCGCTGAAGCTGACCCGCGGCCCGGCCACCAGCCCGCTGTTCCAGGCCTTCTTCCGCTCCGTGCAGGAGGCAGGCTACAAACTGACCAACGACGTCAACGGTTACCGCCAGGAGGGCTTCGCTCCCTTCGACCGCACCATCTTCCACGGTAAGCGCCACTCTGCAGCGCGCGCGTACCTGCACCCGATCATGAACCGGAAGAACCTGGACATCCGCACCCGGGCGTTCACGACCAAGGTTCTCTTCGAGGATGCGTCGGCCGACGGCTCCGCACCGAAGGCCATCGGCGCGGAGTACACCTGGAAGGGCAAGACCCGTCGCGTGTACGCGGACAAGGTGATCCTGTGCGGCGGTGCTTTCAACACCCCGCAGCTGCTGCAGCTCTCCGGAATCGGCGATAAGGAGCACCTGAGCTCCCTGGGCATCGACGTGCGCAAGCACCTGCCGGGCGTGGGCCAGAATCTGCAGGACCACCTGGAGGTTTACGTCCAGTACAACTGCACCCAGCCGGTCAGCTCCCAGCCGTACTACAAGATGTGGATGCGTCCGATCATCGGCCTGCAGTGGCTGCTGACCCGCCGTGGCCCGGTTGCTAGCTCCCACTTCGAGGCCGGCGGCTTCGCTCGCTCCAATGAGAACGAGGACTACCCGAACCTCATGTTCCACTTCCTCCCAATGGCCATCCGCTACGACGGTAGCCAGCCGGAGGGTGAGCACGGTTTCCAGTTCCACGTCGGCCCGATGTACTCCGATACCTCCGGCCACGTGAAGATCAAGAGCACCGACCCGCACGAGAAGCCGGAGATCCTCTTCAACTACCTGAAGACCGAGCAGGATCGCCGCGAGTGGGTCGAGGCCATCAAGGTGTCCCGCGAGCTGCTGGACACCGACGCGATGCGCGAGTTCACCGACGGCGAGATCTCCCCGGGTGCTGCTGTGCAGACCGATGAGGAGATCCTGGAGTGGGTCCGCAACGACGCTGAGACCGCGCTGCACCCGTCCTGCACCGCCAAGATGGGCTCCGCGGACGATGAGATGGCCGTCGTGGACCCGGAGAGCATGCAGGTCCACGGCGTGGAGGGTCTGTACGTCGTCGACGCATCGGCCATGCCGATCGTCACCAACGGCAATATCTACTCCCCAGTCCTGATGCTGGCGGAGAAGGCTGCTGACCTGATCCGCGGCCGCAAGCCGGAGGCGCCGATCTCCGTGCCGTTCTACCAGGCGAAAAAGGACATGCCACTCTACGCTGAGGGCGAGCAGGTCCGCGACCACACGAAGGCCATCGACGGCGCGGACTGGTAATCCCCACCACCGGGCGCGGCCAAGGGCCCGCCCGGTGCCCCCGCGGTTGAAAGCCAGCTAGGCTTCGCGGTGAGCGTCGAGCACTTGCTCGTCCGCCGCGCTCAGCCCACCCGCCGCTCGGAGCTTCTCAATGAGCTCCGGGCGGCGTTGTTGTGTCCGCAGCAAGGCCTGCTCGCGGCGCCAGCGGTCGACGAGGCCGTGGTTTCCGCTGAAGAGCACCTCCGGCACGTCCAAGCCCCGCCACTGCCGTGGCTTGGTATAACTCGGGCCTTCGAGCAGCCCGTCCTGGAAACTGTCCTCCTCGTGACTAGCCTGGTTGCCCAGCACACCGGGAATCAGCCGGACGACGGCCTCCGCCATGACGAGGACGGCAACCTCCCCGCCGATGAGCACATAGTCACCGATGCTGACCTCCTCGACGCGGTAGTTGCGGGCGGCGTCATCAACCACTCGCTGGTCGATGCCCTCGTAGCGACCGCACGCGAAGACGAGGTGCTCTTCCTTGGACCACCGAGCGGCCATCTCCTGCGTGAAGGGTGTACCCGCGGGCGTGGGGACGACGACCACGGGGCCACGCGGTGCGGTGGTACCGTCTCCGTCGCCGTCGTTCGCTCCTTCTCCCCCACCCGCCGGAGCAGGACCGTCGAGAGGTGCGAGCTTCTTGTGAGCTAGGGAGGTCGCGAGGTCGCGAGCGGTGGCAGCGGGACCGGTACCCGCGATGACGTCGTCGAGGGCGGGCCCCCATACGCTGGGCTTCATCACCATGCCGGGACCACCGCCATAGGGGGTGTCGTCGACAGACTTGTGCCGATCGGTGGCCCACTGCCGCAGGTCGTGAACACCAACCTGGAGACGGCCGGACTCGATGGCCTTACCCAGCAGCGCGTGGCGCAGAGGGTCGAGATACTCAGGGAAGATAGTCACAACGTCGAGTCTCATGCCAGCTCCAGCAACCCTTCCGGTGGGGTAACGACGAGGGCCTCGTTGTCGAGGTCCACGATGGGCACGATCGCGAGTTTGAACGGGATGAGGATTGTGGAGCCCGCGGTGGGCAGGTCCGCATCTGCGCCCACGGCGACCTTGAGGGTCGCTCCAGCCGGGCCGTGACTGACCCCGGTGACCTCACCAATGTCCACCGGCTCGGGCTGCTCCCCCTCGTAGGCACGGCGGTGGGCGGTATCGGCGTCCACGGACCCGACGTTGAGCACCCGCAGGCCGATGAGCTCGTGATCGTAGTAGCCGTCGTCGGAGTCATCCTGCAGCGGCGCGGCCATGAACCGTGCCCCGCGCAGGGACTCGGCCTCGTCGCGGTCCCGAATCTCCTCAAAAGTGACGAGAAGACGGTTCTGGTGGCGGCGCATCCCCGCGACCGTGAGCTGGCGTTCTTTACCCGTTTGAACTGCGCGAAGCGCCTCGCCGATGGCGAAGCGCTCC
>DWUR01000136.1 GCA_019120635.1 Candidatus Corynebacterium intestinavium | reverse complement strand
CCCTGTACCTGTGGCACTGGCCGCTGCTGATCATCCTGGTCTCTTACACGGGCTACGACGCCCAGGCTCAGCCGCTGTTCGGCGTGGCCATCATCGCGGCCTCGGTGGTCATGGCGTGGCTGTCCAACCGCTTCATCGAGCGCCCGCTGCGCCAGACTGGTCGCCCGCGCCGCGCGCACGTGCTGTGGACCCCGAGCTATTGGTGGGAGTCCATCCGTGTGTGGCCGAAGACGGCTTATGCCCTGGTGATCATCCTGATCGCCGGTGGCGTGGTCGCGGCGGCCCCGGTGGTGGCGAAGAACCAGGTCGAGGAGGGCGAGGAGCTCTGGCGCCTGGCGTCGAATGTGGAGAATTACCCGGGACCGCTGGCCTTCAGCAACGACGCCTTCGTCCCTCCCCGTCAGCCCCTGGCCCCACCGTTCGAGGAGATGGGTCCGCTGCTGCCGCCGACGCAGCCGGATGGTTGCCAGATCGGCTTCGAGGGCGATCACCTGATCCTCACGCGGAATTTCAACCGCTCAGAGGAGGAGTGCGCCTACGGTGATCTGAACTCCGAGCGGACGGTGTACGTGATCGGTGGTTCCCACTCCGAGCAGTTCATCCCGGCACTCGACGAGGTGGGCCGCCGCCAGGGCGTGAAGTTCATGCCGATCCTGAAGATGGGCTGCGCGGTTAACGCGAACATCCCGAAGTTCGACGGCACGGATTACCCGTCCTGCCGTTCCTGGTCGAAGAAGGTTGTGGACCACATCCTGGCCCACCCACCGACCGAGGGCGTGTGGATGACCGGTACCCGCCCAGCGGACATTGCGGGTAATGGACCGGAGCAGGTGCCGCCGGAGTATGTGGATCTGGTGAAGCTGTTCACCGATAACGGCATCCACAGCTACCTGATGCGCGATAACGTCTGGCACACCCAGCCAGCAGAGGCGGGTGCACCGGAGCCATTCAATTTGCGCGAGTGCGTGGGCGAGATGGTGGACGGCACCCGTACCACCATCGAGCGCGCCCGGAACTTCCCCGGAGTAAAGGACCGTTGGCGTCCGACCCCGGAGGAGATCGAGGAGATCAACGCGGAGTGCGGCACCGCACAGGATGATTCCCTGCTGCCAGAGGACCCGCAGTACCAGGCCTATGCGGGCCTGGACGTAACGCTGCTGGACGTCACCGACGGCTTCTGTAAGGACGGCTATTGCCCGGCGATCATCGGCAACCTGGTCGCGTACCGCGATCAGCACCACTTCTCGAACATCTTCGCCTCCCGCTTCGCGGACGCGATCGAGTACCAGATGTACAAGAATCCGCGTGGCGCGGAGGGCTCGGAGGATAAGGCCCGCAAGGCGCCGGATGCCACCGCTGGCCAGCCGGGCGAGATCGCTCCCGGAGCCCCGGGGGCGGAGCAGCCGGGAGGGGCGGGTCAGACCGACGCTGGAGTGGACGCCCCGAGCCCGGACGAGATTGGTGAGCACCCGCCGATTCAGGCCCCGCCGGTTCCCCAACCTGCTGCCCCGGCCGGCGACTTTTACTAGCTAGGTTCCGGGGTTCGACGCCCTAACTGAATTAACCTCAGCGACTTACCGCTGGGGTTCTTTCATGCGTGGGCCTGTCCGGGCTCGGAGGTCTACGCCACTACTGGGTTTAAGAGGTCTGTACGCCTTCAACGAAGTAGTCGTAGAGCTGGATATTGTCCCAATCAAGCTTTAGCTTCATGTGGACGACGTCCACCTCTGATGACCCGTTTCCAGCTGGCATGGTGGCCTGTTCTGCATCATGAGCAGTCGCATAGCCCAAAAAGTAAAAGTCCACGCCTTCGGTGTCGTCCTTCTTCATGAAGACGGGGAGCGGCACAAGATTATCGATGATGTAGCGTTCCGTCTTGCTTTCCAGGGTTCGGCGGTTCTTAGTGAACCAGCGCAGGGTCGTCGAGTCGAGGAAACGATCCTCGTACTTCACCGTCGCGCTGATGTCTTCGCCCTTGTGGTACGTGATGAAGATCGGGCAGACGCGCGGAGTATCCATCTGGTCCCTCTCCAGGTAGTAGCCCCCGATGTTCTGCGGAATGATGAGCTTTTGGAAGTTCAACATCCTGCACACCTCATCTCGGGTGTAGGTCCCGGATGGGACGAGCTCTCCACTCCAGGAGTGCTGGTGTCGCACCAAGTACTTCGTGGCATTAACGACGTCCCAGACGTTCTGCTTGAAACCGGCGTCCTGCTGAAGAAGCTGTCTGAAGTTTCCGTCTAACCTCACCCCTTCAGGGGTCTCTTCCGCAAGCGCGATGTTCTTGTACTTTTCAATTTCCTTGTTGGGGAAGAATTCCAGCGTCAAGACGCGAACCGCGGTATCCACATCACTCAAATCGTGATTGACCCCCACTTGGCTGAGGTGCTGAGCGATGTCGCGCTTGGTCACGGTTTCTTGGTTGAGCAGAAGCTCCAGAACGAGGACCTCTGCGGACCGCTTGCTCGGCAGGATTTCCCGGTCGAGAAACTGCAGGTACGGCAGGAGGTCATCGCTGGGAGCAGCATCCAGGAAAGAATATTTCGCGAGGAAAGACCAGTAGTTTTTCTCTTTTTCCGCGAGAACAGTCACGTCCACGGTGTCATAACGAGCAACATCCTCGCGTGTTGGAGGCCTACCCAGCTGCTCAGATAATTCGGATACGGCCTTCTTAAGATTTGCGACAGTATCCAGCCGGGTTTTTGCGAGGGACTCGAAGATGCGCTCCCGAGAAATCTGGTCAAAGTTGACGCTCGAAAGGCCCGCAATCGCGCCCTGGGTGGCAGAGTCCGTCATCTTGCGGCGGATCTTATCTTTTCGAAGCGATCGTTCTCCGAACAACGCGATGGGAATGAGGAAGTTGTTTTTATAGTTCCCGATGAAGTCAATGACCCGCAGATGATCTTTACCTTCACACTTACGCAGGCCACGCCCAAGCTGTTGGGTAAAAATGATGCTGGATTGCGTGGGGCGGAGCATCACTATCTGGTTGACCGACCGAATGTCAATACCTTCATTAAAAATATCGACGGTGAGGAGGTAGTCCAGCTCCCCCTTCTCTAACCGTTCTACAGCTTTTTGGCGTTCCGCCACGGTGAAGTTTTTAGAAGATAGCGCCAGTGTCCTTAGCGTACGTCCATAAACTTTTTCCTTATTGAGGAGTCGCGAAAGTTCCTCTGCTTCTTCGACCCTCGAGCAGAAGATGAGGCCCTTTACGTCCCCAGCAAAACCATAGGTGTTCAGCATGTTGACGATGTGCTTAACACGTTCTGGCGCGCACAACCGGGCTAGGCTACTGAACTCATCGTCGACGACGTTGCCCTCGTTGTCCGTATAGTCCGTGACGCCGTAGTAGTTAAACGGCACAAGCATTTTTTCTTCGAGGGCTTTTTGCAGACGAATCTCGTACGCCACGTTGTGGTGAAAGCGCTCGAAGATGCTCTTGCCATCTGTGCGTTCAGGTGTTGCGGTCAGCCCGAGCAGAAAATCGGGCCTGAGGTGTTCGATAATTCGAACGTATGTAACCGCTTCCGAGCGATGAACCTCATCGACGATAATAAAGTCGAAATAGTCCTGGCTCAGTTTATAGAGATTCTCCGGCCGAGATAACGACGCGATGGTGGCGAAAGTGTAGCGCTTCCTGAGCTCCCTCGAAGAGCCTGCAAATTTTCCAAACTCCTCCGGCCCTGCCCCCAACACCTTCTGAAAGTCCAGCATTGCCCTGTCAAGGATTTGCTCGGTATGGACTAGAAAGAGGAACTTCTTCGGGTTCGCGCTTCGGACAGCAAGCGCTCCGAGGATTGTCTTGCCAGTTCCTGTTGCAGAAATGACCAGCGCTCGCTGTTCCCCTTGTGCCCTCAAGCGATTGATATTTTCCAGCGCTTCAATCTGCATGGCGTTCGGCTCAATGATGTTCCCCGCTGGAACAGCCCCCTGCTTGGTTACATAAACCGAATCTCTCCGCACTTGACGCCGCTGCGTGTAAGCCGCAATCCACTCCTCATCGAGTAGTCGGCCAGCAGCGATCTGGCGGTCAATGGCCTGATCGAGCTGTTCAACGATGTGACCCTCTGGCAGGGCCGAGAATCGCAAATTCCACTCTTGGTTTACCAGAAGTGCTCCACGGGTCAGGTTAGAGCTGCCGATGATCGCGGTCCGGGCTGCTTCAAGCTCGAAGATATAGCCCTTGGGGTGGAAACCACGATCCGGCGCATCGTGAATGATCGTCCTGATGTTCGGAGGGAGACTCAGTAGCTCCCGAAATACCCGCGGCTCGTTGAATCCGAGATAGTCGGAAGTGATGATCGTTCCCTGGCCCGGGAAATCGAGAAGATCCTGCTTGATCTTGGCGAGGCCGTCTTCCGTAATGAATGCGACGGAAATCTTGAATTCCTTGGCCCGGCGCAGCTCATGCTTAATGGCGCGCAGCATCGTGTTCTCGCCGTCATTGGCGATGAGAACCGGATTGAACGCCTCTGGAGCTTCGATGTTCTTATCGAGGAAGCCAAACTGTGTGTCAGCGACAATGCGCTGGGAATCGCGGGTCATGCGCTAAATTTTGCCTTGATTTTCTCTACTGCAGGCACATCTGCTGGAGCCCACTGGACCGTGTCGAGCTCTTCCGGCTTCAGCCATCGAATCTGGGCATGCTCCGTGAGCTCTGGTTCCGTACCTTGCAGGGAAGCGAAGAATGTGGTCAGCTCGACGATTCCAAAATCGTATTCATAAGAGGTCGTGTCGAGGTACTCGCCGATCGTTGCATCGCAGAGAAGCTCCTCCTTCAGCTCCCGCTGAAGGGCCTCTTCGGGGGTTTCGCCTTCCTCGATCTTTCCGCCTGGAAACTCCCAATACCCTGCCAAGGCCATGTCTTCGCCCCGTTGCGCAGCGAGGATCTTGCCGTCTTCGACGAGAACGGCGCCAACGACCACAATTTTCTTCTTCACCTTGGCCTCCATAATGTGCGGTACTTGGGATAACCCTAACAAGCCGCCCAGACAATAACGCTCCACCAATCTGTCAGACGATGCCCCACCACCGATGAAACAGTAACCGCGGAATACACTGGTCCCGACCGACATCACAGCGATTGACCCATTTTCCCATGCCACACACCGTTTTTCTCGACGCCAACGTGTTGACCAGCGCCACTGTCCTGCGGTGGCTTTTCGACCTGCGCGCAGCACTGGTCGGTGAGGGGTGCGAACTGCGGCTCGTGACGTCCTCAAAAACCCTGTCGGAGACCGGTGCGACGATGAACTGGCGCGTACCGCAATCGACCGGCGCGCAGCGGGATCAGCGGATGGCCGAGCTGCGCCGCGAGATGGACGACGTCCTCACCCACTACCCCGAGGGTTTGGCCTTCAGCGGGAAAGACCCCGGCGACTACCACGTGCACGCCGCAGCAACCGCCTGCGGGGCGACCACGCTGCTGAGCTTCAACCGCCCCTCGGACTTCACGAAGAAACCCGCCCGCGAGAGCTACCGGGTCACCAACCCCGACGATTTCCTCCACGAACTCGGAACCACCCACCCCGGCGCGCTGTCTCAGGTTGTGGCTGCCCGCGTGGACGCGAAGGGCGCGGCAACGGAGGACATCGCCTCGCTGGTTCTGCAGCTCAAGAAAGCGCGATGCCCCCGGCTCGCGAAACTGCTGCCAGGTTATTGAACGAATAACCGTCACGGTATCCGAGGCGCTGCGCTTCCTCGAATTCGCCAGAGCAGCTGAAATTCACGGCACCGTAAGCAGAAAAGTCGTTGGCTTATTAAGCAAATGTGCGGTTCGGGACACCTTTCGGACTTTTACTTAGCGAAGCATCCACCCATAGCAATCTGATAAATTCATGTTAGAAAAACCCGTCGATGCTGGCCGGAAGGAAGCACATGGCCCACTACGACCTATATCAGGCGCTCAATCTCGATCGCTCAAAGGCGCCCGACGAGATCAGCGCCGAGCTCTCGAATCGCCTGGAGAACAATGAGCTGGACAATATCGGTGGTCGGGAGGAAGTAGAGATCGCCCGCTCCATCCTGGGTGATCCACAGAAGCGCACCGCCTACGATTCCCGCCTCGATGACCCGAACGCCCCGGAGGTGGACGTCAACGCCCTCCGCCAGCTCGCCGCCGCGGACTTCTCCGCAGGTGCTGCGCCGACGGGCGATCACGCAGCCGACGCCAGTGTGCCAGCTGGCGCTGCAAGCGCTGCCGGCGCAGCGGGCATGGCTGGCGCACCAGGTGCCGAGCACTCCCAGGAGAAGCAGAGCCCGTCGCTGGGCGAGCGCTTCAAGGATGCCAGCGCGAAGACGCAGCAGCAGGTCGCGCCCGCCATGGAGAAGACCAAGAAGGAATTCGGCCGCTCCTCCAAGATGGCCATCCTCATCACCGCGATCGCTACGGCCGTGGTGATGCTGCTGATCTTCGCCGCCGTGAGCCTCTTCGGCGGCAGGGGCGGCGATAACGTCACCGGGGAGGGTGCGCCGAATAAGAAGGTCGAACAGCTGTTGAAGCTGCGCGACAAGGACAAGACGGATCAGTGGATCCGGGACAACGTCCACATCAAGGCGCAGGACTCCCTGATCGACGATCTGGATCTCAACGATGACTACCGCGGCATGGACCGCTTCCTGGGCACGGAGGATCCGAAGGCCCTGTACACCGTCGATGACGACGACGTCATGCGCCTGTCCATGAACTTCGACGACGACAAGGTCAAGGACGCCTACAAGAGCGGCCAGCTCAAGAAGGCCTATACCGTCCAGATCGGTGATAAGAGTGGCCGTGACACCGGCCAGCGCCTGGACGTCGTTGAGCTGGGGGACGGCAAGCTCGCCGTAAAGTTCTACGAGGTGGGTTCGGAGGACTGGGCTGACTCCGTCAAGGACTTCGACGTCGAGGACTTCATCTCCCGTGGGAATTCCTCCTCCTCTTCCAAGGGCTCCTTTGGTGACTTCTGGAGCGAGCTGACTAGGCAAGCGTTTGGCGATTAATTCGCCGCCGCGACGATCGCCGGGGCTCCCTCCGCCGCGGTAGCGCGCAGCGACCAGTCCGCCAGCCGCGTCAGGTCGGTGCGATCCGGGGAGATCTCCAGGATGCGGGCGCCGGCGGCCTTCGCAACCTGCGGCAGGCCCGCTGCCGGGTAGACCACGCCCGAGGTGCCGATGATGACCACCAGGTCCGCCTCCCGCATGGCGGCCTCGGAGGCGTCCCAATCGCGTTGCGGCAGCGGCTCGCCGAACCACACCACGCCCGGGCGGACGGGGTTGCCACACAGGGAACAATTCGGCGGGGTGACGCGCTCCAGCTGCTGATCGGGGAACTCAGGGGTGCGGGCGGGCTTATGGCAGATAGCGCAGCGGTAGCTAAACAGGCTGCCGTGCAGGTGCGAGACCCGCTCGCTGCCCGCCCGTTCGTGCAGGTCGTCGACGTTCTGGGTCACGACGTGCAGGTTGATGCCCCGCTCGGTGGCCCAGGGGGAGTTCTCCCACTCAGCGATGGCCACGTGGCCGGCGTTGGGAGCTGCCTGCTGGCAGACATGCCCGCGCCAGAGGTACCAGGCGTACATGGGGTCGGGGTCCTTGGCCCAGGAGTCCAGGGAGGCCATGTCCTGAGGGTTGATGCGCTCCCAGATGCCGGTCTGCGCGTCGCGGAAGGTGTCCAGCCCCGAGTCCTTGCTCATTCCCGCGCCGGTGAAGACGACGACGTTCCGCGCGCCCGTCAGGACGTCAGTCAGTTCTTGCGGTAGGCCGTCGTTCAGCGTGAAAACACCAGGGTTCGTGCTCATGACCCAAGGCTAGCCCGTGGCTGGTCGTGCGGGGTTCGGGTTGCCCAAGAAGCTGCTCGCCCCTCCTGCCCGGAACCAGCCCGGCGCGGGGGCGGGGGCCGATAATATGGGGAGAACTTAAGCCCACTGGTGCACGACGCGCCAGCACCCCTCCCGGAGAAGGAAACATGGCCTCCATCCTCACCCGCATCCGCAATGCCGCTCTCACCTACCCGCAGGTGGTGGCCCCAAGGCTGGCGGGCACCGTGGTTCGCGCCATCACCCCCGGTGGCTCCTCCGGTTCGCCGAAGGCTGGCGGGCCCGCGCAGTTCCACCGCGGTGTCGGTTTGAGCATCGGCCAGCCGGGGAAACGTTATAATCCTCAGCTGCCAGAAAGCGGCCGGAAGAACGGCATCCTAGCAGCTCAGGCGGCCGCAGCCCCGGCGGCACCAACCACACCGGCAGACCGCAGGATCGTCGACGTCGCCGAAGAGGACTAGGCGCCTTAAGCCTTGGCGCCTCGGCTAGGGTCGCGGAACCAGGAATCGTCCGGCCCCCGGGACGACCTCGATCTCCATGGGCAGCTGCGCGAACTTTTCGCCATCGGCATAGGTGTTCATGTCCGGCATATCGATCCGGACCCTCTTGGCCCGCAGCTGGCTCACCCCGGCCACCCCGTCGATCTCGCCGGTGAAGATCCGGCTGAAGCTCCACACCGCGCGCGCCCGGGACATGCGGCCGAGCAGCGTCACCTCCAGAACACCATCGTGGTGGTCGGCATCGGGGCACACGTACATGCCACCGCCATAGGTTCGGGTGTTGCCGATCGCCACGAGGGTCGCGTTCTCCTCGATGACCTGCTTCGGTTGGCCACCAGGCCCCTCCCCTGGGTCCAGCACCAGGCGCATCGGGATGGAGTGGAAGTTCAAAAACTCCAGCAGAATCGCCAGGTTATAGCGCATTCGCCCCTTCGGCCAGGAGATCGCATTCGTGCGATCGGTGACCAGCGAGTCGAAGCCATTGCACGCGATCGTGCCGAACCATTTGGATACCTCCGCCGGATCCGCCGCCTGGGATGGGTCAAGGCGCGGCGCATCCACTGCCGTGAGGTCTGCCCCCGGCGCTAGTCGGTGCATGCGTCCCAGGTCGCTGGTGGCCCAGAAACCATCGGCGATGACGTTCGCGGCCTTCACGGGGTCGAGGGGGATGCCGAACTCCCGGGCGTGATCATTGCCCGTACCAGCCGGGATGATGCCCAAGGGCTTCCCGCTTTCGGCCTGTTCCTGCAGCGCAAGGGAGATCAGCCCATCGCCACCGGCGACGACTAGCGCGTCGATCGATTCATCGGCGATCATCTCGCGGGCGAGTTCCCGGGCCCCCGCCGCGTCCTTGCCCTGGATGGCGAGGACGTCCACGCCCCGGCGGTTCAGCTGCTGCGCGGCGTTCAGCGCGCGGTCGCCCGCCCCGCCTTTGCCCGCGGCTGGGTTCTTAAGCATCGCGACCCGCCGGACGGGCAGTGTGCCTACCTCGAAAGAGCCCGAACCTGGCAGCTCAGCCCCGTGATTCTGCTGCTGTGCCCCGCTGTGCATTAGATCCTCCTGGTGGCGTCCGGGGATGCCTCCGCATCGCTGAGGTCGAAGGTCTTACCTGGGTTCAGCACGCCCGCTGGGTCGAGTTCCCGCTTGACCGCGCGCAGTGCGGCGATGCCCACCTGCCCCACTTCCAGACCCATCCACGGCAGGTGATCGGTGCCCACCGCGTGGTGGTGGGTGACGGTTCCGCCGTGGGTAGCCATGGCCTCCGTCGCCGCGCTCTTGGCCTTCCGCCAGCGCTGCTGCGGGTTCTCCCCGGCCGCGCCCACCACCGTGAAGTACAGGGAGCAGCCCTCCGGGTAGACGTGGCTGATATGGCACATGATGAGCGCCGGGGAACCGTCCTCCACCAGGGACGTCGTGAGCGCCTTGCCCACCGCCTTCTTCAAACGTGGGACGTTCGACCAGTCCGTCGCCGTCTCCAGGGTCTCGCAGAGCGCGCCACCGTCGATGAGAGAGTCCCGCAGCACCGGTGCGCCGAAACGGCCTTCCTCCCACGTGCGAGCTGGGCCTTCGCCGAGGGACTGGCCGCCGTTGCGGATCATGATCGCCCGGGTTTCCTCGTGGCGGGACTGGGCGTGCTGCGTGGTGCCCTCGAAGAGGGTAATCGCCAAGCAGCCCTTGTGCTCGGATTCGTCCTGCTCCCCGATGTTGTCGGTGCTGGTGAGGTTCACGGAGGATTCGATTTCATCGGACAGGCGCAGCACGGTGGGGCCAGCGTCGGTCTGGGTGACTTCGCGAAGGGCGTTGGCGCCGTCGATGAAGGAGGGGAAGCTAAAGGCCTCGTAGAGCTTCGTCTCCGGAATCGGGTGCACGCGCACCCGCACCCGCGTGATGATTCCCAACGCGCCCTCGGAGCCGATGAAGAGCGCCTTCAGGCTTGGGCCGGCCGCCGTCGCGGGAGAGGCCTGACCAGGCCGGATGATGCCCTTCGGTGTCACGACCGTGAGCTCGCGAATCATCGCATCGAAGCGCCCATAGCCAGCCGAGTTCTGGCCGGAACTCCGGGTCGCCGCAAAACCACCGATCGTAGCGTAGGGGAAGGACTGCGGGAAGTGCCCTAGCTGCAGGCCGTGCTCGGCCAGCAGCAGCTCAGCTTGTGGCCCGGAGAGGCCCGCGCCCAACGTGGCCAATCCGCTGACGGGATCAACGTCCTCCAGCTGGTCGAAGCGGCCCAAGTCGAGGCTGATCACCGCCCGGTGCGTGCCCGGCACCGGATTCAGCCCACCGACCACGGAGGTACCGCCACCAAATGGAACGACGGCGATTCCCTCCTCGGAGCAGTAACGAAGGATCTCCAGGACCTGCTCCTCATCGGCAGGGGCGACGACCAGATCTGGGGCCGCGATCTCCTTATCTGCGCGCCAATCCAGCAGGTCGAGATAGCTTTTCCCGCGCGCGCGGGGCAGGCGCTGGTCGGCGTCGTCGGAAATGAAGGATTCCCCAACGATGGCGGCGAAACGTTCGCGGTCGGCGTCGGTGACCTTCGGGGTGGAGAGGCGAATGGCGCCCGCTTCCCGGCGCGGCACGGGTGGGGTCACCCCCAGCATTTTCTCCAGCATCTTCTGGATGGACGGGGACAGCGGCTTGACTTCCTCGTGGGTGCCCCAGAGGTTGAACTCCATGGGAGGCGTGGGCAGCGACTGGTGATCGCTGGTGCTGGTTGTCGCGCTTTTCTTCTGCTTATTCATGGACTTAGACTACGCAACCGGCGGCGCTTTTTAGCGTAATTTACAAGGTATGACTAAGCCCTTGGGAACCTATGACCCGGCCCGCGCGGCGCTCTCCCCCTCCCGGCGGGTTGAGCTGCTGGAACGCCTCCGGTCCGCCGCCTCTCCGGCCGTGGCGGCGGGCTCGCCCGAGATCGACGTGATCGTGATCGGGGCCGGCGTGACGGGCGCGGGCATCGCGCTGGACGCCGCGACCCGTGGACTCTCGGTGCTGCTCGTGGACCAGGTTGACCTCGCCTTCGGTACCTCGCGGTGGTCCTCGAAGTTGGCCCACGGCGGGCTGCGTTACCTCGCCAGCGGCAACGTGAGCATCGCGCGGCGTTCCGCCGTGGAGCGTGGGGTCCTCATGGAGGTCACCGCCCCGCACCTCACCCGTGCCCTGGGGCAGGTCGTCCCTGTGAATCGCAAGTTTTCCCTGCTCAACCGGGTTCTCCCCCGCCTCGGATTCCTCGCTGGCGATGTTCTCCGGATCGCTGCGGGGACGTCCTCGCGTACCCTGCCGCGCTCCCGCACGATCAGCGCCCGGCGCATCGCGGAGCTGTGCCCGGCGGTCGATCGGGACGGTTTGCTCTTCGGTTATCTCAACTACGACGGCCAGTTGCTCGACGACGCCGCCCTGGTCACCGCGCTCGCGCGGACGGCGGCGGGCTTTGGCGCCGATGTGCTGACCCACGCGACGGCAAGCCGGGTGGATGCTGCGGCGGATGGCTCTGGCAGCAAGGTTGTGCTGGACGTCGGCGGGGAGGAGCTCTCGCTTCGCGCGGCCTGCGTCGTGAATGCCACCGGCGTGTGGGCTGGCGGCTTGGATGAGGTAGTGACGGTCACGCCATCGCGTGGCACGCACTTGGTGATCGATGCTGCCAAGGTGGGGAACCCAGCCGGGGCTCTCACCGTGCCGGTGCCGGGAGCCACCAACCGCTTCTGCTTCATTCTGCCGACCCAGCTGGGGCGCTGCTATATCGGCATCACCGACGAGCCCGCCCCGCTGGAGGATGTGCCTAAGGCCCCGTCGGAGGATGTGGGCTGGATCCTCGATGTCGTGAACCAGGCCTTGGCCACCAAGCTGACCCGCGCGGATGTGCTGGGCGCTTTCGCGGGCCTGCGACCGCTGGTGCAGCTCAAGGGCGCTAGCGCTGGCCCGGAGAGTACGGCGGATCTCTCGCGCGAACACGCCATCATCGAGCGGGAGGGAATGATCACCGTGACCGGCGGCAAGCTCACGGAGTACCGCCTGATGGCGGAGCAGACCGTGGATGCGGTGCTGCGGAAGGCCCCCGCGCTGCAGGCGAAGGCCGGGAAATGCATCACCAAGTCCGTCCCGCTCGTGGGGGCGCCAGACCGCCCTGATAATCGGGATACCGCGCCGTGCCTGGTGGAGCGGAGTTCGGAGGCTGTGGTTCCCGGCCTCGATGTCACGCGGGCGCAGTTGAGCTTCGCTGTGACTCACGAGGGGGCCCGGACGGTGTCCGATATTGTCGACCGGCGCACCCGGCTGGGGCTGGTTCCCGAGCACCGGGCGGCTGCGGAGCCCGTGGCGCGCGAGGTGCTCGCTGCCGCTGGCATCGAGGACTAGACCAGCGCCCCCTGCCCCGGGCCGGGCTGCGGCTCACGCCCTGGGCGGCAAGCTAAGACTCATCCGTTAGTGATTAAGGGGTTCACCTTCGCCTCAAGGTTTATACCTTAAGAGTTAAAGGGTAACTCTTCGGCTCAAGAGTACCCTTTTAACTTTGATCCCAGCACCCTGGTTTAGACCTGGTCGATCGGCTTGATCATGATCGTCTCCACATCCATGTGCGCCGGGCGGCCCGCGATCCAGCGCACAGTTTCGCCGATGTCCTCCGCCACCAGATTCTGCACGCCCTCGTACACCTCATCC
>DWUR01000135.1 GCA_019120635.1 Candidatus Corynebacterium intestinavium | reverse complement strand
GGAACTGCGCGGTCGCCGGCCCCTTATGCACGAAGTAGCCGCGCACGATGCCCGGGATCACGTTCTCCTCGCCATACTGCTCCGCCACCAGCTGCGGAACCTCCACCGAGTTGTGCAGGGTCACGATCGGCACCTGCTTGCCGTCGGCGGTCTTGATTCCGGAAACGTCGGGGAAGGAGTCGTTGCCCGGCAGAGACTTCGTCGCATTGATAATGACGTCCAGCCCGCCCATCGTCTCCGCAAGTTCCTCGAAGCTTTCTGCCGCGGCAACGTTCGAGACCACCGAGGTCTCCTCATTGTCATCGATGAGCGTCAGGCCCTTGGTGCGCAGCGCTTCGAGAGTTTCGTTGCGGGCGACGAAGCCAACCTCCTGGCCCGTCTCGGCCATGCGGCCGCCATAGTATGCGCCCAGCGCACCGGCACCCAGAAAACCAATCTTCAAAGCCACGCCTCCTCAAGGCTCGCGAAAACAGTTGCGAGCCCCACCATACGGGGTGGCGTGACGGGTGGCGCGTGCGGGCAGCCCCCGGCCAGCGGGGCGCCCAGCCTGGTCGAGGGTCCTACTCCTCCGGCCCTGCCCCCCCATGTCCAGTGAGGCAGTCAATCCGGCCGAGGGCCGTACTCCCCGGCCCAGGCACGTACCCCCTCGGTCTAGGCCTCTAGCCCCAGCCCAGGCAGGCCTAGCGTTCTAGCCCCTGGCCCGGCCCCGCCCAGCCGGGCCCAGTCCCCTAGTTCTCGACTTCCTTGGTCTCCGCGATGGAGTCCAGGATGTACTGCTTCACGCGCTCAGCGTCGTTCGGCAAGTCAACCACGTGGCGGTCGGCGTCCATAATTCCCGCGAAGCGCTCCGGAACCTCAGGGACCTCCCCGATGGCCTCCTCGATGGTCTCCGCGAACTTCACCGGCAGCGCCGTCTCCAGGACCACGATCGGCCCCTCCACCTGGTCACGCCACTGCTGCGCGGCCTTCACACCATCGGCGGTGTGCGGGTCGATGATCACTCCCAGGCGCTCGTGCAGATCCCGGATCGTCGCCACGCGATCCGCGTGCGAGGACGTGCCGGACGCGAAACCGTACTTCGCGGCCGCCTCCGGGAACGCCGGATCGTCGGCCAGGGAGAACCCGCCCTCGCGCACCTTCACGCCGAACAGATCCGCCACCCGCTCCGCGTCCCGGCCCAGCAGGTCGAAGACGAAGCGCTCGAAGTTCGACGCACGGGAAATATCCATCGACGGGCTGGAGGTCTTCAGCGTCTCCGCGGAGCTGCGCACCCGGTACTCGCCGGTGCGGAAGAACTCGTCCAGCACGTCGTTCTCGTTCGTCGCGACGATCAGGCGGTCGATCGGCAGGCCCATCTGCTTGGCAATGTGGCCTGCGCAGATGTCGCCGAAGTTACCGGTCGGCACGGAGAAGCTAATCTTCTGATCATTCGACTCCGTCAGCTTCAGCCAGGAGGAGATGTAGTACACAACCTGGGCCATCAGACGCGCCCAGTTGATGGAGTTCACCGCACCGATGCGGTTATCCCGCTTGAAATCCGCATCCGCGGACACGGCCTTCACCACGTCCTGGCAGTCATCGAAGACCCCGTCCAGGGCGATGTTGAAGATATTCGGGTCATCCAGGCCGAACATCTGCGCCTGCTGGAAAGGCGTCATGCGCCCAGCCGGGGTCAGCATGAACACGCGGATCCCCTGGCGACCGCGCATCGCGTACTCCGCCGCCGAACCCGTATCACCGCTGGTCGCGCCCAGGATGTTCAGGGTCTCGCCGCTGCGGGCCAGCTCGTACTCAAACAGCTCGCCGAGCAGCTGCATGGCCATGTCCTTAAAAGCAGCCGTCGGTCCCTCCGAGAGGTGGCCCAGGTACATGCCGTCCTCGAGCTCCGTGACGGGGACGATCTCCTCGTGCGCGAAAGCCTTCGTCGTATACGCCCGGGCCGTGATGGCCTCCAGGTCCTCGGCCGGGATGTCGTCCACAAAAATCTTCAGCACCTCAGCAGCCAGCGCGGCATAGCCCTTCTCCGCGAGCAGCTCGCGCCACTCGGTGAGGGTCTCGTCGCTCAGCTGCGGGTACTCGGCAGGCAGGTAGAGGCCGCCGTCCGGAGCCAGGCCACCCAGCAGGATGTCCGAAAACTTGGCGGGGGTACGGGAAGAATCACGAGTCGAAATGTAGTCCACGTCTCCACATCCTAGAGCACGGTCCCGACATCGGGTGAGACCAGCCGGAACAGGCTAGACTAACCTGCGTGAACCAGCCCCACCCCACCCCTCGACGCGAATCCTCGCGGGAGACGTCTGCGTCCAACGTGTCAGCATCCGGCGCCGCAGCGACCAACGGGGCGGTGTCCGAGGGGGCAGCGTCCGGAACAACGACGTCCGGAACAACGACGTCGCGACCAGTCACGGCGAGTCGGTCGGTCACGGCAGAGCGTTCGTCGACGACGGGGCGTTCGGGAACGACGCCCCGCCCGGCGCGGCCGGTCTACCAGTCCCCCATCGCGGTGTGGGCCTGTTGGCTGCTGGCCAATATCTTCCAGCTGTGGCTCGT
>DWUR01000134.1 GCA_019120635.1 Candidatus Corynebacterium intestinavium | reverse complement strand
ATGAACATCGACATGATCACCACCGTCCTGGACGACTTCGTTACCTTCTGGAAGAACATCGGCAAGTTCCTGCAGCCGATCTTGGAGCTGGTTAAGCCCGAGGAGGGCGACGACTCGGCTGCTTCCTCCCTCTCCTCCTCCGACAACGGGGCCGGGGGCTCTGAGAGCTAAGCCCTATTGAGAGCTAACTAAGCTCTCGTATCGCTAGATTCGAGCGATACCTAATGCCCCGCCCGGCGGGGCCCTCTAAAGCACAGTTTCCCACTCGCCTGCGGGCGAGCGGGCCTACACTCTAGGAGTTTTCACAATGGAAAACGCAGCCGATTTCTTTGAGACCATGGCGAACGTCGCTGACTGGGTCGATGCTCTGTCCAGCCTGCTCGGCCTGCTGCCGAACTTCCTCCAGGCACTGGGCTTCTAATTTAAGCCTCGCCTAGGGCGACTAAACCCCGCCACCGTCACGGTGGTGGGGTTTTGCTTTTGCCAAAATGTGCCCGCTCTGTCCGCCGCGCCGCGGGCGGCTGCTACCGGCCTGCGCCAACTGAGATTCTTAATGCACTTTAAGGGGAGGTGTGACCCACCCCCACGCCTGTTAAGCAGTAGAATAGAAGGCGTAGAAGTCTCACTCACTAGGCCGAAAACAGGTGCACAGCATGAGCAATACCAACGAAGAAGACATGCACTTCGTCGACCTCGCATCCACCGAGGGGTACATGGTGGATGACTCCGATGAAGACGACCCGGTACTGATCACCCCAGACGGCCAGCGCGTCGACACCTGGCGTGAGGACTACCCCTACGAAGAGCGCATGAGTCGCGATGAGTACGAGCACATCAAGCGCGCCCTCCAGATCGAGCTGCTGAAGTGGCAGAACTGGACCAAGGACACCGGCCAGAAACACATCATCCTCTTCGAGGGCCGCGACGCCGCCGGTAAGGGCGGCTCCATCAAACGCTTCAACGAGCACCTCAACCCCCGTGGTGCCCGCACCGTCGCCCTGGAGAAGCCGACCGAGCGCGAGTCCACCAGCTGGTACTTCCAGCGCTACATCCAGCACTTCCCGGCCGGTGGCGAGATCGTCTTCTTCGACCGCTCCTGGTACAACCGCTCCGGCGTCGAGCGCGTCATGGGCTTCTGCACCCACGCGCAGCACGCCGAGTTCATGCGCGAAGTCCCGATGCTCGAGAACATGATCATGGGTTCCGGCATCTCCCTGACCAAGCTGTGGTTCTCCGTGACCCAGAAGGAGCAGCGCACCCGCTTCGCGATCCGCCAGGTGGACCCGGTCCGCCAGTGGAAGCTCTCCCCAATGGACCTGGCATCCCTGGACCGCTGGGATGACTACACCCGCGCGAAGGAGGAGACCTTCCGCTACACGGACACCAACGAGTCCCCGTGGATCACGATTAAGTCCAATGACAAGAAGCGCGCCCGCATCAACGCGATGCGCTACGTGCTCAGCAAGTTCGAGTACACCGGCAAGGATCACGAGGTCGTGGGCCAGCCGGACCCGCTGCTGGTCAAGCGCGGCCGCGACCAGATCGGCGACTAAAACTCGCTGTCGGCCCCGCGGAATCCGCGGGTCGGTGTCGGACTGCTAGAGCGTTGCGTTCGCGCTCACAGCGAAGGGAGGGTCACTCAACCAGGGTGGCCCTCCCTTTTTCATTTCCTACGGTGCCAGCTCCGCGACGATCGCCGCGGCTGGGCCCGGTCGCGTGAGCCCGTAGTTTTCCCCGGCCCACAGGTTCAGGTACTCCCGATCGCCAGCCTTATCCGCCTCGCCGCGCAAGCCAGAGCTCAGGTAGTGCAGCTCCGGGTACAGGCTCGGCGCAAGCGGCTGGAAGCGCTCGGTGAAAGCATTGCGGATCGCACGCGCTGGCTTGCCCGTGAATGCCGTGGTGATCACTGTTGGCCGCCCCTTGAGAGTCTGCAGCGCCTGCTGGTGCGTCTTCTTCGTTCCAGCCTCCGCAGCCAGGAGGAAGCGCGTGCCCACCTGGGCGGCGACCGCACCGCGCTCCAGGGCCTCCGCCACGTGCTGCCTGGTGGCGATGCCGCCCGCGGCGATCACCGGCTTATCGGTGGCCGCCTTCGCGTGTGCCAGCAGCTCGGCGAGCAAGTAAGTGCAGCCCTCCTCCGGGGTGGAGAGCACCGTGCACCGGTGGCCACCGGCCTCCTTGCCCTGCAGCACGATGACGTCGCAGTCCGTGGCTGCGAGGTGGTCGATCTCCTGCGGGGTCGTGGCGTTGAGAATCACCAGCTTCCGCTTGGCGTGCAGGGCGTTCACGACCTCCTGGGTTGGGTAGCCGAAGGTGAAGGACACGACCTTCGCAGCGGAGGAGAGCGCGATCTGCACCTTCTCCTCATAGTGGTCATCCGTGTTGTGCGGGGCGTCCGGAAAAGAGGCCTGTACGGCCGAGTAGGTGCCCAACTGCTCGCGGAAACGCTGCCAGCTACGCAGCTCCGGGGCGGAGAGGTCTGTGTGGGACGGTGGGGAGAAGATATTGACCCCGAACGGCTGGGTGGTGAGCTTCTCTATCGCTGAAAGGCGCTCGCGGAACGCATCGGGGGAGAGGTAGCCCGCAGCCATCATGCCGAGGCCGCCCGCGTTGGATACCGCGGCGACGAGCTCCGGGGTGGACGGGCCACCAGCCATTGGGGCAAGGACGATCGGACGTTGCAGGGAGAGCATGGTGGGCTCCTAAGGGTGTGGGGAATGGTTGTAGTTAGGGTTGGGCCTAATTATGGCTTTTGCAGAGTTTGTGGTCGGTTTTCGGGTGTTTAGCGACCTTAAACTCTGCAAAACCGTGCGGGGGCCGGGCGTGCCACCCGTGCGGGGCCTGGGGGTGCTGCCCGTGCGAAGGCTGGGGCCTTAGAGTGTCGGGCGGGGGAGGTGATCCGAGCTCGGGGTGTGTTGTTGCTTCGCGGCTTCTTCGCGGTTGCCTCGCACGAACTTTTCGATCAGCAGGATGGTGATCGGGAACTCCGCGACCATGAACAGGGCGATCAGGATGATCAGCTGGGTGCTGCCCTCCAGAGCCGTGAACTCAGCTGGTGGTGCGACGAGGAGGTAGATGAAGGCGACGACGGCCACTACCGTGAGAACGATGATGAATGCATGCTTCTTCATGGGAATTCAACCTTTAGCTCTGTCGATCAGGGCCTTGTTCTTTCGACGTTAGCGGGGCTGCCAGCCCGGGTAAATGCTTTTGGGGGCAAATCTAAAGTGAATTTTTGATAAAGAAACTCCCGCCACCGGTGGCTGAAAACCACCCGCAGCGGGAGTAGAGGGGCGCACACCCAGCGCTTAGGCCGGGTTCGTGGTCTCCTCGCCGTTGACGATGATCGTGCGGCCCGCGTCGCGCCAGCCGATGGTGCCATTGGACACGTTGATCGCGTCGATACCGTTGAGCTCCAGCCACTGGCAGGCCTTCGCCGACCGTCCGCCGGACAGGCAAATGATGTACAGGTCCTGGTCCAGGTCCAGCTCGCCGTAGCGCAGCTGCAGCTCGGACAGGGGGAGGTTCTCCGCGCCCTTGGCGTGCCACTCCGCGAACTCATTGGCCTCGCGGACGTCCACCAACTGGACGCCCTCCGGGACGTCTTCTGCTCTCATGGATTCAAAGTCACTCATGCCCGCCATGCTACTAGCCGCATCCCTGCTGCCTCACGGCGGCGGGCAGCCCGTGTCCGCAAATGGGCGTGGAGCCCCACACACATGCAAAAGCGCCCGCCCCGCAGCAGGGGAGCGGGCGCTGAGCCTCAAGAAGCCTAAAGCCTTCTACTTCTTGGCGCGCTCGATGGCGTCGGCCAGGATCTTCTCCGCGTCAGCAGCGGTGCCCCAGCCCTCGCCGCGGGCTTCCTTGCCTGGCTCGAGGTCCTTGTAGTGCACGAAGAAGTGCTCGATCTCGTCCTTCGTGAACTGGGAGATGTCGTCCACGTCCTGGTACTGGTCGAAACGCGGATCGTCGAGCACGCAGAGCAGCTTATCGTCGCCACCGGCCTCGTCGGTCATCTTGAACACACCAACCGGGCGGGCCTTAACAACCACGCCTGGGAACAGCGGCTCCGGAAGGATGACCAGCGCGTCCAGTGGGTCGCCGTCCTCGCCGAGGGTGTTGTCGATGTAGCCGTAGTCAGCCGGGTACGCCATCGGGGTGAACAGGTAACGGTCCAGGTAGACCTTCCCGTTCTCGATCTCGTACTTGTTGCGGGAACCCTTCGGGATCTCGATGGTGACTTCGATGCTCTGAGTCATAACTCGCGCCATCCTTAAAATCGGTGATCTGCTTGAAGCGCCTCGTGGCGCCTGACGTACATGCAGGCCCCATCCTAGTCGCAGGATAAGGTGGAACCTACTAACTCGCCCGCCCCTGCCGCCCACACATTTTCAGGATTTAGATTTTGGAAGCTGAGAAGAAGTCCTCTTTCCGCCGCTGGCTCTTCGCGGTGGTGGCGTTCCTCGTGGTCGCCGCCGCCATTATCGCTGGCGCGGTGGTTCTTTCCCAGCGCCCCCATTACGACGTCGCCCCCGCAGCGCTTCCCCGTCCTGACGAACCAGTGATGGTGGAGGCCAGCCCGCCCGCCACCCCGGTGGATCTGACCGAGGTGAAGAAGGCGGCGAAAGACCGGCAGCTGGGGCGCCTGTCCGCGGAGATCACCGACCTGGAAACCGGCGAGGTGCTGTTCGCCAACAACGAGGGCAAGCACCTGGTGCCGGCCTCCTCGACGAAGGTGTACACCACCGCCGCGGCCCTGCTGGCGAAGGGGCCGCAGGACCGGCTGCCGACCTCCGTGGTCAAGGGCGGCCCGGGCGAGCTGATCCTCGTCGGGGAGGGGGACATTACGCTTTCCCGCAAGCCCGGCTCTGGCTTCTTCACGGATGCCCCGGCCATCAGCGAGCTGGCGGACCAGGTGCGCCGCGCCCTGCCGGCAGAGGAGTTGAAGAAGATCACCAAGATCACGGTGGATAACTCCATGCGGGAGAAGTCCACTTTCCACAAGAGCTGGGACCTCGTGGAGATCGGGATGGGCAACGTGACCTTCCTGGACTCCGTGATGATCGACGCCGGCCGCATCATCCCCACCGAGAACTACTCCGCCCGCAGCAACACCCCGGCCCGGGACGTGGCCCAGGCGCTCGCCGAGGACATGGGGCTGGGGGAGAAGCTGAAGTCCAAGAAGCTCAAGCTGGAGGTCTCGGATGATCCTGTGGGGCCGGCCCACCCAACCGCCGAGGAGTCGCTGGGCCAGGTGCTCTCCGCGCCGTTGAGCACCCGCCTGCGGGACATGATGCTGCACTCGGACAACATGCTCGCCGAGGCCATCGGCCGCGAGGTGGCGCTCAGCCAGGACCTGCCGGGCACCTTCAAGGGCGCGACCGAGGGTGTGCTGAAGGTGCTGAAGGATAACGGCGTGGACACCGAAGGTGCGGTGCTGCACGACACCTCCGGCATGAGCGAGAACAACCGGCTGAGCGCCCATAACCTGAACTCCGCGCTGGGCAGCAAGAAGCTGCACGCCCTGCAGCAGGACCTGCCGGTCGCCGGCGCGGAGGGCACGCTGCGCAACCGTTACCTCGCGGGCAGCGGCGCCGAGGACGCCGCCGGCTGGGTGCGCGCGAAAACCGGCACCCTCGACGGGGTCAACGCCCTGGGCGGCACCGTGGTCACCAAGTCTGGCCGCCCGTTGAGTTTCGCTTTCCTGTCCAACACTCCCGGCGACGTCGGCGGCGGGCGTGAAGCCCTCGACCGGCTGGCCGCCGCCGTGTACCGGCTCTAGTTCTATCGGCGCCGGCCGCGCCGGGTGGCCGGGGCCAAGCACCGGGGAGGAGGAATACCGTGAGCACCGCAGCGGACTTCCGCGCCTGGCTCGCTGGGCTGCGCGCCACACATCCTGTGCAGGCCGCGCAGCTGGCCGAGGGGCCGGTCTACCTGGGGGTCTCCGGGGGCGCGGACTCGCTTGCGCTGGCCTATACCGCCGCCGGGATCGCAAAGAAGGACTTGCCGGGGGCGAGCTTCCGCGCCCTGGTGGTGGACCACCAGCTGCAGGAAGGCTCCGCCGGGGTCGCCGCCACCGCGGCCCGAACCTGCAAGGAGATGGGCATCCCGGCCCAGGTGCTCACCATCGACGTGCCCGGCGGCCCGGGCGCGGACGAGGCCGCCGCCCGCGAGGCCCGCTACCGGGTGCTCGGGGCCGCGGCGGCGGGGCACCCACTGCTGGTGGCACACACCGCCTCCGATGATGCTGAAGGGCTGCTGCTGGGCCTGGCACGGGGCTCCGGGGCGGGTGCGCTGGCCGGGCTGCGCCCCATCACCACACCGGCTGGGCAGCCCACCGCCACGAACTCCCCGTGCCCGCCAGCGAATCCCGCGCAGGGCGTTGAGGAATCCTTCAGTGCTTGCCGCGCCGCGGCCACCCACCAACACCCGGGTAGCCAGCAGTCAGCGGGCAACCAGCACCTGACCGGCAACGATCACCCGGCCCTCGCCGCTGGCGCCGCCTGGCTCGGCCGCCCCCTGCTGGCCAGCACTCGCGAAGACACCGAGGCCACCTGCCACCGCGCCGGGCTGAGCTTCTGGTCCGATCCGCACAACTCCAGCCCCCGCTTCCGCCGCTCCCGGGTCCGCCAGGAGCTGATGCCTCTGCTGGAGGAGATCCTCGGCCCCGGCGTGGCCGACTCCCTGACCCGCACCGCCCGCCTGCTGCGCGAGGATGCCGATTACCTGGAGTCCGCCGCCCACGCCGAATACGCCCGCCTGACCGCCCAGGCCACCGAGCTCGAGCACGCTGGGGGCCACGCGCACACCGAAGGCCACGCGCCCGCGGCTGAGCTGCCCTGCGCCCCGCTCGCCGAACTGCCCGCAGCCCTCCGGCGCCGCGTGATCCGCCACTGGCTCGCCGGAAAAACCGGCCCGTTGACCTATTCCCACTTGAGCCGCATCGACGCCCTCGTCACGGATTGGGCCGGGCAAGGCGGCGTGTCCGTCCCGTGGCATACAATGAACGGTTATGAGGCTTTAGGCAGAGGCCACGCCCACCCGCCGAGCCCGCCACCAGCAGGGGCACCGCCCACCGGGCAACACCGCACCCGGCTGGTGGTGGCGCGGCGCGGCGGCGTCCTGCGCCTCGTGGCGGAAGAATCACACAAGCACCCAAAGGATCGACGAGCACATGACTGATCAGAACTCGACCTGGACCAAGAAGAGCACCGACATCCCGGCCCACCCCTACGGTGACGACCTGGAAGCAGTCCTGATCGACCAGGACACCCTCCACTCCCGCATCCGCGAACTCGCCGCCGCCGTCGACGAGCGCTACTGCGACATCCCGGAGGACCTCATCCTCGTCTGCGTGCTCAAGGGTGCCGTCTTCTTCATCACCGACTTCGCCCGCGAGCTGGAGATCCCGAACCAGCTGGAGTTCATGGCCGTCAGCTCCTACGGCAACTCCACCAGCTCCTCCGGCGTCGTCCGCATCCTGAAGGACCTGGACCGCGACATCGAGGGCCGCGACGTCCTGATCGTGGAGGACATCATCGACTCCGGCCTGACCCTGTCCTGGCTGATGAAGAACCTCACCAACCGCAAGCCACGCTCCCTGTCCGTCGTGACCCTGTTCCGCAAGCCGGAGGCCGTCAAGGTCGAGATCGAGGACCTCATCGAGGTCGGATTCGACATCCCGAACGAGTTCGTGGTGGGCTATGGCCTGGACTTCGCGGAACGCTACCGCGACCTGCCATTCGTCGGCACCCTGAAGCCGGAAGTTTACGAATAAAGCGTCCACGCACTGTCGAGCCAGCGCCCATTCGTCCGCGAGTAGCGCTGGCCAAACCATAGCGCTGGGAAAACACTGCGCGGGCACAACTAACTGATGGGAAATATGGACAAGAACAAGGTCCTGAGGATCGCGGGGTTCGTCGCCGCCGCCCTCATCGCTATTTACGCTTTTGGCGTGCTCACGGACAGCGACCGTGGTTTCGACAAGGTCGATACCTCCATCGCGATCAAGGAGCTCGACGCCAAGAACGTCAAGGAAGCCGAGATCAAGGACCGCGAACAGACGGTCCAGCTGAAGCTGAAGAAGCCCATCGAGGTCGAGGGCAAGGATGGGATCGAGCAGATCACCTCCCAGTACCCGGCCCGGGCCAGCCAGCAGATCTTCGACGCGGTGAAGGGATCCGAGGCGGAGAAGTTCGACACCCACGTTTCGCAGGATTCCTTCCTCGGCAGCATGCTGATGATGCTCCTGCCGATGCTGCTGATCTTCGGCCTGCTGTTCTTCATGCTCACCCGCATGCAGGGCGGCGGGGGCATGGGCCCGTTCGGTTTCGGCAAGTCCCGCGCTAAGGACCTGCAGAAGGACAACCCGGATACCCGATTCGACGACGTCGCCGGTGCGGACGAGGCCGTCGAGGAGCTCGACGAGATCCGAGACTTCCTCTCCGACCCAGGTAAGTACGAGAAGCTCGGCGCGAAGATCCCGCGCGGCGTGCTGCTCTACGGCCCGCCCGGCACCGGTAAGACGCTGCTGGCCCGCGCCGTGGCCGGCGAGTCCGGGGTGCCGTTCTACAGCATCTCCGGCTCCGACTTCGTGGAGATGTTCGTCGGTGTCGGTGCCTCCCGTGTGCGCGACCTGTTCAAGCAGGCGAAGGAGAACGCGCCCTGCATCATCTTCGTCGACGAAATCGACGCCGTCGGCCGCCAGCGTGGCGCCGGCATGGGCGGCGGCCACGACGAGCGCGAGCAGACCCTGAACCAGCTGCTCGTGGAGATGGATGGTTTCAACGGTCGCGAGGGAGTAATCCTCATGGCCGCGACGAACCGCCCGGACGTCCTCGACCCAGCACTGCTGCGCCCGGGCCGCTTCGACCGCCAGATCCCGGTCACTAACCCAGACCTGGTCGGCCGCGAGCAGATCCTGCGCGTCCACGCGGAGGGCAAGCCGCTGGCACCGGACGTTGACCTGGCCTCCCTGGCCAAGCGCACCGCGGGCATGTCCGGCGCGGACCTGGAGAACGTCCTCAACGAGGCCGCGCTGCTGACCGCGCGCGTGGACGGCAACGTCATCACCGGCGACGCCCTGGAGGAGGCCACCGACCGCGTGGTGGGTGGGCCGCGCCGCACCTCGAAGATCATCTCCGAGCACGAGAAGAAGGTCACCGCCTACCACGAGGGCGGCCACACGCTGGCCGCCTGGGCGATGAAGGACATCGAGCGGGTCTACAAGGTCACCATCCTGGCCCGCGGCCGCACCGGCGGGCACGCGATGACCGCCGCAGAAGACGATAAGGGCATGTACAACCGCTCCGAGCTCTTCGCTCGCCTCGTCTTCGCCATGGGCGGCCGTGCCGCCGAGGAACTGGTCTTCGGCAACCCGACCACCGGCGCGAGCGCGGACATCGAGATGGCTACGAAGATCGCCAAGGCCATGGTTGTCGAGTACGGCATGAGCCCGCGCGTGGGTGCCGTGAAGTTCGGCGAGGAGCAGGGCGACCCGTTCGTCGGCCGCGGCGGCGGTGGCCAGTTCCACCCCTCCGAGAAGGTCGCCGCGCTGGTGGACGAGGACGTCCGCATGCTCATGGACAAGGCCCAGAACATCGCCTACGAGATCCTGCGCGAGCACCGCGACTACCTGGACACCCTGGCGGAGAAGCTGCTCGAAAAGGAGACGCTGCGCCGCCCGGACCTGGAGGCCATCTTCGAGGGCATCACCCCGCGTGAGGTCTCCGAGATCTTCCCGGGCCAGGACCTGGACCGCCCCAAGGATTACCGCGAGCCGGTGAAGACCCCGGTCGAGCTGGCCAAGGAGCGCGGCGAGGAGCCGCCGAAGCGCAAGGATTACTTCTCCGCTGCCCGCCGCGCGCGCATCGAAAAGCGCAAGCAGCAGCAGGAGGAGCAGGTTAAGAAGCTGGAGCGCGAGCAGGAAGCACGCCAGGAGCCGCAGCGCGGTTTCGAGCTGCCGGAGCACGAGCGCCCGGATAACCCGTGGACCTCGGACGACGCCCCGACCATCCAGATCCGCCCGGTCACCGAGGCCGGGAAGCAGCAGGTGTCGGAGTTCCCGGCCGCCGGCGAGCCGGCACCGCATGTTGCTGGTTCGGATGCGGCGGAGCCAGAAAGCTCGGGTCCGCAGAGCCCAGCGCCCGGCAACCCAACGCCAAACACCACCGCGTCGGGCAACCCAGAGCCGAACAACCCAGCGTCGGGCAGTCCAGCAGCCGAGCCGTACACCGGCGGGCGCCACGCCCGCCGTGACCCCGCGCAGCACCCAGGGACCAGCGCCTACGGCGACGGAACTGACCGGGGCGAGCCGGGTGGACGTCATCACTCCGGCCCGGAGGGGAACAACCCCACCGAAGAAGAGAAGAACTAAGGAAGGCGGCGAACACCGACATGGCTGATTCGACCAAGACTGAATCGACGAGGCACTTCGACCGCGAGCGTGCCGAGGCCGCCGTCCGCGAGCTGCTCATCGCCGTGGGGGAGGACCCCGACCGCGAAGGGCTGGCCGATACCCCGGCCCGCGTGGCGCGCGCCTACGAGGAGGTCTTCTCTGGCCTCGGCACCGACCCCACCGAGGTGCTCAACACCACCTTCAACGAGGACCACCGGGAGCTCGTGCTGGTCAAGGACATCCCGTTCTACTCCACCTGCGAGCACCACCTCGTGCCCTTCTTCGGCCACGCCCACATCGGCTACATCCCGGGGCACTCCGGGAAGGTCACCGGCCTATCCAAGTTGGCCCGCCTGGTGGAGGGCTTCGCCCGCCGCCCGCAGGTCCAGGAGCGCTTGACCACCTCCATCGCCGACGCGCTGATGGACCGGTTGGACGCCTCCGCGGTGATCGTCGTCATCGAGGCCGAGCACTTGTGCATGGCGATGCGCGGGGTGCGCAAGCCGGGCGCGAACACCGTGACCTCCGCCGTGCGCGGCGGCTTCCAGAACAACGCCGCCACCCGCGCCGAGGCCATGGCGCTGATTCGCGGGAACTAGAACCCCAGCACTAGCGCCCGGGCCAAGCGCACTAACAGGGAACCCTGCGGGAACCAACCCTAGAAAGACTTGATGATGCAGCCTGCACAGTCTGCTCAGCCTGACCAGCCGATCACGCCGGAGAAGAGCACCCAGCAGAACCAGCCGGCCAGCCCGCCGCGCACTAAGGTGATGGGGATCCTCAACGTGACGCAAGACTCCTTCTCCGACGGTGGCTCCAACCCCGACACCGCCACCGCCGTGCGCCACGCCCAGCAGATGGTTGACGCGGGCGCGGAGATCATCGACGTCGGCGGCGAATCCACCCGACCCGGCGCCCAGCGCGACGACCCCGCCGTCGAGCGCGGGCGCGTGGCCCCCGTGATCGCGGAACTCTCCGCGCTGGGAATCACCACCAGCGTGGACACCATGCGTGCCGCCACCGCACTCGCCGCCGCCGTGGCCGGGGTGGACATCCTCAACGACGTCTCCGGTGGCCTGGCGGACAAGAACATGCTCCCCGTTGCCGCCGAGACCGGCCTGCCGATCTGCCTCATGCACTGGCGGACCGACCGCTTCGAAGGCGCCGAAGGCTATGCGGACCAGAGCGCGGGCACCGGCGCGGACGTGGTTACTGCCGTCCGCGACTGGCTGCTGCGCCGGGTGGACGCCGCCCTGGCAGCCGGGGTGAAAGAGGAGAACATCATCCTGGACCCCGGCATCGGGTTTGCGAAGTCCCCGGCGGATAACTGGCAGCTCCTGGGGGCGATGGGCCAGCTCAACGAGCTGGGTTTCCCCGTGCTGATCGGCGCCAGCCGCAAGCGTTTCCTCACCGCGCTGCGCCCTGCCAGCGACGGCGCCCCGGGATCCCCGGAAACGGCCGACGACGCCACCGCGGCGGTCTCCGCGCTGGCGGCCCAGGCGGGCTCCTGGGCGGTGCGGGTGCACAACGTGGCCCCCTCCCGGGCTGCGGTGGACGTGGCATACTACTCCCGCCTGGGCGACGGCCCGGCGGTGGCAGAAGGGTGGCGAGCACGCCGTGGCTGATCGCATCGAACTCATGGGCCTGAAGGCCTTTGGCTACCACGGGGTCCACGATTTCGAGAAGGATGAAGGCCAGAACTTCGAAGTGGACATCGTCGTCTGGACGGACTTCGCCACCTCCGCGGCCTCAGACGACCTCTCCGACACGATCTCCTACGTGGACCTGGCGGACATCGCCGTCGCCGCGGTGGAACAGGAGCGCTTCGACCTCATCGAAACGCTCGCCGCCACCATCGCCGACCGCATCATCGCCCTCGGTGGGGCACACGCCGCGGAGGTCACCGTGCACAAGCCGCAGGCCCCGATCCCGCACCACTTCAGCGACGTACGGGTCGTCGCCCGCCGCAACCTCAAGCAGCAACGAGGCAGGTAACACCGTGGCGAGCAACACCGCTGGCTGGCGGGTGGCCATCGGCCTGGGCAGCAACATGCCCGGCGACCAGGGCAGCCCGGAAGCCATGATTCGCGCGGCCGCCCGCGCCGTGCTCGATCTGCCCGCCACCGAGCTGCTGGCAGCCTCCCAGGTCTACGCCACCCCGCCGTGGGGCGTGGTCACCCAGGATGAGTTCCGCAACGCCGTGCTCCTCGTGGCCACCGACTTAGAGCCCCTCGACCTGCTCCACGCCTGCCAGAACATCGAGAACGAGGGCGGGCGCGTACGCCTCCAGCACTGGGGGCCACGCACCGTGGACCTCGACCTGCTGGCCGCCTACGACGCCGCCACCGGCGAACCGGTGATCTCCGCCGGGCGGTGGGGCGAGGAACTCATCCTGCCGCACCCGTACACCACCGCCCGGGGTTTCGTGCTCGTGCCCTGGGCAGAGATCGCCCCGAAAGACCCGCTGCCGCGCGTGCCCGGATCCCCGGCAGGACCGGCTACAACCGCCACGGTCGGTGAGTGGCTGGCCCAGCTACCCGAAGAGGAGACCGCGGGCATCACCCAGCTCGGGGCGCTGCTGACCGGTTCGGCCACGCCCGGGGAGGCTGGAGTTGACCTCCTAAAAAACGGTAGCAACGAGGCCAGGGACCGCGACGAGCCCTGGGTAGACTGAAAAACATGAAGAAGATGAAGCAGGTCGCGCCCACGGCGCTGGTGGTCGCAGCAGTGGTCGCCGCCGCGTTCGCGTGGGTGACCGCACTCGGCTTCTACGCCCACTTCCCACGCATCGAGTTGGCGACCAGCAGCGTGCTGTGGATCGCCGCGATCATCTGCGGCGTGCAGGGCTTCATCATGCGCAAGAAACTGCAGGACAACGCCATCGGCTTGGACCGCAGTCAGGTCAACCCCATGACGGTCGCGTTCAGCGGAGTGCTCGGCCAGGCCGTCGCGTGGATCGGCGCGATCTTCGCCGGAGCCTACGGCGGGATGGTCGTATTCCTGGTCTTCAATGCCGGCCACCTCGTGGTCGCGCAGGAGGACACCCCGGGCGCGATCGTCGGGATGCTCGGCGGGGTACTGGCCGCGGTGGCGGGCAAATGGCTGGAACAGAACTGCCTCACACCACCGGAAGATGGCGGGGTGCCCGGTGAATAACAGCGTCAACAGGTAAGGTGACCAGCATGAGCAATAGGGAGAACTGGAGCCAGAGCGCCGCTGCGGGCGGCGCCGAGCAGACGGACGGGCAGAACAGCGGGCCACGCGTACTGATGGTGCTGCTCGTGGTGCTGGCGCTGATCGCCAGCATCCTTATGCTGTTCCTGGATTCCGACCTGTGGCTGAAGCTCGCGGTCATCGCAGCGCTGTGGGCCGCATTCCTGGGCATCGTGCTGGTCTCGAAGTACTCCAGCGCGTTGCGCGCCGAGCAGAAGCGCGTGAACACCCTGGAGCGTGCTCACCGTGCGGAGATGGAACGCGAGGTAGCGGGCTACCAGCAGCGCGAGGCGGCGCTGAAGGAGAACTACACCCGCCAGTTGCGCAACCAGCGCGATGAGCACCTGGATCAGCTGCGTCACGAGCTGATCTCCCTGCGGGCGCAGCTCGCGGAGATGTCCGGCGAGGAGCTGGACGACGAGCAGACCGCCGTGCGCGCCCGCGCCGAGCGGATCATCGAGCTGGATCGGGGTGGGGCGCAGCCGGCCGACCGCCGCTACCAGACCGGCAGGTCCGGGCAGGCTGAGTGGAAGCAGCCGCAGGCTGAGCAGCGTGCGGCGCGCAGCAGCCAGTCGGGCGCGTCCGCCCGCGCCGCCTCCTCCGCGGGGTCCCCGACGCTTGGCCACCACAGCGAGCCGAGCTCCGACCGCCGCGCTTCGGCATTTTCCACCGGCAGCTTCGCTGCCGTGAAGTGGACCGGGGACAACACCGAGGAGACTACGCAGATCCCGATCGTCGTGGACTCCGGCTCCTCCAGCAGCGCGCAGACGAGCGCCCCGAGCGGTGCCCAGTCGAGCGCCTCCGGCGCGCAGGCCGCAGCCAACCGTGGCTCCGAGACCGCCGAGCCGAAGGCGGCGGGCCGCGGCCAGCACGAGCAGCGCGAGGCCGCGCAGGCTCCCCAGCAGGAGCGTGCAGCCCAGCCCGCCCCGCGCACCGAGCCAGCGTTCCGCGCCTACGAGGCGAGCCAAGCCGCTGGCAAACAGGCCAGCGGATCGGCACAGAAGCAGGCTGCGCCGCAGGCTGAGAAGCAGCGGGAGGACGCTGCCGCCAAGCCAGCTGCCGATGAGAAGCGTGGCGCCCACGAGTACCGCGCGGGCCGTCGCCGCGCGGACGAGAACTCCGAGGGCTTGACGGTCGCAGAGCTCATGAAGCGCTTCCAGCAGAACGACAAGAAGTAGCTCGAACCGCGACCTCAAGATCTCGCACCGCGACGTAGAAATTCACCATGATTGATCGCCAACCCCCACGCCTGAGCGTGGGGATTATTTCTGCCGGTGCCGTCGGGCTCGCCCTCGCCGAGGCCTTCACCCGGGCCGGGCACCACGTCCACGGCATCCACGCCCACTCCGAGCGCTCCCGGGCACGCGCAGCCCAGCGCGCCCCGGGCATCCCTATCGTTTCGCTGGCCGAGGCCGCGATGGCCCAGCTGGTGGTCCTCGCCGTGCCGGACCCGGTACTGCCGGAGGTCGCCGCCGAGGTGGCCCACACCGTCCGCGACGGCCAGATGGTCATGCACACCTCCGGGCGCAACGGCTGCCAGGTGCTCCAACCCATCACCGACGAGGGCGCGCTCCCGCTGGCGCTGCACCCCGCGATGGGCTTCGTCGGCACCCCGCAGGACACCGAAAACCTGCTGGGCTGCGGCTGGGGCGTCACCACCGACTCCGAGGTCGGCCAGGCAGTCGGCGAACTACTCGTCCAGTCCCTCGGCGGCGTGGCCGTCCACATCGCGGAGGACCGCCGCCCGGCCTATCACGCCGCCATGGCCCACGCCGCGAACCACCTGGTCACCGTCATTTCGGACGCCCACTCCATGCTCAATGCGGTGCTCGATAAGCCGAACGATCCGGCCGTCATCGAGGGGGAGGGGGAGTCTAGCGAGGCCCGGCTGCTGCTCAACTCCATCGTTCGAGCCGGAGCGGACGCCACCTTGTGCGAGCACCTGGGCGCCCTGACCGGCCCCGCCTCCCGCGACGACGCCCCCGCCGTCCTCGCCCACCTCGAGGCACTGCGCCAGCTCTCCGAGGACTCCGCCGACCCGCACTCCCACAACCTGCACCTGCGCTACCTGCCGATGGCCGAGCGCACCGCCCAGGCGGCAGGCTCGCCGGAGGTTGAGCGGGCGCTCATGGCCTACCGCAGCGAACACGGTCTGCCGGGTGGACTAACCTAAGGCGCATGACCAAGAATCAGCCCAGCCCCCAGGCCGACCCGCAGGCAAACCCCCAGCCCTTCCGCCGCGGCGAGGCCACTCTGATGACCACCATCGACGAGTTCAGCCAGGTCACCCGCGCCATGCGCAAGGCCGGCAAGCCGGTGTGCCTCGTGCCCACGATGGGCGCGCTCCACGAAGGCCACCTTTCCCTGGTCAAGGCAGCAAAGGCAATGCCGGGCGCCTTCGTCGCGGTCAGCATCTTCGTCAACCCGCTGCAGTTCGCGGAGGGCGAAGACCTGGACGCCTACCCCCGCACCCTCGACGCCGACGTCGAAAAGCTCAAGGCCGCGGGCGTGGACGCCGTCTTCGCACCGTCCGCCCGGGAGATGTACCCCAACGGCCCCCGCACCACGATCCATCCCGGCCCGGCCGGCGCGATCCTGGAGGGCGAGCACCGCCCGACCCACTTCGCGGGCATGCTCACGGTCGTCAACAAGCTCTTCCAGATCTCCCACTGTGACCACGCCTTCTTCGGTGAGAAGGACTACCAGCAGCTCGTCCTGGTCCAGCAGATGGTCAACGACCTCAACATGGAGCTGCGTGTCCACGGCGTTCCGATCGTCCGCGAGGGCGGCGGGCTGGCGCTGTCCAGCCGCAACGTCTACCTCTCCGACGAGGAGCGCGAGCTCGCCCTCACCCTTTCCGCGGCACTGACGGCCGGTTCCTTTGTCGCCGAGGACGGCGCGGAAGCGGTGCTGTCCACCGCCCGTGCCATTCTCGACGACGCCGAGGGCGTCGAGGTTGACTATCTTGCTCTTCGTGGCACCGATCTCGGCGAGGCCCCGGAGACCGGGGACGCCCGTCTGCTGGTCGCCGCGCGCGTGGGCAGCACCCGGCTGATCGATAATGTTGGCGTGCCGATTGGTGTAGGGTTCAAGAACTTGGACCCCGAGCAGGGCGCAGGTGGCCCCGATGCTGCCGCCCCTGCCGCTCCCGATGCCGCACCCCAGAGCTAGAAAAAGTTAGGTTCCTCCCTTGTTCCGCACCATGCTGAAGTCAAAGATCCACCGCGCGACGGTCACCCAGGCCGACCTGCACTACGTGGGTTCCTGCACCATCGACGCAGACCTGATGGACGCCGCCGACATCCTCGAGGGCGAGCAGATCGACATCGTCGATATCGATAACGGCAACCGGCTGACCACCTATGCCATCACCGGCGAGCGGGGCAGCGGGGTCATCGGCATCAACGGCGCGGCCGCCCGCCTGATCAGCCCCGGCGACCTGGTGATTATCATCGGCTACGGCATCTTCGACAATGCCGGGCTGGGGGATTACCACCCGCGGGTGATCTTCGTCGACGAGAACAATAAGCAGGTTGAGCTGGGGGAGGACCCGGGCCACGCCCCGGCGGGCAGCGGCCTGAAGGATCCGCGCCACCCGGAGGGGGAGTAGCCCCTGAGGGGATTGTCGGCCCGCCTGCGCATCGGTGCGCGGCGGGCTTTGCCACTATGTACGGCTGTGATTAACAGCACACCATAAAAGATGTATTACGGATACATCTTTAAGGAGTTTTTGGATAGGTTGGAATTATGCAACTCACAACATTCGCTGACCTGGGGCTTCGCGTACTGATGCTGCTCGGTGCCACCCAGGCTGTGGATGCTGCCGACCGTTCGCCAATACGGATTCAGGACCTTGCGGACCAGCTCAACGCCTCGCGAAACCATGTCGCGAAGGTCGTCAACGTGCTGGCCAGCGACGGGCTGCTCGAATCCATCCGCGGACGTTACGGCGGGGTGCATATCACTGAACAGGGCATGCACGCGAGCGTCGGCGCACTCCTGCGCCAACTCGAAGGCAACCGGGAAGTCGTCGACTGCGAGGGGGCGCTGCAGTGTCCCTTCGCGCGCCACGACTGCGCGCTGCGCCACCGGCTCGCCGCGGCGCAGGAGGCGTTTTTCGCCACCCTCGACGGGGATACCGTCGGCGACCTTGTGTCCGCGACGAAGGGGCTTGCTGCCAGAGCCTCCGGCGGGCCCGTGTCTCTCGGCGCTCCGACGTTCAAAGCAAAGCCCACGTCTTAACTTCCCAGCGGGGAGTTTCTTGAGGAGGAATGATTCGCAATGTTCATCGCCGAGACCCCAGCCAATGCCCGCGGCCGCTTGACCCCAGGCAATGCCGAGATCATCAAGCAGACCCTCCCGCTCGTTGGTGCGAATATCACGAAGATCACCCCCATCTTCTATGAGAAGATGTTCGCCGCCCACCCGGAGCTGATCGCCGATACCTTCAACCGTGGCAACCAGAAGTCCGGGGAGCAGCAGAAGGCGCTGGCTGCCTCCATCGCAACCTTTGCTGCAATGCTCGTGGACGACAGCGCCCCGGACCCGGTGGAGATGCTCTCCCGCATCGGTCACAAGCACGTGTCCCTGGGGATCGTGGAAGATCAGTACCCCATCGTCCACGACAACCTCTTCGCCGCCATCGTCGAGGTGCTCGGCGAGGACGTCGTCACCCCCGAGGTCGCCGCGGCCTGGGACGAGGTCTACTGGCTCATGGCCAAGGTTCTCATCGACTACGAGCGCGAGCTCTACCGCTCCGCAGGCGTCGCCGACGGCGAGGTCTTCACCACGGCCGAGATCATCACGCGCAAGCAGCTGCCCGCCGAGGCGATGGAATTCACCCTCCGTCCGGACGAGATGACCGAGAAGTTTATGGACGCCCTTCCCGGCCAGTACACCTCCATCGGCGTGCGGCTGCCCGACGGTGCTCGCCAGCTGCGTCAGTATTCCCTCGTCGACGTGGACAGGGAGGCTGGCTGCATCCGCATCGCCGTCCAGCGCGACGGCGAGGTGTCCTCCTTCCTGATGGACTCCCTCTCCGATGGGGACCGTGTCGACGCCACCCTGCCGGCCGGTGACCTGGTGCTCGACGATTCAAGCGCCCCGGTGGTGCTGGTCTCTCAGGGCATCGGCTCCACCCCGATGGTCGGCATGTTGTCCGCCCTTGCCGCCGCCAAGTCTGAGCGCCAGGTTGTGGTGCTCCACGCGGATTCCTCCGACCAGGAGCACGCGCAGCGCGATCTGCAGGAGAGCTTGAGCGCGCAGATCGGCGGCACCTATAAGCCCTTCTACCGGGAGAGCGACCAGCGCATGAATCTCGAGGAACTGGCGGCTGAGGGGCTACTGCCAACCGGCGCGTACTGGTTCCTGTGCGGCGGAACGTCCTTCATGCAGAACATCCGCGAGCAGATCGCCGATAATGAGCATGCGCTGGCTCCGGAAAAGGTTGCCTTCGAGCTCTTCAGTCCGAACGACTGGCTGATCAGCTAAAACTGGGCTCATTCTGGCGGGGTATAGCGGGGCTCGGCCAGTGGTGGGCCAGGCCCCGTTTGCCGTGTCATAAACGGGTTCATCTGCGTCCGCGAACCGCTCACGGGCGTGTACCGGCGATGCAGTAGTCTGGTGGGGTGACTACTAAGAATCCATCCACCAGCAATGATGAAATTCCCGAGCAGATGCGCGTGCGCCGTGAGAAGCGCGAGCGCATCCTTGACGAAGGCCGTCAGGCTTATCCAGTAGAAGTTCCCAGGACTCACACGCTGGCGGAGGTTCGTCAGCAGTGGGCGGTCAAGCCCAAGGAAGACGACCCGGAGGCTGCGGAGAAGCTCGCCGCCCTTCCGGAGGGGGCGACCCTCCTGGGCGTCGGTGAGGAGACGGACACCGTCGTCGGCGTGGCCGGCCGCGTGATGTTCGTCCGCAACACCGGCAAGCTGGCCTTCGCCACCCTGCAGGACGGCGACGGCACCCAGCTGCAGGTCATGCTCTCCCAGGCCGAGGTCGGCGCGGAAGCGCTGGACCGCTGGAAGGCGGAGGTCGACCTGGGCGACATCGTCTTCGCCAAGGGACGCGTGATCTCCTCCCGCCGCGGCGAGCTCTCCGTCATGGCCCAGGAGTGGTTCATGGCGGCCAAGGCACTGCGCCCGCTGCCGGTTGCGCACAAGGAGATGAGCGAGGACGCCCGCGTGCGTCACCGCTACACCGACCTGATCATGCGCGAGGAAGCCCGCAAGAACGCCATGACCCGCATCAAGGTGATGCGCGCACTGCGTCACGCCCTGGAGCGCCGCGGGTTCAATGAGCTCGAGACCCCGATGCTGCAGACTCTGCACGGTGGTGCCGCGGCTCGCCCGTTCGTGACCCACTCCAATGCGCTGGATATCGACCTCTACCTGCGCATCGCGCCGGAGCTGTACCTCAAGCGCGCCGTCGTCGGCGGCCTGGACCGCGTCTTCGAGATCAACCGCAACTTCCGCAACGAGGGCATCGACCGCTCCCATAGTCCGGAGTTCGCGATGCTGGAGACCTACCAGGCATACGGGGACTACAACACCGCAGCGACGATGACCCGCGAGGTCATCCAGGAGGTCGCTGAGGAGGTCTTCGGCACCACCAAGCTGACCATGCACGACGGCACCGAGTACGACCTCGGCGGCGAATGGCCTGTCATCGAGGTCTACCCGTCCCTGAATAAGGCGCTGGCCGAGAAATTCCCGGATCAGCCAGAGGTCACCGTCGACTCCACCGTCGAGGAGCTCAAGGCACTAGCGAAGGTCATCGGCCTGGAGGTCCCGAAGGACGGCGGCTGGGGCCACGGCAAGCTCGTCGAGGAGATCTGGGAGTTTCTGTGCGAGGACCAGTTGTGGGGCCCGGTCTTCGTCTACAACTATCCGGTCGAGACCTCCCCGCTGGTGCGCCAGCACCGCACCGAGCGTGGCGTGACCGAGAAGTGGGATCTCTACCTGCGCGGCTTCGAGCTGGCGACCGGCTACTCCGAGCTGGTTGACCCGGTCATCCAGCGCGAGCGTTTCGAGGATCAGGCTCGCCTGGCTGCGGGCGGCGACGATGAGGCCATGGTTCTCGATGAGGACTTCCTGCAGGCAATGGAGCAGGGCATGCCGCCGACCGCTGGTACCGGCATGGGTCTGGACCGCCTGCTGATGGCCTTCACGGGCCTGGGCATCCGCGAGACCGTGCTCTTCCCGTTGGTGAAGCCCGAGAAGTAATCTTCCTCTCGATTGCATAAAGCCACACACCGCCCATGGTGTGTGGCTTTCTTTATGGCATTCTGCGGAAAATGTGATCTGCGCCATGATGCCAAGTTATGATTAATAAGATCATTATCCGCACATGGTGATGCTCGGCGGATCGCAACGAGCGATGCGTAGGGCACCTCTACTGAAAGGTGGCTACCAGACAATGAGCGACTCCAAGAAGCTCAACGACTCCACCCCGGGGCTGAACAACGTCAAGCGTGACGCCATTGGTGTCGTTATGCGGGCGCTGTCTCGTTTCACTGGTTCCGACTTCGCAGAAAAGTACAACCTCAACAAGGCCGTCGACCGCGTCGCCTACGAGACCGCCAAGGGCGGCATCCGTACCGCCGGCGCGATGAACCGCCAGTTCAAGCGCATCAAGGGCTCCGGCGACCCGGTCCGTCTCCCGAAGCAGAACGAGGGTGACGTCCAGCAGTTCGAGCCGGGCAAGGCACCGTTCGACCTGAACCCGACCGAGGACCAGCAGATGATCCTCGACGCGGTGCGCGAGTTCGCTATCGAGCGCCTGCGTCCGGCCGCTGCGGAGGCCAACGACGAGTCCAAGCCGACCGAGGGCCTGCTCGACACCGCCGCTGAGCTCGGCATCGCTCTCGTGAACCTCCCGGAGGAGTTCGAGGGCATCGCCAGCGCATCCGGCGCCAGCACCAACGCCCTCATCGCCGAGGCGCTCGGCTTCGGCGACATGGGCCTGGCCGTCTCCATCCTCGCCCCAGCAGGCGTGGCCAACACCATCACCAACTACGGTGACGACGCCCAGCAGAAGACCTACCTGCCGTCCTTCTCCGGCGAGTCCGTCCCGCCGGCAGCCGTCGTGGTCTCCGAGGCTCGCCCGATGTTCGACGCCTTCGAGCTGCAGACCACCGCGAAGCTGGAGGGCGACGACGTCGTCCTCAACGGCGTGAAGACCATGGTCCCGAACGCCGCGGAGTGCGAGCTCTTCGTCATCGCCGTCGAGCTGGACGGCGTGAACACCTTCGTCATCGTCGAGTCCGGTACCGAGGGCCTCGAGGTCGAGTCCGACCCGTCCATGGGTCTGCGCGCCGCAGCCCTTGGCCGCGTGATCCTCAAGGACGTCCGCGTCCCGGCCGCCAACCTCCTGGGTGGCGCGAACCTCTCCGACACCGACCGCACCGAGCAGTACGCGGAGATCGTCCGCCGCTCCCGCCTGGGCTGGGCCGCACTGGCCTCCGGCACCGGCGAGGCCATCCTCGAGTACACCAAGAAGTACGTCAACGAGCGTGAGGCCTTCGGCGAGCCGATCTCCCACCGTCAGGCAGTGGCCTTCATGGTCGCCAACCTGCGCATCGAGCTCGACGGCCTGCGCCTGATCATGCTGCGCGGCGCATCCCGCCTCGACCAGGGCCTGTCCTACCACCGCGAGGCTGGCCTTGCTCGCCGCTACGCCTCCGACAAGGGCATGGTCATGGGCCTGGACGGTGTCCAGCTGCTGGGTGGCCACGGCTACACCAAGGAGCACCCGGTCGAGCGCTGGTACCGCGACATGCGCGCGATCGGCGTTGCCGAGGGCGTCGTCGTCATCTAACCCGCCATAACAAGACTTTTGGCATCTACGCACAACACAGTCCCGAAAGCAGAGGAAAAAGATCATGCTTAATCTGGAACTTCCCAAGCGTCTGAAGGCGGGCGCCAACCAGGCACACCAGGCGGCCGCACAGATTTTCCGCCCCATCTCCCGCAAGTACGACCTCAAGGAGCACGAGCGCCCGGTCGAGCTCGACACCATGGCATCCCTCGTCGAGGGTGCCGCTGATGGTGGCGTGGCCATGGCCGGCGCTACCAGCAGCCGCGGGGACAAGAAGCAGGACACCGGCGTGAAGAACGGTGGCAACATGGCCGCCGCCCTGAACGTCATGGAGACCTGCTGGGGCGACGTCGGCCTCACCCTGTCCATCCCGTACCAGGGCCTGGGCAACGCAGCCGTCGCCGCCGTCGCCACCGACGAGCAGCTCGAGCGCTTCGGCAAGATCTGGGCCGCCATGGCCATCACCGAGCCGCAGTTCGGCTCCGACTCCGCGGCCGTCGCCGCGACCGCGAAGCTGGACGGCGACGAGTACGTCCTGAACGGCGAGAAGATCTTCGTCACCGCCGGTGAGCGCTGCACCCACGTGGTCGTCTGGGCCTCCGTGGACAAGTCCGCAGGCCGCGCAGCCATCAAGTCCTTCGTCGTCCCGCGCGACACCCCGGGCTTCGAGCTGGTTCGCCTCGAGCACAAGCTGGGCATCCGCTCCTCCGACACCGCGCACTTCATCCTCGACAACGTGCGCATCCCGAAGGACAACCTGCTTGGTTCCCCAGAGGTGGACACCAAGAAGGGCTTCGGTGGCGTGATGGCGACCTTCGACAACACCCGCCCGCTGGTCGCAGCGATGGCTGTCGGTGTTGCACGCGCCTCTCTGGAGCGCCTGCGCGAGGTCCTCACCGACGCTGGCGTGAAAATCGACTACGACGCACCGGCCTGGAACCAGTCCGCTGCGGCGTCCGAGTACATCCGCCTCGAGTCCGACTGGGAGGCCGCCTACCTGCTGACCATGCGCGCAGCATGGATGGCGGATAACAAGAACCCGAACTCCAAGGAGGCCTCCATCTGTAAGGCGAAGGCCGGCCGCATGGCGACCGACCTGACCCTGCGCGCTGTGGAGCTGGCCGGTGCTTACGGCTACTCCGAGCGCGACCTGCTGGAGAAGTGGTCCCGTGACTCCAAGATCCTCGACATCTTCGAGGGCACCCAGCAGATTCAGCAGCTCATCGTCGCCCGCCGCGAGCTGGGCCTGAGCTCCGCTGAGCTGAAGTAAGCGGAACTTCAGCTTTTCACCCACTCTGAATAATCCCGTTACCGGCAAAGATGATCGCTGGTAGCGGGGTTATTTTTGCGCCGGGGTTAACGCCCACCCCCCGGTGGGAATTATGGGCTTTAGAAAACTCCGGGAGCAAGGCAAAATGTGTAATGCCTGGGATCTCTCTGACAAAGCTGGGGCCCGTGAAATGTCTTATTCGCAACTGTTTGATTTACGAGTTAGGTCAGCACTGAATGTCTCAACCGGAGACCAAAGCCCCCATTAACGGGAGCGCAGCAGGACAAGAAAACGACTTCTGGTGGCACACCATCTTCGGCGGGTTGCTGCTCATCGCGGTTCTCTCACTGACCTGGTGGTCCGTGGACCTCATGCCGGAGTCCGCGAACATCGGGATCCTGATCGTCACGATCATCTTCGGCATGTTCATGGCGTTCAACATCGGCGGTAATGACGTCGCGAACTCCTTCGGTACCTCCGTCGGTGCGAAGACACTGACCATCAAGCAGGCACTGCTTATCGCCGCCGTCTTCGAGGTCGGCGGTGCGCTGATCGCCGGCGGTGACGTCACCGATACCGTCCGTTCCGGCATCGTCGATCTGGACGGTGTGGACCTCGACCCGCAGCACTTCGCCTACATCATGATGGCCGCCCTGCTCGGCGCGGCACTGTGGCTGCTGATCGCGACCCGCAAGGGCTGGCCGGTATCCACCACCCACTCCATCATCGGCGGCATCGTCGGTGCCGCGGTGGCCCAGGGCATTGCCACGGGCACCGGCGGACTGGAGATGGTCCAGTGGGGCAAGATCGGCGAGATCGCGATGAGCTGGGTGCTCTCCCCAGTGCTCGGTGGCCTGGTTGCCCTCGTCCTGTACTCCTTCATCAAGCGCCACGTGCTGCGCTACAACGATGAGGTCGAGCACAAGATGCGCGAGATGCAGGAGCGCCGCAGCGAGCACAAGAAGCGCCACAAGGACCTCTTCTCCCGCCTCAACGAGGTGCAGCGCGCGGCTTATACCCAGACCATCGCCCGCGACGCCTCCGTCTACATCACCGGGCGTGCGGAACCACAGGACCTAGAGTCCGACTACTACCGCGAGCTCGTCGTCATCGAGAAGGACGAGCGGGAGATCGAGGCACACCGCGCCCTGGAGACCTGGGGTCCGTCGCTGGCCGCTATCGGCGCAATGATCATCACCGGCATGCTCCTGCTGAAGAGTTTGAGCAACATCATGCCGAACATGACGAGCGCCATGGTCTTCGGCATCGTCGCGATCGTGGGCATCGCGGTGTTCCTCACCCTGCGCTCCTTCACCACCGGGCTGCGGCCCTACTCCGTGGATCGCGCGACCTTCGTGATGTTCAGCTGGATGCAGGTCTTCACCGCGTCCGCCTTCGCCTTCTCCCACGGCTCCAACGACATCGCGAATGCGGTGGGTCCCTTCGCCGCGATCTTCGACGTGCTGAAGACTGGCGACATCAACGCGACCGCTCCGGTGCCGATGGCTCTGATGCTCGCCGCCGGCGTGGCTCTGATCTCCGGCCTGTGGTTCATCGGCCGCAAGGTGATCGAGACGGTCGGCACGGGGCTGACCCACATCCACCCGGCCTCCGGCTTCGCTGCTGAGCTCGCCGCTGCGGGCGTGGTGATGGCGGCGTCCATCTCCGGCCTGCCGGTGTCCTCCACGCACATCCTCATCGGTGCGGTGCTGGGCGTGGGTATCGTCAACCGTGCTGCGAACTGGCGCCTGATGAAGCCGATCGCCCTGGCGTGGATCATCACGATCCCGGCTGCCGCGCTGATCGGTGCGGTGGGTGTCCTCGTGATCGGCTGGATCTTCTAAGAGCCGAGAAGCCTAAGCAAAAAACAGCGCCCCGGGTGGAGAAACACCCGGGGCGCTGTGCTGTGCCGGTGGCTGGGATGCGCCTTAGGCGCGCTCAGCCCGCCGGCTTAAGCAGTGGCTGCGGTATCCGGCCGTGGCAGCTCGCGACGCACGACCTTGCCCACCGCGTTGCGGGGCAGCGAGTCCACGTACACGAAGTGGCGCGGCACGGCGAAGCGGGCCAGCTGCTTGGAGACGGTCGCCTTGATCTCCTCCTGCAGCTTCTGCTTATCGGCTGCGCTCAGCTCCTCCTTCGTGACGATCCACGCGCACAGCGCCTGGCCGAACTCGTCGTCCGGAACGCCCTGGACGCAGACCTCGAGGATCTCCGGCAGGGTGCCGATGATGTGCTCGGTGTCGGTGGGGTAGACGTTCTCACCGCCGGAGACGACCATGTCATCGGAGCGGCCGGAGACGAACAGCAGGCCGTCCTCCCAGTACCCCAGGTCGCCGGTGGCGATCATGCCCTCGTGGGTCTCCTTGTCCTTGCCCGGTCGGGTGTAGCCCTCGAACATCATGTTGTTGGCGACGAAGATGCGGCCAACCTCGCCGTCCGGGCACTCGCGGAAGTCCTCGTCCAGGACCTTGACCACCGTGGCCATCGGCGGCTTGCCCGCAGTGTTCGGGTGGCGCTGCAGGTCGTCCGGGTTGGCGATCGTTGCCCAGCTAACCTCGGTGGAGCCGTAGAGGTTGTAGAGCGCGGGCCCGAACTTCTCGAAGGTCTTTTCCACGATCTGAGGCGGGATCGGCTCGCCGGAGGCAGCGATGACCTTGGTGCCCGGGTCCATGCCCTCCGGCACGGCCTCCAGCAGGCGACGCAGCATCGTCGGCACGATGGCGATCGCGTACGGGCGGTTGGCCTCGATCAGCTGCACCGCGTCCTCCGGGCGGAACTTCCGCTGCATTACCATCGTCGAGCGGAGCGCGAGCGCCAGCTGAATATTGGCAAAACCCCAGGTGTGGAACATCGGGGCGGCCAGGTAGAACGGGCGGCGCGCCTTCAGCGGGATCCGGCTCATGATCGAGGACGCCGGCAGGTAGCTCGGCGGCTCTGGGCGGCGGGTGCCGCGCGGGGCACCGGTGGTTCCGGAAGTCAGGATGATGGTGCGGCCGCGGCGGGGGCGGGACGGGATGGTCTGCTCGGCCGGGGTCGTGCGCAGCACCAGGCTCAGCGACGGCCAGTCCTCGCTACGGGTCGCGTGATCCTCCATCTCCAGGGCGTCGAGGATATTCGAGTCTTGGGGCAGTGCCTCCTCAGCCTCGCGGGTGAGCCCGATGGTGTCGCCGAATTCGTGGGCGACGATGACGGGGCAGTCGTCGAAGTCCTTCGGCAGCAGCGGGATGAACTCCTCGTCGATGAACAGGACGTCCAGCTTGTTCTCGCGAGCGACCGCGCGGGTCTGTTCCGCCGAGGCCCCGGTGTTGAACAGGACGAGGTCGGTGCCCAGGCGGCCGTGGGCGCACAGCGCCATGATGAAACCGCGGTGGTTGCGGGTCAGCACGCCGATGCGGTCGCGCTCCCGGATGCCGATGCGGAACAGCGCCTTTGCCAGCTGGTTCACCTGGTTGTGCAGCTCCTGGTAGGTCATGGAGCCACGGTCGTCGATGATTGCGGTGTGGAACGGGTCGCGGGCAGCACCAATCGCCAGCAGGGAGGCGGGCTGGAACTCCCACTGGTACATGGAACCCAAGGCCTTCGCGGCGGCCACGGGCGTCATCGACCCCAGCACGCCGGAACGCATCAGGGGGAGGGTGCCGAGCGCGAGCGTGCCCGCCGAGCCAAGTGTGTGGCTGAGCTTTTCCTTGATGCCTGCCGGACCTGTGGGCGAGAACGTGTCGGTCATTGCGATTACCCCTGTCGAATCGGATGTGTCTGCACGGGCGTTCCCCCGCGCCTGTATTGCAGCGATAGGTGAGTAGCTGTGCTCACCTAATAGCTATGTTGGTCACCCTATCTAAGTGATTTGGATCACGTTTGGCTTTGGCGATGTCGGCTCGGGAGGGGCGTGTCGGAGGGGAGAACAGCGCGTTTCGGCGGGTGTTCGCTAGGGGCGTACAGGCTGAATCATCCGGGTTATTGCCGGTAAAAAGGTGCGATGAACTGGGCTTTTATCGCGGATCGGGCGGATGTGGGTGCCGGAATGCTCCGCGGGGCTCCCGGCGTTGCACGGAATGCGATTTAAGGAAGGCGCTTGCCCGGTTATGGTGGGGCATCAAAGCGCACGAGCGAAAAGGGAGATAAATGTTCGAAAGGTTTACCGACCGGGCACGACGCGTTGTCGTCTTGGCACAAGAGGAAGCGCGAGCGCTGAATCACAATTACATCGGTACCGAGCACATCCTCCTGGGGCTGATCCAAGAGGGTGAAGGGGTGGCCGCCAAGGCGCTCGAGTCCATGGGGATTTCCCTCGATGCGGTTCGCACCGAGGTCAAGGAGATCATCGGCTCCGGTGGCAACCCGCCGAGCGGTTATATCCCGTTTACCCCACGCGCCAAGAAGGTGCTGGAGCTGGCCCTGCGCGAGGCACTGCAGCTCGGCCACAAGTACATCGGCACCGAGCACATCCTGCTCGGCCTCATCCGTGAGGGCGAGGGCGTAGCCGCCCAGGTGCTGGTGAAGCTGGGCGCCGACCTGTCTCGCGTTCGCCAGCAGGTTATTCAGTTGCTCTCCGGCTACGAGGGTGGTGGCGAGCACGAGGAGGCCCCGGACCAGCCGGCCGTCGCCGGTGTCGCCCCGTCCGGCCAGGGCGGAGCCAAGGCGGGCCAGAAGTCCAACTCCCTGGTGTTGGACCAGTTCGGCCGCAACCTCACGCAGGCTGCCAAGGACGGCAAGCTGGACCCCGTCGTCGGCCGCGCCGGCGAGATCGAACGCATCATGCAGGTGCTCTCCCGCCGCACCAAGAACAACCCGGTGCTCATCGGTGAACCGGGTGTGGGTAAGACCGCCGTCGTCGAGGGCCTGGCCCTGGATATCGTCAACGGCAAGGTCCCGGAGACCCTGCGCGATAAGCAGGTCTACTCCCTGGACCTGGGCTCTCTGGTCGCGGGCTCCCGTTACCGCGGTGACTTCGAGGAGCGCCTGAAGAAGGTGCTCAAGGAGATCAACCAACGTGGCGACATCATCCTGTTCATCGACGAGATCCACACCCTCGTCGGTGCCGGTGCCGCGGAGGGCGCGATCGACGCTGCCTCCATCCTGAAGCCGAAGCTGGCCCGCGGCGAGCTGCAGACCATCGGTGCCACCACGCTAGAGGAGTACCGCAAGCACATCGAGAAGGACGCCGCCCTGGAGCGCCGCTTCCAGCCGGTGCAGGTGCCGGAGCCATCCGTCGCGGACACCATCGAGATCCTGAAGGGTCTGCGCGACCGCTACGAGGCGCACCACCGCGTGTCCATCACCGACGGTGCCCTGCGTTCCGCAGCCACCCTGGCCGACCGCTACATCAACGACCGCTTCCTGCCGGATAAGGCTGTTGACCTGCTCGACGAGGCGGGCGCGCGCATGCGCATCAAGCGCCTCACCGCGCCGAAGTCCGTCCAGGAAGTCGACGACAAGATCGCTGAGGTCCGCCGCAAGAAGGAGGCCGCGATCGATGAGCAGGACTTCGAGAAGGCAGCAGCACTGCGCGACGACGAGCGCACCCTGACCGAGGAGCGCGCCGAGAAGGAAAAGGCCTGGCGCGCCGGCGAGCTCGATGAGGTCGCCGAGGTTGACGAAGAGCAGATCGCAGAGGTGCTGGCCAACTGGACCGGCATCCCGGTGTTCAAGCTCACGGAGGAGGAGTCCTCCCGACTGCTGGACATGGAAGGCGAGCTGCACAAGCGCATCATCGGCCAGGACGATGCCGTCAAGGCCGTCTCCCGCGCGATCCGCCGCACCCGTGCCGGCCTGAAGGACCCGAACCGCCCGTCCGGCTCCTTCATCTTCGCCGGTCCGTCCGGTGTAGGTAAGACGGAGCTGTCCAAGGCACTCGCCGAGTTCCTCTTCGGCGACGACGACGCCCTGATCCAGGTGGACATGGGTGAGTTCCACGACAAGTTCACCGCCTCCCGCCTCTTCGGTGCCCCTCCGGGATACGTCGGCTACGACGAGGGCGGCCAGCTGACCGAGAAGGTCCGCCGCAAGCCGTTCTCCGTCGTCCTCTTCGACGAGATCGAGAAGGCCGATAAGGACATCTACAACACCCTGCTGCAGGTGCTGGAGGAAGGTCGCCTGACCGATGGCCAGGGCCGCATCGTGGACTTCAAGAACACGGTGCTGATCTTCACCTCGAACCTGGGCACCAGGGATATCTCCAAGGCCGTCGGCATGGGCTTCTCCAGCTCCGGCGAGCAGGATGAGGCCGCGCAGTACGAGCGGATGAAGTCCAAGGTGGATGACGAGCTGAAGAAGCACTTCCGTCCGGAGTTCCTGAACCGTATCGACGACATCGTGGTCTTCCACCAGCTCACCCGCGAGCAGATCGTCCAGATGGTGGACCTGCTCATGGGTCGCGTCCGCCGCGCCCTGGAGGACAAGGACATGGGCATCGAGGTCAGCGAGAAGGCCAAGAACCTGCTCGCCAAGCGCGGCTTCGACCCAGTCCTGGGTGCCCGCCCGCTGCGTCGCACGATCCAGCGCGAGATCGAGGACGAGCTCTCCGAGAAGATCCTCTTCGGCGAGTTCGGTGCAGGCGAGATCGTCACCGTGGACGTGAAGAACTGGGACGGCGAGTCCGCCGGCAAGGACGCGAAGTTCGTCTTCGGTTCCAAGCCGAAGCCACTGCCGGAGTTCGACGCCGCTGACTTCGAGGTCGAGGACGGAGAGGCGCACCGCAGCCCGTCCGAGGAGGCCAAGGTCTCCGTCGCCTTTGCGGCAGCCGGCGACGTGCCTGAGGAGGGCGCTAGCGGCGAGAACGCTGGCGAAAGCACCGGCTCCGAGGGGCAGTCCGAGGACTAAACCCTCCGCAGGCCGGCACAGCCGGGGGAGACCGGTGAAAGCTAAAGAGCCGCGGCACACCCAGTACGGGTGGCCGCGGCTCTTGCTATGCGCGGGGGCATACGTCGGTGCAGTCCGACAGCGGTGCCGAGGCGCAGCGCCGATGTGGTGCCGGGTCGGGCAGCGCGGGGTCGGGTTAGCGACCCCGCGAGCTCGGCCTAGCGCGGGATCTGATCAGCGGTGGACAGCTCATAGGGCTGGCCATTGATGACCTTCTCCAGCCACAGCACCGCGGGGGAGAGGTTCGCCATCATCGGGATCGCGTGGTCCACCAGCGGAGCCACGCTTGGCACGTCCTGCTCCCGGTAGTACACCTTCGCTCCCTTGCCCAGCCAGCTGCGGGCCAGGTCGCGGGCCTGGGAGGCCGGGATCGTGTCGTCGTTCTTGCCCTGCCCGATGTACACCGGGACGGACGGGGAGAGCGTGCCGATCAGCTGCTTCTGCACCGCGCTGGCGATCGGCTCCTCCTGCATCAGCTCCGTCAGGGAGGAACCATCCTTGGTGAGCGTGCGGGTGTCCTTGTAGGCGTGGCGGAGCAGGGACTCCGGCACGCACTCGTCCTTCGTTTGCTCCAGCAGCTTCCGGCCCTTGTCGTTGAGCTTCGAGTAGATCGGCTCGCGCAGCTCCGGATCGGAGTACAGCAGGCCGTTGATGGCGTAGCCGAGGGCCGCGGCGAGCGCGCCGTTATCGATGGCGCCAGCCACCACTCCCAGGTTCGCCGGGATGCCGCCCGCGTAGCCCGCGACGAGGTTCAGCTCCGGGGCGTAGGAGTCTGCTAGCTCCAGGGCAGAAGCACTTGACCCACCGCCCTGGGAGTAGCCCCAGGTCGCCACCGGGGTTTGATCGCTGACCCCACGGATGCCCATGTTCTTCGCGGCGCGTCCGATATCCAGCGTCGCGTTCCCCTGGGCCACGCGGTTCATGTAGGTGTGCTGCGCGCGGGTCCCCAGGCCCGGCAGGTCGGTCAGCGCGACATCCCAGCCACGCATCAGCGCCTGAAGGGCGGGCAGCGCCTCGTACTCCAGCCCCCACGGCGCGAGCTTGCCCGGCGCACACGCATTGGAGGAGCCCTGGGTGCCGGGGGCGATCAGCATCAGCGGGCGCGGCCCCTTACCCCCCCACGGCTTCGAGGACTCGTAGATGGTGCCGGTGACCGGGATGGTCTTGCCATTCGA
>DWUR01000133.1 GCA_019120635.1 Candidatus Corynebacterium intestinavium | reverse complement strand
ATTGAGTTCTCAAACAACATATGCACACAACACTCCACAACCACAACACTGTGGCGCTTCACGTTGAGGCGGATTCCGAGCTTATCACCCGCATGAACTAGAAGCAAACCGGAGAAAAACTCTCGATTACTGACCGTTCACCAAAGACAGTGATACGGAAACAAGACCGAAGGGGAACCCAACCACCCGGCATCAGCGCCGGCGGCCTTGCAGATCAATAATCTACACACAGCCCACAACAAACACAAAACCCCAGGTCAGAGTTCATTCTGACCTAGGGTGTCGATGCTTATATCCCCGTGTTAGGCGGTAACCGCCTGCGCTACTAGCGCTCCACCCGGCGAATGTCCGCGCCGAGGCTACGCAGCGTGCCAACGAAGTCCTCGTAGCCACGATCGATGTGAAAGACGTCGTGGACCTCCGTCTCACCATCGGCAATCAGCCCGGCGAGCACCAGCCCCACCCCGGCACGGATATCCGAGGACCACACCGGTGCAGAGGACAACTGACGTCCTCCCCTAATGACCACATGGTGACCGTCGACGCTGGCGTCCGCGCCAAGACGGACGAGCTCGTCGACGAAGCGGAAGCGGGATTCGAAGATGTTCTCCGTGATCACGCTCATTCCCTCCGAGGCCACGCACAGTGCGATCGCCATCGGCTGCAGATCAGTCGGGAAGCCAGGGAAAGGAAGGGTCTGATAATCCACCGCGGTGGGCTTAGACTCCTGCACGACGCGGAAGCCAGTCGGGTAGGTCTCCACGCGTGCACCGGAGAGCTTGAGCTTCTCCAGCGGAAGGTGCAGGTGTTGCGGGTCGATGCCGCCGACGGCGACGTCCCCCTGGGTGATCGCCGCGGCATACGCCCACGTGCCGGCGACGATGCGGTCACCGACCACCTCGTGCTCAACCGGATGCAGCTTCTCCACGCCGGTGACGGTGATGACGTTCGATCCCCCGCCCTCGACCTTCGCACCCATTTCGTTGAGCATGTTGCACAGGTCGACGATTTCCGGCTCGCGGGCGGCGTTATCCAGGACGGTGACGCCATTAGCCAGAACCGCCGCGGTCAGGATGTTCTCCGTCGCTCCGACCGAGGGGAAGTCGAGCTTAATCTCAGCACCGTGCAGGCCACTGGTCTCTGCGACCACGCAACCGTGCTCAATGCGGGTGGTTGCACCGAGCGTCTCCAGCCCAGTTTGGTGCATATCGAGGGGGCGGGAGCCGATGGCGTCGCCGCCGGGAAGAGCGACTCGCGCACGGTGGCAGCGTGCGGTCAGTGGGCCAAGAACGGCAACGGATGCGCGGAACTGGCGGACAGCGTCGAAGTCGGCGTCGTGATTGATCTCCGCCGGGACGTCGATGACGACGGTACCGCCGTCCAGCTCAACGTCGCAGCCAAGGCCCCGAAGGACGTCCGCCATGTAAGGGACGTCCGAGATCTGCGGGCAGTTCTTCAGGACGGTCCGGCCCTCGGCGAGCATGGCGGCACTCATGAGCTTAAGCACGCTGTTTTTCGCGCCGCTGACTTTCACTGCGCCCTGCAGCCGGGCGCCTCCATTCACCACAAAACTGTCGTTCACAACAGCCAAGGATACGCGTTAAAACCTTCCACAGCTGCCGACCGACGCCCCGTGGGGTGTGGCCCGGACACTAAGCGGGACGGCGGAGGCCCCGCGTGACCACTGTGTTTTTAAGGCAGAGCGTTGTTTTACGGCAGAGCGCCGATGCGGCGGGCAGCGTTGACAGCCTCGTAGCGGGTGTGGGCACCAAGCTTGCGCATGACGGAGCGCAGGTAGCTCTTCACAGTTTCCGCGCCGATGCCCATCTCCTCCGCGGCCTCGACGTTCGTGTGGCCGAGGGCGACGCAGGACAGGACGTCCAACTCGCGGGCGGACAACTTGGTGGTCTGCTTGACGCGGACTGGAGAGACCATCTGGGTACACAGTGCCTCCAGGTCGCGGCGGAGCGTCTCGTCCTCCACGCGGCTGGCGAGCATGCGCAGCTTGGAGTGGGTCGCGCGGACCTGCTCCCATTCGGCGCTATTCAACGAGCCGGAGGGCTTCGGGGTGTCCTCGGCGGCCTTGCCTTCCGAGGCTGCCTGCGCGGGCTCACCGGAGGCACGCTCGCGCATTGCCTCGTTGATAGCGAGCTCCTGCTCGAGGCAGCGGGCGGTCATGGTGACTTCCTCCAGGACCTTATCCCCCAGGCGAGCTCGGGAGTGGATGCCGGCGTAGAGAACGCCCCGTAGTGAACGGCTCACGATCACTGGCACGGCAACGAGCGAGTGCAGGCCTTCATCGCAAATGAGGGAGTCGTACTCGTGGCTGATGGCCTTGGCTCGGGTGTAGTCGGAGACACCGACCGGACGCCGGGTGGCCATGACGCGTCCACCGACACCTGCTGCGCTGACCACCTCGAGGTTTTCCAACGCGGGGGTACGAAGCCCGATCCAGTTGACGATCTGGAGCTTCTTCGGGCTCTTGACTTCCCCGTACATGGTGACGGGGATTGCCGTTTGCGCCTTGAGGTAGTCCAGAGCCTTCTGGACCGCCTGATCGTCATCGCTAAGACGCCGCTTTTCCACGGATCACTCCCTTGTGCGTGGGAAGTCCACCGCGCAGGGCGCGGCGCTTCCCCAGCGACCAACCACGAGCACCGGTTTAGCGCGGCCGATGCTCCTGGCACTGTTTCTCAGCGGCCCGGCCGGCGCGGGGCGCCAAAACGGGCCGAAGTTTTTCCACCAAACACTCCCCCTTTTAGGGGTTAGCGGGTAGACAAGCAAAGTATAGATCACCCGCTAACTACCCCCAAAATCCCCCCGCTAAAGCGAAAACCGCCCGTACGCCAAGCCCTTCACCAGGGAACGCACAGGCGGTTGGCAGAATCGGCAGGATGAACCCCGCTCACTCGATTCTTCACGCTAGCGGCGGGATAGCCCCTCCGCTTCGATGCGCGACAGCCCCTTGTCGATGGTCTTATCCGCATCGCCCAGGAGCTTGCGCGCGATCATGCCGCCGACCATCGGAACTGGGACGCTCACGTCCACCGATACTTCGATGACAACGTCGCTGGACTGCGGGTCCTTGCGCTGCGGCGTGTAGGTGAAGTGCATGCGCATCTCCCCCAGCCCCTGTGGGAGGGGCATGGCGGTTTCGGCCAGGCAGGTCTCCCCCATCAGCGGTTCCACCGTGGTGGTCTGCTGGAGACGCATCGGCTGCTTCGGCTGCCCCTCGCCCGACTCGCCCGCAGCCCCGTCGGCCGCCTCGGCAGCAGCTCCGGCACCTTCGGCTGCAGCTCCGGCAGGTGTGATCTCGACCTGGAGCTGGGCAGTGACCTGCCCCTCCGGAGCCCGGGCGATGTCCGAGTCGACGATCTCGACCGTAGAGCCATCTGTGGGCTGGTCTACGCGCAGCAGGTACTCCTCGCTGCTCAACACTCCGTACGCCTCTGCTGGCGAGAGCGCGATCGTCCTCTTGAAGGTCTTCTTCTTAGCCATATTTCCTAGTGTGCCCCGTCGTTTTCTAAAAACCTAAGCCCGCTCGTCCCGCAACCGCCGGACGAGCGGCGATCCTTAGCGGTGCTGCCACTCCGGCTTGCGCTTCTCCACGAAGGCGGCCATGCCTTCCTTCTGATCCTCCGTGGCAAACAGGGACCAGAAGGCATCGCGCTCGCTGAGCAGCCCTTGGCGCAGGGTGGTCTCGTAGGCGGCGTCCACCATGTCGGTCGCAGCGGTGGTAGCAACCTTGGACATGCCCGCAACCTTGGCGGCGACATCCTGGACCGCTTCGTCGAAGCCCTCGACGGGCAGCACGCGGGACACGAGCCCGGAGCTCTCCGCTTCCTGTGCGTCCATCATGCGGCCTGTGAGGATCAGGTCCATCGCCTTAGCCTTGCCCACTGCGCGAGTCAGGCGCTGGGTGCCGCCCATGCCCGGGATGATCCCCAGGGTGATTTCCGGCTGGCCGAACTTGGCCTTCTCGCTCGCGAGCAGGATGTCTCCGATCATCGCGACCTCGCAGCCGCCGCCGAGCGCGAAGCCGTTGACGGCCGTGATGATTGGGGTGGAGACCTGTGCGACGCGTTCCCACTCCAGGAACATCTTCTTCTGACGGATCTCGGGGTAGGTCTCGGACTGCATCTGTTTGATATCAGCGCCCGCGGCGAAGGCCTTATCGCTGCCTGTGATAACAATCGCGCCGATATTCGGGTCCTGGTCGAATCCCTCAACAGCGTCCACGACGGCGTGCATGAGTTCGCTATTGAGCGCGTTGAGCGCCTTCGGACGATTGAGTCGGATCGTGGCGACGCGGTTGTCGATGCTGGTGAGGATGACGTTTTCGCTCATCGTGACCTCTCTTCTTCTGGGGTATGCGCGTGAAACTGTTTCGCTGTTTTCTTCCGCTGCCCATTGTGCCCATTTTTGTTAAGGACGTCACCAGCTTGGCCAATTCCCGTCTTCA
>DWUR01000132.1 GCA_019120635.1 Candidatus Corynebacterium intestinavium | reverse complement strand
ATTGAGTTCTCAAACAACATATGCACACAACACTCCACAACCACAACACTGTGGCGCTTCACGTTGAGGCGGATTCCGAGCTTATCACCCGCATGAACTAGAAGCAAACCGGAGAAAAACTCTCGATTACTTAACCGTTCACCAAAGACAGTGATAAGGAAACAAGACCGAAGGGGAACCCAACCACCCGGTAACAACCGGCGATCTTGCAGGATTGCTAAGTTACACCATCCAAGAACCAGATGCAAACACAGAAGCAAAACCCGTTAAGGATCTTGATTCCCCTGTGCGCACCGGCCTGTCGGCCTCGCTTGCAGATCAATAATCTACACACAGCCCACAACAAACACAAAACCCCAGCTCAACATCGTTTTTGAACTGGGGTTTCTCTGTGGGCACAGACGCTATTCACCCAATGTCTGAATGTGGCTGGCGTTCCGAGCATCCTGCTTGAGGATGCGGATGCAGAAGACCCAGGCCGCCATAACCGCAAAGAACGCGGAGATAAGGACACCGATGGCCGCTCTCGGCAACGGATCAACGTCTCCAGTGAAGAACAACTGGAAACAGAACACCGCCACCATTGCCATGCCGTAGGCGAGGAAACCCCCAAGCGTCAGCGCACCAACCTTCGGCCACCGCCACGTGGCGAGTGCAGTCACCAACGTGGTGCCCAGAATGAGGAAGAGCACGATCAGCCCCAGCATCGGTGCGCCTGCCAGAATCTCTGTTCCGCTGAACTGCTCCCGGAGCGCGCTCCCACCATTCAGCAAGGCAGGATAGCCGATCAACAGTATGGCCAGGGGCACCGACCAGCTGGTCTTAACCGTCTCCACCAGGGCGGCTCGGCGCCATGCCCGCCTGCTTCCGCCAAAGGCCAACCATTGAACATAGTTTTTCGGCAGCCCGTACGTAGTGAGCAGCCACCTGCCCCCGATGAGGGCACCAACAAGCCCGATCCCTAGGTAGACGCCGATCTTATCCGCCGCCCAAGGCCAGAATGCCAACACGAGGCCAAGGGCCAAGGCAAGACCACACTCCCATTTCGCCAGCGTTAGCCCAAGCAGGCGCAGCGGCCTGGTCACCGCAGCTTCGAGTGCCGTGTCTGCTTCGAAAACCGCCCGCTCTTCGCGGTTCAAGTCCTCCGCATCCGAGACTGCCGGGCTAACGGGTCCATCTTCAGAGCTCGACGCCGCTTTCCGCGATTTCGCCTTCTCCGCTCGGACCAGGATGTCCTGCTCACCCACCGCGTCATTGCGAATCTCCACCTGCGCACTCCAGCCCCAGTAGACGGCGTAAGCGAGAACAAGCAGATAGCCCACAAGGCAGGCGAGCAGAAGCCTTCCCGAGCTCAACATCCCGCCAGTGCCCCGAGAAACTACAACGACAATGACGAGGTAAAGCGCCGAGGCCGGCAGCGCCATCCCCCACATAGCTGCCGCTAGCCGGCGGATCTGCGCCGTGGTCAGCCCGAACGCCCGCAGTTCTTCGCCCTTCGGCTGGAATACCAAGTGCACGCTTCCCACAGCACCGCCCAGGAAGAAGGCATAAAAGAAGTTCATTGGCCGGTGTTCCGCCTCGCCAACGATCGCGAGGAAGCTCATGAGAACTACGAGGAGCACCCTCCACAGCACGCTCCGCCACGACGCGAAGAGGAAGACCTGGCCCATCACTCGGGTGTTCACTCGCTGGACCTGGGCCGAAGCCTCGCCCGCTACCCCCTTGCTTTCCGCCACCTTCATCCCACCGTCCAATGGCTGGGCATGCCGATCACTCGTCTTACTACTCATCGTCGGCCACCTCTCCGGTGAGCGCGAGCACCGCCTGCTCCAAGTCCGCGGCCTTCAGCTGGACACCGGCGCGTTGCGCTGCCGACTCTGCCGCCACGGCTTCCGGCGATTCGGGATCATAGCTGAGGGTCAACCTGCGCAAACCGGTGCTGGTGACGTCCTTAATAAGGAAGGAAGAAGGGGCGACGGGCAAGGAAGAAGACCACTGCTCGAGGAAGGCGGACACTGCCTGGCTGGGACCGGAGACCAGGTGGATACGGCCGGAGACCGTCTCGAGGGGGCCGGATTCCAGGAGCTTGCCCTCGTCGATGATGATCACCTGATCCAGCAGTCGGGCGACGTCCCCGAGGTGGTGGGTGGAGAGGATCACCGTGCGGGGATTGCGCTCCAGGTCGGACATGAGGAATTGGTAGAAGGCCTCGCGACTCTGCACGTCGAGGCCAAGATAGGGCTCGTCCAGCAGGGTGATCGGGCACTGCGCTGCCAGGCCAAGGATGATGCTCACCGCCGAACGCTGTCCGCGGGACATCGCGCGCAACCGCTTGCTGGTATCGATGCGGAAGGCCTGGATCATCTCCTCCGCGAAGGCCTGATCCCAGGTTGGCCAGCGAAGTTCCGCGACCCGCAGCACGCTACGCACCGGGAGGTCCTGTGGCCACGTGGCGTCCGGGCCGGCGAGAATGATGCGCTCCAGCGCCCACTCGTTATCGCGGATGGGCTGACCGTCCAGGGTCACCGTGCCGGAGCTGTTCAGCTGCTGCGCGATAGCCCGTAGCAGGGTGGTCTTCCCCGCTCCATTCCGTCCGATCAGTCCGTAGACCTGACCGCCCGGGATCTGCAGGCTGATGCCATCGACGGCCGGGTGGGCTTTCTTGCCGAAGCTGACCGTCAGCTCCGAAAGTTCGATGCTGGGCGCAGTCCCCTGTGGGACGCTCGTTCCAACGCTTTCTTTCAGGTGATTCATGGTTGTGCCTTCCTGTGTGGCGGGACGCGTGGTGCGCCGACTTAGCGATCTAGCGTGATGCTCTGGGCTGGTTGCCGCTCGAAGGGCAGTGTTTTGCCTGCTCTCGAGCGCTCTGCATTGGCGGCTGGAGTACCCCGCGGGGCGCGGGCTTCGCTGCGGTGCTGGGGTCAGTCATAGAGCCCCCGGCTTTCGGCGACGTTGCCGAGCAGTTCGCGGAGCTCGGTGGCGGTCATGTCCAGCTTCGCGGCCTCGTCGACCAGTGGCACCAGGTAACGGCCAGCGAAGGCCTCCTTGCGTTGCGCGATGACCTTCTCCCGCGCGCCCTCGGTGACAAACATGCCGATACCTCGCTGTTTCTGAAGCACCCCGGCGTCCACCAGCAGGCTCAAGCCCTTGCGGGCGGTGGCGGGGTTGATTGCGTGAAAGGCAGCGAGCTCGTTCGTCGACGGTGCCCGCTCCCCCTCTGGCAGGGAGCCGTCCACAATGGCATCCGCCACGAGCTCGGCCACTTGCTGGAACAGCGGCCTGGTGGCTTCCTCCATGGCACCTCCCGTTAC
>DWUR01000009.1 GCA_019120635.1 Candidatus Corynebacterium intestinavium | reverse complement strand
TTCTCGCCCAGGGTGAAGGAGCCGTTGACCTTGTGCGCGGTCTCCCCGCGCTGCTTCAGGCCGGTCGGCACGAGACCGTCGAACTGCGCGACGAGCTTGTCCGTGAGCTGCGTGAACGCTGCACGGTCCTCCTCGCTCCACCAGGAATGCAGGTTACCGTCGCCGTCGAACTTCGACCCCTGATCGTCGAAACCGTGCCCGATCTCGTGGCCGATGACCGCGCCGATCGCGCCGAAGTTGCTAGCGGCGTCGGCGTCCATGCTGAAGAACGGCGGGCGCAGGATCGCGGCGGGGAAGGTGATGTCATTCATCACCGGGTTGTAGAAAGCGTTGACGGTCTGCGGGGTGGCGAACCAGGTCGCAGGATCCGTGGGCTTGCCCAGCTTGTTGATCTCGTAGTCGTGATTGAATCGGCTGGCTGCGCGCACGTTATCCAACAGCCCGGCCCCGCCGGCTGCGAACTCCAGCCCATCGAATTCCCGCCACTTCTCCGGGTAGCCGATCTTCGCGCGGAACTTACCCAGCTTCACCAGCGCCTTCTCGCGGGTGGCGGGAGTCATCCACGCCAGGGCGGAGATGCGCTCGCGGTAGGCCTCGATGAGGTAGTCCACCAGCTCGAGCATCTTCTCCTTATACTCCGGCGGGAAATGCTCGGCGACGAACTTTTTGCCGACCTCCTCGCCGATCGCGCCCTCGACCAGGCCCAGGCCACGCTTCCAGCGGGCGCGCTGCTCCGTCGAACCGCTCAGGGTGCGCCCGTAGAATTCGAAGCGCCGGTCGGTGAACTTCGCGGGAAGGTAAGGCGCGCGGGAGTTCAGCACGCGCCAGGTCGCCCAGAGCTTCCAATCGTCCAGCGGCACGCTGCCAGCCAGCGTCGCGACATGCTCGATGAAGCTCGGCTGGCTCACGATCACGCGCTCAGCGGCCGCGCTACCGGCGGCAAGGCCGGTGGCTTCGAACCACTCCGCGAAGGGGAAGCCGGTCGGCAGGTCCGCCACGGCCATCGGGTTGTGGGTCTTGTCCGCATCGCGGCTGGTCACGTTATCCCAGTGCCCCTCGGCAAGCTGGGTCTCAAAGCGCAGGATCGCCTTGGCGGCCTCCGCAGCGCTCTCGCCCGCGTGGCTCCCCGGCAGAGTACGTCCCTCAGCGAGGTAGAGCTCCAGCATGTCCGTCACATACTCGCGGTAAGCGGCCAGCGTTTCCTGGTGCTGTTCCTGCCGGTAGTAGGCCTCGTCCGGCAGTCCCAGCCCGGATTGCACCAGGTAGGCGCGCTCGGCATCGCCCTCGGCGTCCTTGGCTACGAAGTAGCCCGCCACGCCGCCGACGCCAGCGCGGTCCAGCTCACCCAGCTCGATGGCCAGCTCGCGAATATCCGCGGCGGCGTTGATTCCGGCAAGGTCGGCGTCCAGCGGTGCGAGCCCGGCGGCCTCGATGCCCTCCTCATCCATAAAGGAGGAGTACAGCGCCCCGATCTGAGAATCGGCGGGCTGGGCCTCCACGATGGCGCGGACGTCCTTCTCCGACTGGTCCCGCAGCTGGTGGAAGGTGCCGTCGACCGCGCGATCAGCAGGGATCTCGTGGCTGGCCAGCCACGGTCCGTTGACGTGGCGGTACAGGTCCTGAGCAGGCGAAATGCCCTCGCCCGCGGCGGCCTCGGTGATGTTATCCGGCAGTTCCGGCTGGCTGGATGTTGTCTTCTTTTCGTTCATGTTCCCCCACTGTAGTGCGCGCTGCAGACACGGCGTTGTCTTCTCTTTTTAGGACGTCACCCCGGCCGGCGACCGTGCCACCCGCCGGACCAGTGTTGGTGGAGATGGGGTGTGTCTGGTGCGGGAGCTACGATGAAAAAATGGATCGGAGACAGTTGACGGCGCCGGGCGTGCCGTTCGGGAAGTCGCGGCGAAACCGCTACGTGGCCGCGGTGGGAGCAGCGGCCGTGGTGGGGCTCGCGGGGCCAGTGGCGGTGAACGCCGCGCTCACGGTCGAAGCGCCGGCTCACTACGCAAACCCGGCGGAGGCTTTCGACGAAAACCTGATGAGCTTCGCGGACTGGCCCCTGGACTTCGAGGTGCTGCGCGACTGCGCCGCACCGAAAACCGAGGATGCGATGGCCGCGCCAGAGTTTTCCTGCCCTTCCTCCCAGGTGGAGGTCGTGAGCATGCTCTCGGTGAAGGACCCGGCGCTGGCGGTGGACCGGGCGATCCGGGCGATTAACTTCGCGGATCTGCAGAGCATGCGGCCCGTCCGGTACACGGAGACCGCACTCGAGATCGCCCCGGAGCTGAAGGAACGCACCGGGGTGACCGACGTTTGGGTTACCGACTACTACGAGGTAGCCGCAGCCAACGACGAGGGCGAGGACGTCGACCCGTTTTCCGATGCCGACCTCAGTCGGACGGTCGGGTTCTTCCGCGAGGATGACGGCGGGGACGGCGAGGGCACGCTCGTTAACCTGCAGGTCACGGCCCGGGGAGTGGATAGCACGAAGGCGATGGTTAACGAGCTGCTGAAGACCGCCGAGCTGCGACCAGAGGCCGTCACCGAGGTCTCCCCACAGCAGCGGGAGGGAGGTCGATGATGCTGCCGGAACAACAATCCCAGGGGCGCAGTAACCCTGCCGACTCGACGCCGCAGAGGAGCGCCTGGCCATCGCCGATCTCCGAGGCGGGCTCCGCGCTGGGAATTTCGCCGGAGGTTGCCTCGGGGCCCCGTATTCGGCGTGGTGGGGTCTATATCTGCTTCACCCTGCTGGCGGTGCTCTGCACAGTATTGGCCATCTTCGCGCTGGTGCTTGCGACTCCGTCGGTCCCCGGGCTGCCACTGCTGGTTGCCCTTGGCATCTCCATTGCTCTGGTTGCCGTGGCCTGGTGGGGGCTTAGCCACCTGCGCTGCTACCGGGGTACGTCGCGCCGCTTGGTGGCTATGGCTCTGTGGTGGGGAGCGAGCGCTGGCAGCGTGCTCGCGGTATTCACCGCGGCGGATGCGGCCAGCGAGATTCCGGAGAAGCTTGGCCTGCCCATCCTCTCGACGGCCTTTGGTGGGGCCTGGCCGGAGGAGATCACGAAGGCCCTGGGTATCTGGATGCTGCTGTGGATCGGCCGCGATTGGTGGAACCGGCCGCACCATGGCCTGCTGGCCGGCGTGTTCGTCGGGCTCGGCATGGAGGGTTACGAGAGCTCGCTCTACGCGCTGTTCCTCGGCGTGCTGCATCCTTCCTCGGACGTAGTGGGGACGGCATCCGCCTATGGCATGCGGTTGCTTTTCGGTATCGGGCTGCACGCGGTATTCAGCGGGCTCGTCGGTTATGGCATCGGGCGGGCGCTATGGGGGCCGTACGAACGGAGCCGAGCATGGCGTTTTGGGCAGGTTTTCGGCTGGGGTTTCGCCGGTTTTGCGCTGCATTTCTTGTGGAATATCAGCTGGCCGGAGCCGGCGGCACTGTTCGCGATGGCGACCGTATGGGTCGCCGGGGTAGCCGTGCTAGCCACGTGCTTCTACCGGGAGGAGAAGGCATTGCGGCAGGTCGAGGGCGATTTCAGCGAGCCCTAGCGGGTGCCTCGCCCTGAGTTGCGGTGCCGCTGCGACGCGCAAAAACATAGCCCCGCAATGAGGTCTTGGTTAATTACAGTGGTGTAAGATGCTGGGGATTACGTGCGATACGGATGTGAAAATAGTGAAAGTTGGGTACTCTATTCCACATGCGTTCACTGCCTTGGCGCCGCACGCGCCGTACCTCGACCCCCGCACGCCTCACGGCAACTGCCCTCCTGGGCACGTCTGCCACCGTCGCCGCGCTGATGGCGAGCCACGTGATCCCGGTGCCCTCCTGGGCAATCCCAGGCATTGACGTCGCCTCCCACCAGCACCCGGGCGGCGCAGCTATCGATTGGAACACCGTCGCTGCCAGCGGCCAGAAGTTCGCCTTCGTGAAGGCCACTGAGGGCACCAACTACACCAACCCCTACTACGCCTCGGATTCGGTGAAGGCCCAGCAGGCCGGCATCATCCCTGGCAGCTACCACTACGCCCGCCCGGGTTGGAACGATCCGCGCGCCGAGGCCCGGTTCTATGCCTCCGTGATCGCGACCGGCCCACAGCCTTCCCTGCCGCCGGTCCTCGACCTCGAGGAAGACCAGGGCCTTAGCCCGCAGCAGCTGCAGCACTGGGTGCGTGAATGGATCGACGAGATCAAGATCCAGACCGGCCGCCAGCCGATCATCTACACCTACTACTCCTTCTGGAAGCAGAAGATGGCGAATACGACGGAGTTTTCCGAGTACCCGCTGTGGCTGGCCTACTACTCCAACAGCCTCCCGGGGGACATCCCGGGCGGCTGGGACAAGGTCACCTTCTGGCAGTACAGTGGCAACGGCTCCGTCGACGGCGTGATCACCGATGTCGACCTGAACGAATACTACGGCGACGATGCCCAGCTCCAGGCCCTCGCCGGTGGCATGGCGGAGAACTCCCCGGCCGGCGAGACCTCTAACCAGCTGGCAGCAACCCAGCCGATCGTCGAGAAGGAAGCTCAGATCGTCAACGAGATCGAGCACCAGACCGGCGTCAACATGCCGATCACCTCGGACTTCGTGGTTCAGCTGCTCGGCGTCGTCGGCGGCCGTGTATCCCCGGAGACCTTCATCAACAGCGCACTGCCGCAGCTCACCGGCCCGGTAGCTTCCGCGATCTCCCAGCAGCTTGGCGTGCCGCAGGACCAGGTCGCAGAGAAGATCCAGCAGGGCCAGGAGCTCCTGCCTGCACTCACCGCGCTGGCTGGCGCCTTGGGCGAGGCCCGCCAGAACGGTGGCGTGCCCACCGAGGCGATCCAGCAGCTGCTCAACATGGCGGGCCAGTCCGGTGCCCTGGGCAGCGCCGGTAGCAGCTCCACCCTTGACCTGGGCCAGCTGCTCCGTGTCATCCAGACGGTGGCAGGCACCCAGGACTGGGCAGGCCAGCTGCAGAACGGTCAGCTCAACGTCGACCCGAACGCACTCCAGGGCCTCCTGCGCGCCCTGAGCTAAACACCGGAGCACACCACAAGCGAGAACCTGGGAAGCCAACTCGGTGCATTATTCGAGGTACTCAACACCCCGGAACACGCGCGCCGTCGTGTCCCGGACACCCTGGCGAGGTTCCCCTACGTCAACGGTGCGATCTTTGCCGAGAACATGCCGACGCAGTTTTTCACCCCAGACATGCGCGACGCACTGCTCAACGCCTGCCGATTCCGCTGGACAAACATCTCCTCCGCCTCTTCGGGTCGATGTTTCAACTGGTCAAGTCCAAAGAAGCACGGCGTGATGATGGTGAGAACTGCACCAGCGAGACAAACATTCTGAAAACAATCGGACCGCTGTTTCTGGATGAACTGCGCGCAGAAGCCGACCGTCTGATTGCGGCAAAGTCCACCCCGGTGGCGAAACTGCGCGCCTTCCGCGACAGCCTTGCCGACATGGTGTTTTGCGGCCCCGCCTGCGGTAGCGGCAACTTCCTGATTGTCGCCTACCGCGAGTTGCGCAAGATCGAGACTGACGTGATCGTCGCTATCCGCGAGCGTGAGGGCACCACGGACATGTCCCTCGATATTTCGTTGGAACAGAAACTCTCCATCGGCAGTTCTATGGTATCGAGTTGAACTGGTGGCCCGGCCGAATTGCCGAGACAGCCATGTTCCTGTTTGACCACCAAGCCAACCGCGAACTAGCAGACCGCGTGGGCCTAGGGCGTGTCTCTTATATGCGTAACCAGACCAGAATCGCCGCAAGCACCACTCCCGCGCGATACGTGACCGCGAGCTTGTCATAACGC
>DWUR01000131.1 GCA_019120635.1 Candidatus Corynebacterium intestinavium | reverse complement strand
GATGCCGGTAAGACCACCACCACTGAACGCATCCTCTTCTACACCGGTATCAACCGTAAGGTGGGCGAGACCCACGACGGCGCATCCACCATGGACTGGATGGAGCAGGAGAAGGAGCGCGGCATCACGATTACGTCCGCCGCGACGACCTGCTTCTGGAACGACAACCAGATCAACCTGATCGATACCCCGGGTCACGTCGACTTCACCGTTGAGGTCGAGCGTTCCCTGCGTGTCCTGGACGGCGCTGTCGCAGTTTTCGACGCGAAGGAAGGCGTTGAGCCGCAGTCTGAGCAGGTCTGGCGCCAGGCGGATAAGTACGACGTCCCGCGCATCTGCTTCGTCAACAAGATGGACAAGCTGGGTGCGGACTTTTACCACACCGTGCAGACCATCATTGACCGTCTCGGTGCGAAGCCGCTGGTCATGGAGCTGCCGATCGGCGCTGAAGACAACTTCGAGGGTGTTGTCGACCTGCTGCAGATGAAGGCCCTGATGTGGCCAGGCGTCGTTGCCGCAGGCACCGAGCCGACCATCGAGGAGATCCCGGCCGACCTGCAGGAGAAGGCTGACGAGTACCGCGAGAAGCTGATCGAGGCTGTCGCCGAGTCCGACGAAGAGCTCATGGAGCGCTACTTCGCCGGTGAGGAGATCACCGTCGACGAGATCAAGAAGCAGATCCGTCAGCTGACCATCAACGGCGAGGCATACCCGGTCTTCTGTGGTACCGCCTACAAGAACAAGGGCATCCAGCCGGTTCTGGACGCCATCATTGACTACCTGCCGAACCCGATGGACGTCGGCTCGATCAAGGGCTTCGACCCGAAGGATCGCGAGGTTGAGCGCAACCGCAAGCCGTCCCGCGACGAGCCGTTCTCCGCGCTGGCGTTCAAGGTCGCTGTTCACCCGTTCTTCGGCAAGCTGACCTACGTTCGCGTCTACTCCGGCTCCGTGGAGACCGGTGACAAGATCATCAACTCCACCAAGAACAAGCCGGAGCGCGTCGGCAAGCTGTTCCAGATGCACTCCAACAAGGAGCAGCCGGTTGACCGTGCATCCGCTGGTCACATCTACGCGTTCATCGGCCTGAAGGACACCGCAACCGGTGACACTCTGTCCGACTCTGCTAACCCGGTCGTCCTCGAGGACATGGACTTCCCGGACCCGGTCATCGAGGTGGCCATCGAGCCGAAGACCAAGTCTGACCAGGAGAAGCTGGGCACCGCCATCCAGAAGCTGGCGGAGGAGGACCCGACCTTCACCGTTAAGCTGGACGAGGAGACCGGCCAGACCGTCATCGGCGGTATGGGCGAGCTGCACCTTGACGTCCTGGTTGACCGCATGAAGCGCGAGTTCAAGGTCGAGGCAAACGTTGGTGCTCCGCAGGTTGCGTACCGCGAGACCATCAAGAAACCGGTCGAGAAGCTCGAGTACACGCACAAGAAGCAGACCGGTGGTTCCGGTCAGTTTGCTCGCGTCATCATTGCTCTGGAGCCGCTGGAGCCGGAGGAGGGCTCCGAGGAGGACTACGAGTTCATCGACGAGGTCACCGGTGGCCGTATTCCGAAGGAGTACATCCCGTCGGTCGACCAGGGTATCCAGGACGCCATGCAGTACGGCTACCTCGCTGGCTTCCCGCTGGTGAACATCAAGGCCACCCTGCTGGATGGTGCTTACCACGAGGTTGACTCCTCCGAGATGGCCTTCAAGCTGGCTGGTTCCATGGCTCTCAAGGAGGCCGTGGCGAAGGCTAAGCCGGTTCTGCTGGAGCCGATGATGGCCGTTGAGATCATCACCCCTGAGGAGTACATGGGTGAGGTCATCGGTGACGTCAACTCCCGCCGTGGCTCCGTGTCCTCCATGGAGGACCGCTCCGGCGCGAAGGTCGTTAAGGCCCGCGTCCCGCTGTCCCAGATGTTCGGCTACGTTGGCGACCTGCGCTCCAAGACCCAGGGCCGCGCCAACTACTCCATGATCTTCGACTCCTACGCTGAGGTTCCTCAGAACGTGGCTGAGGAGATCATCGCCGAGCGCACCGGAAAGTAGTTCCCGAAGCGGGTGGGCTAGCTGGTATTGCTAGCTAGCCTCCCAGCGGAGAGGTTCTGCACCTTTAAGCCCGCCCGGGTGGCGGTCCACACCAGTGGAACCGCGCGAAACCTGGGCAAACACCAACCCCGCACCTGCGGGGTGGGGTAGGGGCTTGCACGTCGCACCATCGAAGTTTTTAAAGTACTTCACATTTGAGTATGATGCGGTGTGCTGGCCGTTACCCACTTGGAGAGCCTTAAGTGTTCTTCAGGGTGGCTGAGATCAAGCGCCAGCGCGTCTGGTTGCTGATTTCAGGACAGTTTGTAATCGGCATAATAAATTTCGGTTTGTCAGCTACCTGCCTTTAAGAGGTAAAATGGTGAACCGGAGAAGTAAATCAATGTGGCTGCGAGAGTCGTAGCCACCGAGAAGTCCAGGAGGACACTAAGTGGCGAAGGCAAAGTTCGAGCGCACAAAGCCGCACGTAAACATCGGTACCATCGGTCACGTTGACCACGGTAAGACCACCACGACTGCTGCGATCACCAAGGTTCTGCACGAGACCTACCCAGAGCAGAACAAGGCCTTCGCCTACGACGCCATCGATAAGGCGCCGGAGGAGAAGGAGCGCGGCATCACGATTAACATTTCTCACGTCGAGTACGAGACTGAGAAGCGTCACTACGCACACGTTGACTGCCCGGGCCATGCTGACTACATTAAGAACATGATTACCGGTGCTGCTCAGATGGACGGCGCTATCCTGGTTGTTGCTGCAACCGATGGCCCGATGCCGCAGACCCGCGAGCACGTTCTGCTGGCTCGCCAGGTTGGCGTTCCGTACATCCTCGTTGCACTGAACAAGTGCGACATGGTTGACGATGAGGAGCTCCTCGAGCTCGTCGAGATGGAGGTCCGCGAGCTGCTGGGCGAGCAGGGCTTCGACGAGGAGGCTCCGGTCGTTCCGATCTCCGCACTGGGCGCCCTGGAGGGCGAGCAGAAGTGGGTCGACTCCATCCTCGAGCTGATGAAGGCTTGCGACGAGTCCATCCCGGACCCGGAGCGCGAGACCGACAAGCCGTTCCTGATGCCGGTTGAGGACATCTTCACCATTACCGGTCGCGGCACCGTCGTTACCGGCCGTGTTGAGCGTGGCGTCCTGAACCTGAACGACGAGGTCGAGATCCTGGGCATCCGCGAGAAGTCCACCAAGACCACCGTCACCTCCATCGAGATGTTCAACAAGCTGCTGGATACCGCTGAGGCTGGCGACAACGCTGCACTGCTGCTGCGTGGTCTGAAGCGTGAGGATGTCGAGCGTGGCCAGGTTATCGCTAAGCCGGGCGCTTACACCCCGCACAGCGAGTTCGAAGGCTCCGTCTACGTTCTGTCCAAGGACGAGGGCGGCCGTCACACCCCGTTCTTCGACAACTACCGTCCGCAGTTCTACTTCCGTACCACCGACGTCACCGGTGTCGTTTCCCTGCCAGAGGGCACCGACATGGTCATGCCGGGCGACAACGTTGAGATGAGCGTCAAGCTGATCCAGCCGGTCGCAATGGACGAGGGCCTGCGCTTCGCTATCCGTGAGGGTGGCCGCACCGTTGGTGCTGGTCGTGTGACCAAGATCATCAAGTAATACTGCTTCTTTAAGCGGTTGGCTTGCCGCTAGCCCCTAGGGGCCGGTGGAAAGCTGTAACCCCCGGAGCTTCGCTTTGCAGCGAGCTACCGGGGGTTTCTTGTATCTACACGGTGTTGAGGAGGCTCCAGCGGGAAATGCGTGCCTGAGGCGGCTACACGGCCACGTAGGGGAACGTGGCCCAGGGCCGGAAAGAGGAGGCTATTTGCCGTTCTTGAAGCGCTTCGTGGCACGGTCGAGGACGTCCTGGGCGGTCTTCTCAACTTTCTTCTTCACCTTGGGTGGAACCTTGGACTCGTAGAGGCCCTGGCCCTTCTCCTTGAGCCACTTGCCGCCCTTCTCGCCACGCTCGACGAGGTAGTCCGCGGTCGAGACGACGGGGTCCGCGTAACGCTCCGCGAACTGGATGGCCTGTTCCGCGGCCTTGGGGTCGATGAAGGAGGGGCGGTGCTCCTGGAACTGTTCCCGCAGGGCTGCGCTGAACGCGGTCTTGCGCTCCCAGCGCTCGTCGAGCTTCTTGAGTTCCGCGATGAGGGCCTCGTTGGACCCGCCGTGGTCGGGGTGGTGCTCGCGGACGATGGCTCGGCGCGTCTTGACGTATTCCGGGTTCTTGCGGAAGCTCTGGTTGCCGCCGGTGTTGCGGGCCTGGTTGGTGGCCATGGAAGCCTCTCCTCGGTGGTCGTGGGTGTCCCTGCTAGGGTGCTGGTCTTGCCCGGGTGGACGTGTGCAGAGCGCGTAATGTCTTTCAGGCTATCGTAGTAGCCGTAGTCGATTTCCGATCTCCTTGATGAACCCGTTCCAGGGTGAGACGTGTCGAGAAGGCCGGATCTATTTTCCGGCGTCCGTTCAGCGAGTCACTGTGAGGCCAGATAAATAAATTTGGCCTCTCGCGTTCGATGTGGTTGAATACTTGACGTTGCTTTAACACGGCACATGAGGCCATGCGTGCTTGATTAAGCCTAACCGGAACTGATCAGGATAAAACGCCCAGCCAAGAAGGTGTTGATGGTGAAGCGAGCATGAACCAACACAGTGGGGGATAACTCTGCTGTGCGGTACTTCGCGCGGGAACGGCGACACGCCCGACCGCGGGTGCCGGAGTGGGGCATGGTAAATGAACAGCGGCAGTAAGCATAAGGAAAGAACCTTTTGCCTCCTCTGCGTCCAAAACTGCAGATAACCAGCAGTACATAAACGCATGAGCACTAGTCCCCACGCGGGGAGGGTCTCTTCCAACACACAGTGTGTGCTTTGTTAACAACGCAAACGCGATCGTTTATCACCCCAACCGGTGCAACGAAGTGAACAGAGAAGACACTGAGCAAACTGGCGTCTGGACCAGGCCCCACGGCCGGACAGCGTTAAGACAAGAATAGAAGCGTGTTCGCTCACAAGCTCGACAGCAGGTCGAGAACGTGGGCACGCTGAGGAAGAGGACAAGCGTGGCGGGACAGAAGATCCGCATCAGGCTGAAGGCCTACGATCACGAGGCAATCGACGCTTCTGCCAAGAAGATTGTTGAGACGGTCACTCGTACCGGCGCCCGTGTAGTCGGCCCGGTGCCGTTGCCAACTGAAAAGAACGTTTACTGCGTCATCCGTTCGCCGCACAAGTACAAGGACTCGCGCGAGCACTTCGAGATGCGTACTCACAAGCGCCTGATCGACATTCTCGACCCAACCCCGAAGACCGTTGATGCCCTCATGCGTATCGACCTTCCGGTAAGCGTCGACGTCAACATTCAGTAAGCCTGAGTCGAGTCTGAATACAGCAGCTTAAAGGCAGCGGAGAACAAAACTATGAGTGATATTGAGATCAAGGGCATCCTGGGCAAGAAGCTCGGCATGACCCAGATCTTCGATGACGAGAACCGCGTCGTACCGGTTACCGTTGTCGAGGCTGGGCCTTGTGTCGTAACCCAGGTGCGCACCAAGGACATCGACGGCTACGAGGCCGTCCAGATCGCATTCGGTGAGATCGACCCACGTAAGGTCAACAAGCCTGAGTCTGGCCACTTCAAGAAGGCCGGCGTTACCCCTCGTCGCCACGTCGCCGAGATCCGCGTTGCGGATGCTTCCGGCTACGAGGTTGGCCAGGACGTAACCGTCGAGATCTTCAACGAGGTCGACTTCGTGGACGTCACCGGCACATCCAAGGGTCACGGCTTCGCCGGCGGCATGAAGCGCCACGGCTTTGCCGGCCAGGGTGCAGCACACGGTAACCAGGCAGCGCACCGTCGCGTCGGTGGTATCGGCGGAGCCGCTACCCCGGGTCGCGTCTTCAAGGGCAAGCGCATGGCAGGCCGCATGGGCAACAACCGCGTGACCATGCAGAACCTGAAGGTTGCCAAGGTCGATACCGATTCCAACCTGCTGCTCATCAAGGGCGCAGTTCCGGGTATCAACGGCGGCATCGTCGTTGTCAAGACCGCAGTGAAGGGCGGTGCTAAAGCATGAGCAATCTGAAGCTTGATGTACATACCGCTGATGGTAAGACCAACGGCAGCGTAGAGCTCCCAGCATCCATCTTCGATGTTGAGGCGTCCGTCGCGCTGATGCACCAGGTCGTTACCGCTCAGCTCGCAGCGAAGCGCCAGGGCACGCACGCAACCAAGGGTCGCGGCGAGGTCCGTGGCGGTGGCCGTAAGCCATTCCGCCAGAAGGGCACCGGTCGCGCACGCCAGGGCTCCATCCGCGCCCCACACTTCACCGGTGGTGGCACGGTCCACGGCCCGCAGCCGCGCGACTACTCCCAGCGCACCCCGAAGAAGATGAAGGCCGCCGCACTGCGCGGCGCCCTGTCTGACCGCGCACGCCACTCCCGCATCCACGTGATCGAGGAGCTCGTACCGGGCCAGATCCCATCCACCAAGTCTGCACGTTCCTTCCTGGAGCGTCTGACCGAGCGCAAGCAGATCCTGGTCGTCCTCACCCGTGAGGACCTGACCGCTCGCAAGTCCGTCGCCAACCTGCCGAACGTGCACGCACTGCCGGCAGACCAGCTGAACACCTACGACGTTCTGCACGCAGACGACGTCGTGTTCTCTGTCGAGGCACTGGACGCCTTCATCAAGGCAGCAAGCGGCGCCAACAAGGCCGAGGACCAGAACACGAAGGAGGAGGCTAAGTGAGCAACAAGGTTGTAGATCCTCGCGACGTCATTATCGCTCCGGTCGTGTCTGAAAAGTCTTACGCCCTGATGGAGCAGAACGTTTACACGTTCCTCGTCGCACCAACGTCCAACAAGACCCAGATCAAGATTGCCGTCGAGCAGATCTTCGGCGTGAAGGTCGCCAGCGTCAACACCGCAAACCGTGAGGGCAAGCTCAAGCGCACCCGTTACGGCTACGGGCGTCGCAAGGCCACTAAGCGCGCCATGGTGACCCTGGTCGCCGGCAGCGATCCGATCGACATCTTCGGTGGCACCGTCGCGTAAGCGCCGGCAAACCGACAGGTAAAGAGGAAGCAAGAGTATGGCTATTCGTAAGTACAAGCCGACTACGCCGGGTCGCCGCGCGAGCTCCGTCTCCGAGTTCAGCGAGATCACTCGCTCCACTCCAGAGAAGTCTCTGCTGCGCCCGCTGTCGAAGACCGGTGGCCGCAACGTTCACGGCCACATCACCACCCGTCACAAGGGTGGCGGCCACAAGCGTCGCTACCGCGTGATCGACTTCCGTCGTAACGACAAGGACGGCGTGGTCGCTAAGGTCGCACACATCGAGTACGACCCGAACCGCACCGCAAACATCGCACTGCTGCACTACCGCGACGGCGAGAAGCGCTACATCATCGCTCCGCGTGGCCTGAAGCAGGGCGCACTGGTTGAGTCCGGCCCGAACGCAGACATCAAGGTTGGTAACAACCTGCCGCTGCGTAACATCCCGGCTGGTACCACCATCCACTGCGTCGAGCTGAAGCCAGGTGGCGGCGCCAAGATGGCCCGCTCCGCTGGTGCTTCGATCCAGCTGCTGGGTAAGGAGGGTAAGTACGCAGTCCTGCGTATGCCGTCCTCCGAGATCCGCCGCGTCGACATCCGTTGCCGTGCAACCGTCGGCGAGGTCGGTAACCAGGAGCAGATCAACATCCGCTGGGGCAAGGCCGGCCGTATGCGCTGGAAGGGCTGGCGCCCGACCGTCCGCGGTGCTGCTATGAACCCGGTGGACCACCCGCACGGTGGTGGTGAGGGTCGTACGTCCGGTGGTCGCCACCCAGTGTCCCCATGGGGTCAGCTGGAGGGCCGCACCCGCCGCCCGAACCGTCCGAGCGACAAGATGATTGTCCGCCGTCGCCGTCCCAACAAGAAGCGCTAAGAGGAGGTAGCAGAGAATGCCACGCAGCCTTAAGAAGGGCCCATTCGTTGACGAGCACCTCCTCAACAAGGTGGATGCTCAGAACGAGAAGGGCACCAAGCAGGTCATCAAGACCTGGTCCCGCCGCTCGACTATCTTGCCCGACTTCATCGGTCACACCTTCGCCGTCCACGACGGTCGTAAGCACGTGCCGGTGTTCATCGATGACTCGATGGTTGGTCACAAGCTGGGCGAGTTCGCACCGACGAAGACCTTCAAGGGTCACGTCAAGGACGACATGAAGGGTCGTCGATAATCATGACTGAAACTGTGAATTCCGCACGCGCCACCGCGCGTTTCGTGCGCGTCAGCCCGATGAAGGCACGCCGCGTGATCGACCTGGTCCGCGGCAAGTCCGTCGAGGACGCCCTGGCGATCCTGAAGTACGCCCCGCAGGCTGCTTCCGAGGACGTCGCCAAGGTTGTTGCCTCCGCAGCGGCTAACGCAGAGAACAACTTTGGTCTGGATCCGCGCACCCTGGTCATCTCCGAGGCATACGCCGACGAGGGCCCGACCATGCGTCGTTTCCGTCCGCGCGCTCAGGGTCGTGCTTTCCACATCCGTAAGCGCAGCAGCCACATCACCGTGGTAGTCGAGAGCCAGAAGGGAAGTGCTCAGTAGTGGGCCAGAAGATTCAACCCCACGGCCTCCGGCTGGGTATCACCTCCGATTGGCGGTCCCGCTGGTATGCCGACAAGCAGTACGCTGACTACCTTGCCGAAGACATCAAGATCCGCGAGTTCCTCTCCGAGGGCCTCGAGCGCGCGGGCATCGCGAACGTGGTCATCGAGCGCACGCACGACCGTGTGCGCGTCGACATCCACACCGCACGCCCGGGCATCGTGATCGGCCGTCGTGGCTCCGAGGCTGACCGCATCCGCGGCAAGCTCGAGAAGCTCACCGGCAAGCAGGTCCAGCTCAACATCCTCGAAGTCAAGAACGTTGATGCCAACGCTCAGCTGGTGGCTCAGTCCATCGCCGAGCAGCTGGTCAACCGTGTTGCATTCCGCCGCGCTATGCGCAAGGCAATCCAGGGTGCAATGCGTCAGCCACAGGTCAAGGGCATCAAGGTTGTTTGCTCCGGTCGCCTGGGCGGCGCGGAGATGGGTCGCACCGAGCGCTACCACGAGGGTCGCGTTCCGCTGCACACCCTCCGTGCCGAGATCGACTACGGCACCCACGAGGCCCACACCACCTTCGGCCGCATCGGCGTCAAGGTGTGGATCTACAAGGGTGACGTCGTCGGCGGTCGCCGCGAGTCCCTGATGAACGCTCGCGACGAGCGCCCGTCCCGCGGTGGTCGCCGTGAGCGCCCGCGCCGCGGTGGTGCACGCCGCCAGCGCGCCGAGAAGAAGCAGGAGGGCTAAGAACAAATGCTTATCCCCAAGCGCGTTAAGTTCCGCCGCCAGCACCGCCCGAACCGCAGCGGTATGTCCAAGGGCGGTAACCGCGTGTCCTTCGGCGACTACGGCCTTCAGGCCCTGGAGCCGACCTACATCACGAACCGCCAGATCGAGGCTGCACGTATTGCCATCAACCGCCACATCAAGCGTGGTGGCAAGGTGTGGATCAACATCTTCCCGGACCGTCCACTGACCCAGAAGCCACTCGGCGTGCGTATGGGTTCCGGTAAGGGCCCGGTCGAGAAGTGGGTCGCCAATGTGAAGCCAGGCCGCATCCTGTTCGAGATGTCGTACCCAGATGAGCAGACCGCTTTGGAGGCTCTGCGTCGTGCCGGTGCGAAGCTGCCATGCAAGGTGCGCATCGTGAAGAAGGAGGATCAGTTCTAATGGCTACTGGTATCCCAGCCTCTGAGCTCCGCGAGCTCAGCAACGAGGAGCTGACCACCCGCCTGAAGGAGAGCAAGGAAGAGCTGTTCAACCTTCGCTTCCAGATGGCGACCGGCCAGCTGACCAACAACCGTCGTCTGGGCGTTGTCAAGAAGGACATCGCTCGCATCTACACGGTCCTGCGCGAGCGCGAGCTCGGGCTGTCGACCAACCCTGGTGGTGACGCAGCATGAGTGAGGCTAACGTGAACAAGAAGGAAAAGGGCCAGAAGAAGGTCCGCACCGGCTACGTGGTCTCCGACAAGATGGCTAAGACCATCGTCGTCGAGCTGGAGGACCGCAAGCAGCACGCCCTGTACGGCAAGATCATGCGCACCAACTCGCGCGTGAAGGCACACGACGAGAACGAGACCGCAGGCGTGGGCGACCGCGTCCGCATCGTCGAGTGCCGGCCGCTGTCCAAGGACAAGCACTTCCGTCTTCACGAGATCGTGGAGAAGGCTAAGTAATATCCTTGGCTCAGAGCCCGTCCTAGCCTCACCACCCCGGGGCTAGGGCTCACCCTGAATCACCCCCGTGTTCGGTATACCGAGCACGGGGGTTTTTCGCGTGCAATGCAAGAGTCGTAGCCTGAAAATCTACGTCTTTTCAGTGATGCGTCACGCCACCCAACCCCTAAGGAGGCCTTTACGAAGTGAGCTCCCACGCCGCAACCACGCCCCAACCAGCGGATAGCCAGCTGATTACCCCAGCATTCCTGCTCGCCTGGGTTATCAACTTCACGCAGTACCTGGCCTTCTACATCCTCGTCACCACGATGGCGCTGTACGCGGTGAAGCAGTTCGCCGCCTCGGACGCCGCCGCCGGTTTCGCCTCAAGTTCCTTCGTGGTGGGCGCCACGGTGGCGCGCTTGTTCTCCGGCTACCTCGTGGACGCCTTCGGCAGGCGGCGGGTGCTGTGGATCTCGCTGGTGGTGGTGGCGGCCAGCAGCGTGGGCTACCTGCTGGAGGGTTCCTTCTGGGTGCTGATTCTGGTGCGCATGCTGCATGGTTTGAGCTATGCCATCGCCTCTACGGCGGTGATGACCACCGCTCAGCGCGTGATCCCGCCGGCCCGCCGCGCTGAGGGCACCGGCTTCTTCGCGCTGGGTAACACCCTTTCGACGGCCCTGGGCCCGGCGCTCGGCCTGTTCCTGGTCGGTCAGTTCAGTTACCGGGCATTGTTCACGACGACGATCGCGGTTGCGGTTGTCAGCCTGGTTCTCGGCGTCCTACTGGGGGCGACGGCGGGGGAGCGCGCCGCAGCGGAAGAGTCCCGCGGTGCGCAACGACCGAGCTTCCACGCCTCGGATATTGCGGACGGCCGGGTCGTGCCGATCGGTGTGTTCATGCTGATCGTGGGCGTGAGCTACTCGGGCGTGATCACCTTCCTGATGAGCTACTCGGAGCAGCGCGGCACGCAGACGGGTGCCTCGGTGTTCTTCCTGGCCTATGCCGCGGCAATGTTCATCTCCCGCTTCTTCCTTGGTCGTATTCAGGACGAACGGGGCGATAATGCCGTCGTCTACTTCGGCGTGGTCATGTTCATTGTGGCCTTGGTTGTTCTGGCGCTGGCGGGTAACGACGCGCTGGTCATCCTGGCTGGCGTGCTGAGCGGTCTGGGTTATGGCACGCTCATGCCCGCCTCGCAGGCCATCGCGGTGCGTTTGGTGGACGCCTCCCGGCTGGGCACCGGCATCTCCACGCTGATGCTGCTGGTGGATGTGGGCGTGGCCCTGGGGCCGATCTTCCTGGGTTCGCTGATCAGCGCGACGGGCTACTCGGCGATGTACCTGCTGCTCGCGGGGCTGGTAGCGGTGGCAGGTGTGTTCTACTTCTTCGTCCACGGGCGCCGGCCGCAGGCCAAGCAGGGCTATGCCGACGCTTAGGCACCCAGTGCCGGTGGGCTAGCGTTAGTTGATATGGCACGTGAAGGTGAAGAGTTGACGCAGGGGGCAGGAGCAAGCGGGGATGCCGGCGGGGAGCAAGCGCTGGTGGCCGGCGAAAAACCGAACTCGGCGTGTGCCGAAAAACCAGCGGTACCGCAGTCCATTTGGGTGCTGGTGGCCGCGGCGTTCATCATCGCGCTGGGTTATGGGCTGATCGCGCCGGTTTTGCCGCAGTTCGCGCAGTCCTTCAACGTGGGCGTGGCCGCCGCTGGTGCGGTGGTCAGTATCTTCGCCTTCTCTCGCCTGGCCTTTGCTCCGGTCTCTGGGCGGCTGGTGGATCGGTTGGGCTCGCGGCGCGTCTACCTTTCGGGCCTGCTCATCGTGGCCCTGACCACCGCCCTGGTCGCGTTCGTGGGGGAGTACTGGCACATCCTGCTGCTGCGCGCGGTCGCGGGCATTGGCTCCACGATGTTCACGGTCTCCGCGATGGGGCTGATCGTGCGCCTCTCCCCGCCGGAGATCCGCGGGCGCTGCTCTAGCCTGTACGCCACCGCCTTCCTGCTGGGTAATGTGCTGGGGCCGGTGCTGGGCGCGATGCTGTCGGTGCTGGGTATGCGCGCGCCCTTCGCGATCTACGGAGCGGCGGTGTTCCTGGCAGCAGTTGTGGTGTGGCGGCGCATGCCCGCCTCCGTCGGGGTGCGACCCACCGAGGGAGGGCGGCCGACCACCCCGATGCGCTTCCGGGAAGCCTTCGCGGACTCCGCCTACCGCAGCGCCCTGGTCGGTGGTTTCGCCAATGGTTGGCTGAACTTCGGCGTGCGCGTGGCGACCCTCCCGCTGCTGGCGGCGGCGATCTTCGAGTCGGGCGCCGCGTACGCGGGGTTGGCGATGGCGACCTTCGCCGCGGGCAATGCAGTGGTGCAGCAGTTCAGCGGGCGGGCGGCCGACCGGGTTGGCCGCAAGCCGCTGATCCTGGTGGGCCTGGTGGCCAATGGGGCGTTCACCGCGGCGCTGGGCTTCTCGGACCGGGTGTGGTCGCTACTGTTGCTCAGCGTGCTGGCCGGTGCGGGGGCCGGGCTGTTCAACCCGGCGCAGCAGGCGGTGCTGGCGGACGTGATCGGGGCGGAACGCTCGGGCGGCCGCGTGCTCGCCAACTTCCAGATGGCGCAGGACACCGGCTCGATCCTGGGGCCGATTATCGTGGGGCTGCTGATCCAGTGGGCTGGCTTCCGCGCGGGTTTCCTGGCCTGTGGTGTGGTCGCGGGGCTCGCGGTGGTGGCGTGGTGCTTCGGCCGAGAGACACTGCGCAA
>DWUR01000130.1 GCA_019120635.1 Candidatus Corynebacterium intestinavium | reverse complement strand
TTATCCAGGCCCCGCTGCAGTGCGCTATCCAGTTTGCGAAATTTTCCGAAAAGATCCATCGATATTTTCCTTCCTTGGACGTCTAGGCCGTCTAACCAGAAAGGCCGCGATCGGTGAATCGCTTTAGCCTCGTGGTGCTTCGCTCGTGGTGAAGGGCAGGTCGCGCTGTGCAACGCGCCGCCGCAACGGGGTAGACGTACACATGTTGAACGGCCATTATACGGGGATAACTAGGTCGGGCCGGGTCAGCGCAGGTCACGCGGTAATTTTGTTGTGATCTATAGCTCGTGATACGCTTCTTCCTGTTGCAAACGCACCCGGCATTAAGCCCACGCTTTGCACCCATGCGTACCGAGCTTCACAGCTTGGAGCGGATGATGCCACGGGCGAGTGGCGGAATTGGCAGACGCGCTGGCTTCAGGTGCCAGTGTCCTTTACGGACGTGGGGGTTCAAGTCCCCCTTCGCCCACAATAGCGGCCCTAGGTCGCAGGAACCGGTGGTTCACCTTCAACAGGTGGCCACCGGTTTTTTCTTGTGTGTAACTGGGCTCGGGGGGCTTTTAAGATGTGGTGCATGAGTTCTGACCCACGCAGCACGAGCACAGACCCGCTCCTTGAGGCGCCGCACGGTTTCCGCCTCCGCCCGGCGATCCCGGCCGACACCCCTCAGATCCTGGAGCTCATCCAGGACCTCGCGGAGTATGAAAAGGAGCCGGACGCCGTTCGCGCTACTGAGGAAGCACTCCACGAGCACCTCTTCGGCGAGAACCCAGCCGTGTTCGGGCACGTCGTCGAGGTGCTCAACGGGGACATCAAGGACGAGGACGTCGCGGACAGCGGCAGCGTCGAGAACGGGGACGCCGCGCCGGGGGAGCGCCCATACCTGGCCGGCATGGCGCTGTGGTTCCTCAACTTCTCCACCTGGGAGTGCGCCCACGGCATCTACCTGGAGGACCTTTACGTCCGTCCCGAATACCGGAAGAACAGGCTCGGGAAGCTGCTGCTCCAGCAGCTCGCGCACCTGTGCGTGGCCCGCGGCTATCAGCGCATGGAGTGGTCCGTGCTGAAGTGGAATGAACCGAGCATTCAGTTCTACAAGTCCTTCGGCGCCTACCCGATGTCCGGCTGGGACACCTACCGGCTGGACGGTGACGCGCTGCAGGGCTTCGGCGCTTAAATCCGCGCGGCGCCTCAGCTCGGAGCCCCAGCGGTGCGCAGCCATATCGCCGCGGTGCGCTGCCATATCAGCGGGGGTGCGTGACCATAATGATGGTCCGCTCGGCGCGCGCCCCGGGCAGTTCGACGCGCGGAACGCCCCAGGATTCGGCATGGATTTCCGCCGCGCTCTCTGGCTTTATCTCTTCCGACCAGGCCCCTTCGGGCACAATTTCTTCCGAGCCAGCGGCGTGACCATCCGCGCCCTCCTGGAATCCGAGCAGGCGTAGCACTTCCGTGGCACCCGCGTCGTCGAGGTGCTCCGTCGGCTCGTCGAGTAGCAGGATGGGCGAGTCCGTGAGCAGCGCGCGGGCCAGAATCACCCGACGGCGCTGACCCCCAGAGAGGTCCTCCGCGCCCCGCGCCAGCACCGTATCCAGCCCCCCGGGGAGGCCCCGAACCCACGCGCCCAAGCCAAGCTGGTCCAGCACCTCCCACATCGCCGTCTCGCTGGCGTGAGGCGCCCCCACCGCGAGGTTGTCTCGCACGGTCGTGGCGAAGATGTGCTCGTCCTCGGCGATGAAGCGCGCACCGGGCGCCGAATACGTCCCACCGCGGGCGGACAGCAGCCCCGCCAGTGTCATAAGCAGGGTCGTTTTCCCAGTTCCCGATGCCGCGACGACGACGCCACGCCCACCAGCGGGGACGTTCAGGTCGTAGGTGCCGAGGTCGCTGCCCCAGCCCACCGTCAGGCGGTCGGCGCGCACCGCCGAGGGAGTGGGGAAGGACTCACCCGCAGCCTCGGCATCAGCCGGCGCGGGCTCGTCCGGGGCCTTGGTCTCCAGTTCCTCGGCTCCCGGGATGGCGCGCAGGCGTGACAGGGAATGCTCGGCCCGGACCCGAGTGCGGGCAGCCTCCGGGAGGGTGGATACCGCCTCGAAGGCGGCGAGTGGGAAGAGAGCCACGACGACCAGCCACTGCGGCGAATGTGCCGCCGCGCCGGAACCAGCCCAGCCCGTGTACTCCAAGGCGGCGAGTGCTGCGATGGCCGCCGTGGTCAGCGCGCTGGTGAGATTCAGCAGGCCGGAGGCCCCGGCGGCCCAACCCAGACCGTGGCGCCGCTGGGCCCGCAGCTCGGCTTCGGCGCCCTCAGCCGTGGTTAGGGCGCCCCTGAGCTGGCCGCGCACCCGCAGCGCCGGAGCAGAAGACAACGCGTGGTCCACTGCAGCGACATAGTCCTCATTAGCCTCCGCGACGCGAGAGGCCCGTTCCGCGCGCGCTGCCAAGCGGGGCGCGAGCACCCCTGCCACCAGCAGGCCGATGGCCAGGATGAATGCCGCGAGCGGGGTGAGAATGGCCAGGAAGCTCACGGCGATAAGGCTCGTGATGCCTGCGACCCACCGCGGAATCGTGGTGCGGACAATGCGCTCGGTCAGGGCGTCGACGTCCTGACCGATACGGGCGAGCAAGGCTCCACGACCAAGGCCCATGACCTGCGCAGAGGGTGCTGAAGCGAGGTGCGCGTAGACGTCCACGCGCACCGCGGCAGCTCGGTCCAGTGCGACATCGTGGCTGGCTAGACGGTCGAGATAACGGAACAGGGCGCGGGAAATTCCGAGCGCGCGCACCGCCGTGATCGCCACGGTCAGGTCCATCACGCTCGGCTGCTGCCAGGCGCGCGCGATCAACCATGCGGAGACCACTGAGAGCGCGATGGCGGACAGCAGCGTGCTGACTCCAGCGTTAATGGCCCGTGTCATCGGCTGTTCCCCCCTTCGTTTACCTCGGTGGATAGTGTGGACGCGGCGCTCGTCCCGTGCACCTCGATGACACGGTCCGCCGCCGCGATCAGCAGCGGATCGTGGGAGGCGGCCAGGATTGTTGCGCCGCCCTCTGCTGCGGCGCGCAGCTTGCCAATCATGAGGCCCGCGTTCGCTGAGTCCAGGTGGGCGGTCGGCTCATCGAGAATCAGCAGATCTTTGCCGGGCACCTGCTCAGCGAAGGCGCGGCGCTGGCGTTGGCCCAGCGAGAGTTGCGAAGTATCGCCGATCGCGGCCTCGTCCAGCACCGGGCGCTGCGGCAGGTAGGCGGTACGTTGCCACAACGCCTGACCTGCCCATACAGCAGGCTCGACGGCGCGGCCGCCACTGTGATCCTCGCTGCTGCTGTTCGCCTCGGGGGCATCTTGTGGGGCATCCTGCGGGGCACCCGTGGCGACCGGGGCGGCGGCAACTTCTTCGACGCGGGCGCTGCCCGTTCCCCCGGTGAGTCCCAACGCCGCGAGCAGCGCGGTGGACTTCCCTGAGCCGTTATCGCCCCGCAGCACCGTGATCTGTCCGGGCTCAGCCTGCCCGGTCAGTCCCGCCGGTCGGGCGCCATCTCGCCCAGGTGCCGAGTAGTCCTCGAAGACCACCCGAAGCCCCAGCGATGCCGTGCCTGGGCGAGCCTGCGTCGCGCTTGTGTCCTCTGCAGCCACCGGAGTGTCCGCATCTGCCGGGACGGCCGGGCCGTCGAGGACACCCAGCACCGCGTTCGCAGCAGCCGCCCCGTCCTGGGCATCGTGGAAGCGAGACCCGACCTCACGGATTGGGGCGTAGACCTCCGGCACGATGATGAGCACCGCCAGCCCCGCAGCCAGACTCATATCCCCGCCCAGGAGCCGGAAACCGATATTCACTGCCACCAGCGCCACGGAGAGCGTGGCCAGGAACTCCAGCACCATGCCGGAAAGAAAGCCGATGCGCAGCACCCCCATCGTCGAGCGCTGGTGGGAGCGCGCGAGGCGCTCCACCTCAGAGATTGGGGCCAGCTGCTGACCATGGGCGGTGAGCGTGGGCAGCCCCGCCGCTAAGTCCAAGAGCTGGTCGCTCAGCAGTGCCATGTCCGCCAGCTTGCGCTCCGTACGGCCCGCAGTGAGCAGGCCCACCAGCCACATGAAAAATGGGATTAGGGGAATCGTGACTGCCGCGATGAGTGCAGAGGAACGGTCCTGAAACCAGATGGCGCCCAGCGCGATTGGCGTCGATAAGAAGGTGGCGACCGCCGCGGGCAGGAAACCCGTCAGATACGGGCGGAAGGCGTCTAAGCCACTGGTCAGCAGGCTGCGGAACTGGGCGACGTCCACGGTCCGCGGATCCCGCTGGGTCAGCGCGGCCAGGCCGCGGCGCCGCAACTCCGCGACCACCGTATCCGCCGCCGAATCCCCCAGCCGGGACTGCGCCCACGCCACGAGAGCCCGCAACACGGCCACCGCGACCAGCCAGGCCGAGAGCGCCAGATCCAGGCGCTGGGCGTACTGCCCAATACCGCCAGGCTGAGCCTCGCCTGCTGCCGGTGCCAACTGGCCCAGTGGTGCCTCGCCGCCCAGCACTCCGGCAACCAGGTGGCCGAGCAGCAAGCCAGCGGCGATGCTCAAGCCCACCCCGGCCACAGAAAGCGCAGCACTCAGCAGCACCCAGCGACGCGCCGGGGCCGAGACCCGCAAAAGCTGCATTAGAGATGCACCGGCTCCGCCACGATCCGACGTCGGAAAATCCAGTAGGTGTACCCCTGATACAGCAGCACGAACGGCGTCACGATCACCGCGGCCCAGGTCATGACCTTCAGGGTGTAGGGGTTGGACGCGGCCTGCCAAATATCCAGGTCAGTCCACAGCATCGGGAACATCGCGCCAAAGCCCAGCACCACCACGGACACGATCGCCAGGGCGGTGGCGCTGAACGCCCAACCATCCCGCTGCGCGACCGTCGCAGCCACCGCGCCGAGCAGCCCCGCGACCGCGAGCGCCAGCGGCACCCAGGTCCACGCCTTGCCGTATCCCAGCTGAGTCCACAGCGCGAACACGCCACCGAACCCAATCGAGCCGACCGCCAGCGGGGCGATGAAGCGCTGCGCCTCCTCGCGCAGCAC
>DWUR01000129.1 GCA_019120635.1 Candidatus Corynebacterium intestinavium | reverse complement strand
GGTGGCGGGCTCCACGTCGACCGGCGTGGAGGGGGACATGGCCACCTTCGGACGTGCGGAAGACCGCGGCGACATGGCCCGACCGCAGCTGGAGAAGCTCATCGAGGACCTTACCGCGCAGATGAAGGAAGCAGCACGGGAGCTGAAGTTCGAGCTGGCCGGCCGGCTGCGCGATGAAATTGCGGACCTGAATAAGGAACTTCGGGGCATGAAGGAAGCTGGCCTATAGAATGGGGAGCATGTTCTCAAAGATCGTCGTTGGCACTGATGGCTCCAAATCCTCCCACCTCGCCGTCCGGCGTGCGGCGGGAATCGCAGCGGCTTTTGGTTCGGAGCTGGTGCTCGCGTCGGCGTACTTCGCCAAGGAGGCCGATGCCCAGGCCTCGCGCCGGGACGAGTCTTCGCCGGTCGTGGGGGACGAGCACGCCGAGGAGGTACTGGGCTCCGGGATGGAGGTCGCCCGCGAGGAGGGCGCCGAGAAGGTGCGCGCCGTGCTGCGGGAGGGCGCCCCAGTGGACGCGCTCATGGCCGTGGTGACCGAGGAGGACGCCGACCTGCTCGTGGTGGGGAACCGGGGGATTAACTCCCTGACTGGGCGCCTGCTGGGCTCGGTGCCGGCTGATGTGGCCCGCCAGTCCGACTGCGACGTGATGATCGTCCACACCGTCGGCTAGGCCAGAGCCCTAGGAGCGTTGCGCTGTAGCGCTAGCGTCGGACTCGTCGAAAGCGCGCTGACGCTAGGGCAGGGTCGCGAAGAACTCCGCAGAAGATTTTCCGCGGGGTTCACTCATTTATGAGGTGTGTCTACCGGAAGGGGCAGCTTCATACACTCCCGGCTTAGAGACCGATTGTGGGGGTAGTTTTAGAAGATTCGGTGACCCTCGTGCTTATCCCTGGTCCCAGGGCAGCGGCTGGTCAGCGAATACGCTCAAACCCTGGGTAGCACGGGTGATCGCAACGTAGAGATCCTGCAGCCCCTGCGGTGAGGCGGCGACGATCGCTGCGGGCTCGATGAGCACGACCTCGTCGAACTCCAGCCCCTTCGCCTCGGCGGTCCTGACTACGAGCACCTCTGCGTCGACGCCAGACTGATCCGAGCCCGGCGCATCCCCCAAGGCCTTGGCCACCGACTCGCGCGCCCAGTCCAGGTCCGCATCGCTGGCAATGATCCCCACCAGGCCCTCGCCGGCCCGCCGCGCGATCTCGGGCAGCGCACCCGCCAGCTCCGCCCGCGACGCATAAGCCACGCCCGTGCCGGTGCCGCGCAGTGCGAGCGCGGGTTCCTGATCCTCGGCGATCTCGGGGAGCAGCTGATTGGCCACGTCCGCGATGTCCTGCGGCGTGCGGTAGTTTACGCTGAGCTCCTTGAGCTCCCACCGATCCGCCACATAAGGGGCCAGGGTCTCGCCCCAGGAAGCCACGCCCGCCGGGTTGCCCGTCTGCGCCGGATCACCAACAACGGTCATCCAGCGGTTGGGGGAGCGGCGGAAGATCATCCGCCAATCCATCTCCGAGAGTTCCTGAGCCTCGTCCACGATCACGTGACCGAAGGCCCAGCGCAGATCCTGGGCGGCACGCTGCGCCGTGCTGCGGGCGTCGCGCACCCGCTGGCGACCAGCCAGCTGCTCGGCGTCGATGACGTCATAGGCCATGAGGATCTCCGGGGCGAAGCCATCATCCAGGTCCTGGGTCGCCGAGCCCGTGAGGATATCCAGCGCGTCCTGGGCCTCCGCGATCTTCGCCAGCCACTCCTCGCGTTCCGCCTTCTCCGCCGCCTCGTCGTCGACGATGCCCAGCATGTCCGCCAGTTCGTCGAGCAGTGGTGCATCCGCGGCCGTCCACAGGATCTGGCCGCCGTCTAGCTCCACCGGCGGGGTGGCCTGCAGCCCGCGGATCGTGTCCTCGTCATACTCCGCAGCGATCTCATCGGCGCGGTCGTAGAGGCCGGCCAGCACTTTCTCGGGGGTGAGCTCCGGCCAGAACTCGTCCAACGCTGCCATCACCGCGGGCTCCTCGCGCAGGTCATCGCGTAGGCTAGCCCGATCCTCCGCGGTCAGCAGATTCTCCCCGCCGAGCGGATCCCTACCGATTGTCTGCGCCAGCGCATCCGCTAGCGAACCGATCGCATGATCCACGAACAGTGGCCGGGCCTGGTTGTGGGGCTTGCGGCTGCGTCGCGCCCGGGTGCGGGCGGCGCGCACCATCTGCGGGCTCAGCTCCACGGCCACGCTATCCACCATGAAACCGCGCGGCTCCTCCGGCACCTGCTGCCAGGACTGCACCGCCAGCTTCAGGATGTGCAGCATCTCGGCACTGCCCTTGACCTCCCGGGCCAGCAGGCTCGGCTCGGGGCGCGTTTTCACCCCCGGCAGCAGCGTGCCCGGGGTTGCCAGCACCACGCCGGTCTCGCCCAGGGAGGGCAGCACCTGCGAGATATAGTCCAAGAAGCGCGCATTCGGCCCCACGATGAGCACGCCCGTCTTCGCGAGCTGCTCACGCCACGTGTACAGCAGGTAGGCCGCGCGGTGCAGCGCGACCGCGGTCTTCCCGGTCCCCGGCGCCCCCTGGACGACGGTGACGGAGCGGTGCTCACTGCGGATAATGGCGTCCTGCTCTGCGGCGATGGTCTCCACGATGTCGCCCATCCGCGTGCTTCGGGCCGCGTTCACCGCGTCCAGCAGCGCGGCCTCCTGAGCCACCCCGCCCGCCGCGGACGTGGTCTTCTCAGTTAAGGACGTCTGGTCCTCGCCGCGGGTGGTGAGTCGTTCATCGGCGACGTGTGTCACCTTCCGCCCACGCGTCTTGATGTGGCGGCGCAGATGCACCCCATCCGGGTGCAGGGTGGTGGCGAGGTAGAAGGGGCGGGCCATCGGTGCGCGCCAGTCCATCAGCAGGGTGCGCATCTCGTCATCGCGGGTGTGCAGCCCCAGCCGACCGATATAGCGGCGATCCAGATCGGGGGCGCCGGGCACCGGATTCTCCGGCTCCTCATCGGCCACGTCGATGCGGCCGAACATCAGCCCGATCTCCGCGATGGAAAGGTTATCCAGCCGCTGCGAGATGTCCTGAATCTCGCGGTCGCGGCGCATCAGCCCCTGCGGGTCGTCGATGTCTGTTGTGGCGCGGACGCTGACCAGTCGCTTCTTCAGCGTGGCGGTCGTGGCGTCCACTTCGGCCAGCAGGTCATCGAGGTGGTCCTGCTCGCTCGCGATGGCCTCGGCGAGCGAGCGGTCGGCATTATTCGGGTTGCCGCTAGATACGGGGCTGGTCAATCTACCTCCGGTGCAACGGGCTTACTTGAGCTTCTTTGCCTTCTTCTTGGCCT
>DWUR01000128.1 GCA_019120635.1 Candidatus Corynebacterium intestinavium | reverse complement strand
GAAGCGACCCGGGCTCGCCGGCGGGCCCCACATGTTCTCAACGCGAGCACCCGGGCCGGAAGAATCCTGCATCGAGTAGTTCATCGCGAAGTACATGCCCGGGAAGGTCGGGTTCAGGTAACCGGACATGGAGGTCACCTGCTTGAACTGGTTGCGGTGCCACGCGGCGAGGTTCATCGCAGCCATCGCGCCCATGGACAGGCCGACCACGGAGTTATTGGTGCGGGAGACGCCGAACTCGCGGGCCAGGTAGTTCGGCAGCTCGCGGGTCAGGAAGGTCTCCCAGCGCGGCTTACGCGGACCGTTCTTGCCACCCCAGCGACCCTGCCAATCGGTGTAGAACTGACCCTTGCCGCCGACCGGCATGGCGATGGTCACGTTGTCGTTGACGAACTTGCGCGGAGCATGCCCCAGCTCCACCCAGTCGCTGTAGTGCTCTGGGGCGCGCAGACCGTCCAGGAAGTAGACGCCGGCACTGCCGCCACGGGAGGCAGCCTGGATCTGGACCTTGATCTTCTGGCCCATCGACGGCGAACTGACCCAGCAGTCCTGCACGTAGTACTTGTACGGGGACCAGGTGCAGCCCGGGCGCAGATCGCCGCGGGTATCGGCCGATGCCTGCGGGGCAACGACGGTCGCCATGCCGAGCGCAGTAGCAATGGCCACCAGCACTGCTGTGAGGCGCTTGCCCATAAGCATGGAGCTCATTTTAAGGTTCATGAAAAATCCCTCAAAGACGAATAACTAACGGCATGACGTTATCAAATCTTTATCTGACACGCCATGCCGTCCGTATGAAAACTTTTGTTTTGAAAACTCTCTTGGGTATTAGAGGGCCGGAACCACGTAGACCGCGATGCCGATCGTCACCAGCCAGGCCAGCGCCAATACCTGCAAAGCGCGGTCGTTGAGCGCGATTTCATCCGGCGCTCCGCCGTCACCGCGGTCCACATCAGCCGCGTAGCGCAGGATCGCCACCGTGAATGGAACCATCGAGATCTGGTACCACACCGCGGCCGCACCGCTGACCTGCTGGGAGAGATCGAAACCCCAGAGCGCGTAGCTCAGCACCACGGCCGTCGCGGCCAGCGTCCACACGAAGCGCAGGTAGGTCGGGGTGTAGCTTTCCAGGGACTTGCGGATCTTCGCGCCCGAACGCAGGGAGAGCTTCAGCTCCGCGTAGCGCTTACCAGCCGCCATGAACAGGGAACCGAAGGCCGCGACCAGCAGGAACCACTGGGACAGGATCACGCCTGCTGCCACGCCACCTGCCATCGCGCGCAGCATGAAGCCGGAGCTGACCAGGGCGATATCGATCACCGGCTGGTGCTTCCAGCCGAAGCAGTAGCCCAGCTGCAGCGCGATGTACACGGCCACGACGATGGCCAGCCCAGGCCCGGAGCTGGCCAGGAAGGACCCTCCCACTGCCAGGGCGATGAGCACCACCGACATGATATAGGCCAGCGAGACCGGCAGCACACCAGCGGCGATCGGCCGGAAGCGCTTCGTCGGGTGCTGGCGGTCGGCCTCGACGTCGCGGGCGTCGTTGATGAGGTAGATGGAGGACGCGGCGAGGCAGAAGGCCACGAAGGCGATGAGGATGTCCAGCAGCACACGGCCTTGGAAGATGACGTCCCCGCCGGCCGCGACGGGCGCGGCGACGACCAGGACGTTCTTCACCCACTGCTTAGGACGCAGCGCCTTGATCATCCCGTCGAGCAGGTTCTTCGGTGGCTGCAGCTTCGCCGCCTCCACCGAGGTGCTCGTCTTCGACGCGTCATATTCTGTGCCCTCGTAGCGGCGCGCCGTCGCATCTGCCGACTCGATGCCGGAGGTATGGGGCTCGCCGCCGAAGACGGATTCTGGATCCCGATTGCTCACTGTTACGCGTCACTCCCTGTGGAAAACAAGTGTCTTATTACTCCGCTAGGCGTCGCGGCCGCTCAGCCGCTGCTTCAGGCGGGGGACGATCGTCTTTTGAACCGCCTTGCTGGTCGTCAACCCGATAAGCGTACCGACGATCACGTCGCTCGGGTAGTGCACGCCCAAGACTAGGCGGGAAAAGCCCATCGCGGGAACGCCCGCCAGGGGCGCCTTCATCCCGCTCAGGTCAGCCATGCTCACCAGCGCCGCGGTGGAGCTGGTGGCGTGCGAGGAGGGGAAACTCAGCTTGGATGGGGTTCCCACGCCGATCCGGATCGCCGGGTCGTGCGGGCGGGGTCGGCGCACGATGCGCTTGATGACCACACTCGCGGCGTGTGCGATAAAAGCGGAAACACCCACGCCCAGCCACTCGGCCCGGCGTGGCCTATCTGCCGCTGCACCCGCAGCGGACACAGCGAACCAGCCGAGCGCGTGCTCCCCGAAGTGGCTCATGCCGCGCGAGATGCGCTGCACCGAGGCCAGGCTGGAGCCGCTCCCCGGCTCGCCGATCGCGTTCTGGATCGCGACCAGTGCGCGGGTCTCGCCGAGCGGGTCGCCTGTAACACGGCCCGCGGCGTGAGAATCCTGCGCGACCATTAGGCACGCTCCTTCTTCGGAGCCAGATCGGAATCTCGGCCGGCCTTGGCCAGCTCGGACTCCGGCTCGAAGATTTGAGCCCAGCCCTCGCGGCTCGTCAGGTACGGGTGGGCCTCGCGGTAGCGGGTGCGCAGCTCATCGAAGCGCTCCGCGACCTGCTTCTGCAGGCGCATGGACTCGCGTGCCAGCTCCAGCATCTTGGCGCGGTCGCGCTTGCGGTAGACCACTCCCCGACCGTCAGCGGTGGTCACGGTCGCCCCGTCCACGCGGGAGAGGCTAAACCACCGGGCCTCGATCGGCGGGAGGCTGACCTGCGGCACCTCGTGGTGGCGCTCATCCGCCGGCTTGGCGTTGTTGATCACAGCCTGAGTCAGCGTCTTGACCTTCGCCGGGATGCTCAACGGGATCCGGGTGAGGTTGCGCGGGCCGCCGGATGGGTGCGGCAGCTCGGAAGCCGACGGGATCACCACGGCGTCCGGGTAGCTCTTGCGCAGCGCGTTGATGCGCGGCAGGGAGGTGTCCAGGATGCTGAACAGCTGCTCCGGACCGGCCAGGAAGTCCTTCATCGCCTCATTCTGGATGGCGACGGTGGAGTACTCCAGGCACAGCAGGTGCTTGGCGGTGGCCTTCGCCATCGAGGCGACGATGCCGCGCGGGCTACCGTCGTGCTGAATGGCGGCGACGATGAGTCGGTTGCGCAGGTGAAAATAGGCCTGCCAGTCGATGGCGTCGTCCTTATCGGACCAGGCCATGTGCCAGATCGCGATGCCTGGCCAGGAGGCGGTCGGGAAGCCGGCGTCCTTTGCACGCAGGCCGAACTCGCCGTCGTCCCACTTGATGAACAGCGGCAGCGGCTGGCCGATGGTATCGGCGACGATGCGCGGGATCATGCACATCCACCAGCCGTTGTAGTCGACGTCGATGCGGCGGTGCAGATCCCGGGAGTCGATCTCCTCGCCGGAGGCGTTCTTGCCGTAGGAACCGCGGTCGCGCAGCGGGTGCTTGTAGAAGTCGTGGTCGTAGTGGGTGTGGGGTGCTGCGGTCCACATGAAGGAGCCGCGGTCGATGACCTCACCCATGGTGTGCAGGTGGCTGCGCTCCTGCAGGTTCAGCATCTGACCACCGATCAGCATCGGGGAGCGCGCGTAGCGGGCGGCCGCCAGGGAGCGCAAGACGGAGTCCGGCTCGATCTGGATATCGTCGTCCATGTAGAGGATGAACGGGCTGGTGGTGCCGCGGTCGGCGTGGCGGGCCTCGTACATGATGCGGGAGTAGCCACCGGAGCCGCCGAGGTTGCCCTGCTGCACGATGCGCAGCTTCTCACCGAAGTGTTCGCTGACGGCCGGGAAGCCGGGTTCGTCGGCCGGGTGCTTATCACCCTGGTCGGGCATGATGATCGCGTCGATGACCTTGCCGACCTCCGGGTCGGAGGCCAGGGCCTCGAGGGCGGCGACGGCGTCTGCCGGACGGTTGAAGGTCGGGATGCCGACGGTGACGCGCGGCTCGGCGGCGGGCAGCTTGTCGCCCGGGTTCAAGTGGGTCTCGGCCGCGGTGTCGGTGTCACGCACGACGGCCGGGGACTGCAGAACCTGGCCTTCAGCGGGCTTGGTGGCGTACCAGCCGGCGGAGTGGACGGTGGTCTCGGACTCGCAGGTCAGGTCGAACCAGATCCAGCCGCCGTCCTCGAAGGGGGCCAAGGAGACGGTGAACTCCGCGGTACCGTAACCCTTCTCGTCAACGTCGACGTCCGCGCCGGTGACGGCGATGCGGGAGCCGTCGATCTTGGAGCGGTAGATGTCCACGCGGGCCTCGCCGGTCAGCTCGATACGCAGCTGAACCTCGTCCAGCTGGGACCAACGGCGCCAGTAGGAAGCGGGGAAGGCGTTGAAGTATGTCTCGAAGGAGATCTCCGCGCCAGCCGGGATTCGGCACTCGGTGCGGGACAGCGCGGTGACGCGGCCGGTGGTCGTGGACTCGTTTTCCACGATGTAGAGGCTGCGGACGTCGCGCGGCTCGCCCCGCTTCGGCAGGATGATGCGGGCGAGGCGAGTATCGTCAAAATTTTTGCTGGAGTGTCCAGTCATATGAGCAGGTCAAACCTTCGGATCAGACAATAGTGATGGGTAATCGCTCCTATTATCCCCCACGACCCGCCCCTGATGACAGTACGCCACGGCCCGCACCGGCTTTCTCACTGTGGAGATCCGGTGCGGGCCGTGGCGTGTGTGCGCGGGCGCGGGCGCGCGCGTTGTGCGAGCTGCTTTGGGCCGGCCCTTGTGGGCGAGCCTCAGCGAGCTATCGGTGGCGCCTTAGATGTGGCGGGAGAGGATGCGCGCCACGCCCTCGTTACCGACCTGGGTGAGGTGGGTGGTCATGTTATAGGGCGTCGAGGTGTTGTCGACCAGGCCGGAGACGTAGCGCTGATTCGCCGGCGCGCAGGTGCCGTTGGCGCGGGTCGGGCCCTCCATGTCGATCCAGCCCACGCCGGTGGCCTTCGCAGCCTGGCGCTGCCAGTGCTGGGCGGCGTCCTGGGCCATGCGTACCGGCGGGATGGTCAGCGGAACCTGCTGCAGAGTGCGGGTCTGGATCCAGCAACCGGTGCCGTACTTATCGACGATGCGCGGGTAGCCCACGAAGGCGACCTTGGCGTTCGGGGCGGCGCGCTTGATGCGCTCGATCTGCGGGCGCACGCCGGCGACGAAGTTGCGGGTCTGGATGTTGATGTGGCCCGGGGCCTTGATGTTGTCCAGGATGCC
>DWUR01000127.1 GCA_019120635.1 Candidatus Corynebacterium intestinavium | reverse complement strand
GAGCATCGCCGTGCGCGCGGTGCTGCCGATTGTGGCCGTGTTCATCGTCGGTGGGCTAACGAGAGCGCAGATGCAGCCCGAGCAATGGGCCTTAAGCTTCCTCGCCTGCGTGCTGTGCTCCATCCCCTTTGGCTTCTACGGCCTCGCCTGGACGCTGCTGGTCCCCAAGGAGAACACCGTCGGCGTGGCCACCGGATCCATCGTGATCCTTGCTTTCGCGGGCAATGTGTTCATGCCGCTGAGCGGAACGTTGCTGGATATCGGAAGATTCACCCCGATGTACGGCGCGATGATGCTGGTCCGCTGGCCACTGGCCGAAGGCGCGCAAGTGGTTGGCACCGGGCTGATCACCGAACCGATGTGGCACGCCTGGGTTAGCATCGCGGTATGGACAGCGATCTTCGTGGGATGCTGCCTGATGATGGGCAAGCGAGACAAGAACCGAAGCTGATGCGTATCTCCGAGGGCTTCCAGTTCAACAACGCGATCTTCGCTTCAATATGGTTGGTGTTCCTGGTGCCGGTCCTGGTGCAGGTCTACGCGGGCGATGAGTTTAGCGCCGGGGATAAAACCTGGATGACGGTCTGCATGCTGGGCTTCAGCGCCGTCTACTTCTACTCCTTCGGCTCCATGGGCACCTTCCCGCGCGGCTGGGGGCTACTACCGCAGGCGCTCCTCCGGTGGGCTGTGCTGCTCGCGATCGCGCTGACCAGCGTTCCGGTGATCCACACGGGTGCTGTGAGCTTCGCCCCCTACCTGGCAGCATTGTTGGGTTTCACGGTCACCCTCAAGCGGTCCCTTCCCATCGTGCTCGCCACGGGCGCGGTCGGGTCGGTCGCAGTGTGGCTCCGTGTCCCGGAAAACCTCAGCTGGTCAACCTTCATCCTGTTCTTCATCCCACTGATGCTCGTCGCGGTGGGTGTGTTCAGCCAGTACGACGATTCCCGCCACCAGCTGCAGCATGAACTCGATCTCGCGCAGCAGCGCGAGGATATCGCCACGGACGTCCACGACCTGCTGGGCCACTCGCTGACCGTCATCAACCTCAAATCCGAGGTCGCGCGCCGCGCAATGGAGAGCAACCCAGAACAGGCCAAGCAGGAGCTCAAAGAAATCTGCGAGCTCTCCCGCCTCGCCCTGGCGGAGGTCCGCTCGACGGTGACCCGGATGCGCACGCCCACCTTCGCCGGCGAGCTCCAGGGAGCGCGACGGGCGCTGGAGACGAAAGGCATTACCGCGCACTTGCCCGAACGGCTCACCACACCGGGATCACACGAGGCCATCTTCTCCTGGGGCCTGCGCGAGCTGACGACCAACGTGGTCCGCCACTCCGGAGCACGGGCCTGTTGGGTCAGTGTGACCGGCGACAAGCTGCAGGTCACCGACGACGGCTGCGGATTCAGCGACGAGGAGGCCCGCAACGGGGACGGAGGCCTGGCTGGGCTTCGCGAGCGCGTCGAGGCGGCCGGCGGGCAGCTCATCGTGCGCCGCGAACGAGGCTTGAGTACCGTGCTGATCGCGATGAGTAATGATCGCGAGATCATTGACGACGGCGCCACCTGCGAGGAGGAAAACCGATGAACCCGATTCGAGTACTGCTCGCCGAGGACCAGTCGCTAGTGCGCGGGGCGCTCGTTGCGCTACTAAGCGCGGAACCGGACATCGAAGTCGTCGCGGAGTGTGCCACGGGAACCGAGGCCGTGCGCTTGGTACAGGAGCATCCCATCGACGTGGCCCTCCTCGACATCGAAATGCCGGGGCTCAATGGCCTGGACGTGGCCAAGGAACTGGCCGGGCACCCGTGCCGCTGCCTGATCGTGACGACCTTCGGCAAGGCGGGCTATATCAAGCGCGCGATGGAGGCGGGAGTGGACGGGTTCATCGTGAAGGACACCCCTCCCGAGGAGCTCGCCGATGCGATCCGCCGGGTCCACGCGGGGCTGCGCGTCATCGACCCGACGTTGGCCCGGGATAGCCTGCTGGCTCCCGATAACCCCCTCAGCGAGAGGGAGACGCAGGTCTGCCAGCAGCTCTTCCACGGCAAGAGCTCTCCCGCCATTGCCAAGGCCCTGCACCTTTCGCCGGGCACGGTGCGCAACCACATCTCCAGCATCATGTCGAAGACCGGCGCGGGAAACCGCTTCGAGGCCGCTCATGTGGCGAAGGCGAATGGCTGGATCTAGGACGCTGCCCGGAAAACACACACGGCTTAGGCACACGCCGCCTTAGCTGCCGCCCCCAGGCCAGTCCCCTAGTTCTTCAGCGGTGTGCCGAACTTGATAAACGAGTTCCTACCAACGACAAACTTTCTCCGCGATAGCAGCCCGAAGATCTCGCGGCTCTCCACGGACTCCTTCGTGACGCACACGAACAGCGTTCGACCAGCGTCCTCAACCAGGTAGAAGGAATCACTGCTGAAGGAGTTCTTCACCTCAGAGAAGAAATTGGGCACCCCGTCGAAGGCAATCTCGGTGAACCACCCGGCGGCAGACTCGCCCTTGGTGTTCTTCTTCTCCCGCAGCAGTGGTGTGATCACGGCGTCCGGGAAGACCTGCCGGACTGCAGTGTGAGCCTTCGTCCCCTTCGCCAGGAACCTGCCCCCGGTTTTCTCCAGGGACTGGACGTCGACGGCCACGCGGCTGGTCGCTGTGCCCAGCACCGCTCCCCACTTTCCGAGGAGGTCATCGGTGCTGACCCCGAACAGGGCAGCAAGGCTCTCTAAGGTCTCGATGTCGGGAGAGCTCTGTCCGGACTCCCACCCCGCCACGTCCTCGCGGGCCGCCACGAGCTTGTCCGCGAGTTCAGTCTGGGAAAGCCCAGCCTTGCTGCGGAGCGCCTTGACGCGCTGTGCCAGTGCCATGCGAAAATCCTAACCGCTGCTGAGGGCACGTCCAGAGGCGACTAGTCGATACGGCCGACATCCGGTCGCTTCCGGTTACCGCGAGTTGGTGCCCGGACTAGGGCCGTTTCGCGTAGCGGAGGCCCTCGATGACCTCACCGTTATCGAAAATGACGAGGCGACCGTACTCCAGGCCGGGACCGTCGTCGTACTTCTGCATCAGGTAGTCGTTGAGCTGCTGCATGTCCTTGACCACGATGGCCTGATAGGGCATGTCAAAGGCGATTTTCTCCAGGAAGAGAAGCTTGCCATCGTAGGGCACCGCGACCCCAGTGTGACCGACGAAGAGGGTGGCCCGGTCTGTCAGGGTGTCGTGGGAGAACATCGAGACCACGCGGGCCTTCGTATCTTCGAACGTGACGCCACGGTCCTTGGCATAGGCCCTGATATCCGCGATGTGCTGGCCCGGGTCCTGGCCCTTGGTGGTCGGGATCGCACCGTAGAAAGCGTCGAAGCGTTGGTGTTCGGCGCTGGTCAGGATCTCCTTCGGCACGTTTTTGAGGGACTCCTCATCGATGAACAACAGCGAGGTGTCTGGGTTGGATTCGTCCTCAACGCTGAACAGCGACTGCGCCAGCGTAAACGTGTTGATCCGGCAGTGGGTACCCGCATAACGCTGGCCCTGGTGCTTCTGCCACGCGCTGCAGGGGGCGTTTATTCTGGAAATATGACTTATTCCAGTGTGATCACCAAGCCCCAGCCCAGCGACGTCGAAATCGCACAGGCTCACACCCTCGAGCCCATCGCGGACATCGCCGAGCGCGCCGGAATCCCCGGCGAAGCACTCATCCCCTACGGCACCACCAAGGCCAAGGTGGACGTCCCCGCCCTGCGCACCACCGACGTATGGGACAAGCCCCTGGGCCGCACCGTCCTCGTGACAGCCATGTCCCCCACCCCCGCGGGCGAAGGCAAGTCCACCACCCTCATCGGACTGGCTGACGCCCTGCGCACCGCCGGGCAAAACACCATCGTCGC
>DWUR01000126.1 GCA_019120635.1 Candidatus Corynebacterium intestinavium | reverse complement strand
ATGCTGCTCACGCTGCCGACCTCCGCGTTGGCCAGGCCCACGGCGACCAGCGTGGTATCCGTGGTGAGCAACTCCCGGGCGGCGGTATCGAGGACGCGTCCGGCACCGTCAACGGGCAGGTAATCCACGGTGAAGCCGTGGATGCGCCGAAGGAAGTCCACGCTGGCGAGCACGGAGGAGTGCTCCGCCTTCGTGGTCACGACCCTTTTGCCGCGTGGATTGGCGAGCGCGCGTCCGATGATGCCGAGGTTGTTGGCCTCCGTCCCGCCGGCGGTGAAGACCACGCCGTCTTTAGGGACGCCGAAGGCCCGCGCCACCGTGGTGCGGGCGTGGTCGAGCTCCCGGTCCGCGCGGTGCCCGGCGCTGTGCACGCTGGCGGCGTTGCCCGGACCGGCGCCCCACACCCGGTTCATGGCCTCCCGGGCGGCCGGGTGAAGCGGTGCGGTGGCGGCGGCGTCGAGATAGCGGGACATTAGGCCTGGTCCTGCGTGCTCTGGGCTCCTGGCTCCAGGGCGTCGAGCCCCAGGTCGAGGGAGCCCGCGGAGTGGGTGAGCTTGCCGACGGAGATTACGTCTACGCCGGTGGCCGCGAGCTCCGCGACCGTCTCCAGGCTGACGTTGCCGCTGGCCTCGGTGGCAGCACGGCCGTCGATCAGGGCCACGGCCTCCGCGAGCTCGGCGGGGCCGAAGTTATCCAGCATGATGCTGTCCACCCCGGCGGCGAGCACGGGCTCAATCTGGTCCATGCGGTCGACCTCCACCTCAATGTGGGTGGTGTGGCCGACCCGACTGCGGACGACGCGCAGGGCCTCGGTGATCGAGCCCTCCCCAAGACTCGCGGTGACTGCCGCGAGGTGATTGTCCTTGACCATCACGGCGTCCGAAAGCCCGTAGCGGTGGTTGTGGCCGCCGCCGACGCGCACGGAGTGCTTCTCGAAGGCCCGCAGGCCAGGGGTGGTTTTCCGGGTGTCGACAATGCGGGCATTCGTTCCAGCGATGGCGTCGACGTAGCGGGCGGTCAGGGTGGCGATCGCGCACATGCGCTGCGCGAAGTTCAGGGCAATGCGCTCGGCTGTGAGGACGCCGCGGGCCGGCCCCTCGATGACCGCGAGCTGCTGGCCCGCGGTGAAGCGGGTGCCCTCGGCGGCCAGCTCGGTCACGGTGATCGCCGGGTCGGTGAGCTCGAAGGCGGCCCGGACGACCTGCCCGCCGGCGAAGACCCCGTCCTCGCGGGCGGTCAGCGCGGTGCGGAGACGGGCGTCGGCGGGGATGGTTGCCTCCGAGGTGATGTCTCCCCACGGGGCGTCCTCGGCGAGTGCGGCGCGGACGGCGGTGGTGATGGTGCATTGGGTGAGCATGGGGCCTTTCGGGTTCTTCTTCGGGGCTTATTTTGCTGGGCTGTTTTCTCGTGGCTTGCTGCTGCGCTGTGTGAGCTGGTCAGGACGTTTTTCTGGGCGTCACGTTCCGCCGGGGACGAGCCGCAGGAAGCGGGAGCTGGCCTGGTTGCCGTCCGTACGGGGATAGTCGCGACGGCGGTGGGCTCCCCGGGATTCGGTCCGGGCCTCCGCTGCGGTGGCCACGAGTTGCGCCACGGTGGCGATGGTGCCGGGGACCTCTGCCAGCCGTTGCCGGGCCTGCCGGATGCCGTCGCCGGTTCTTTCGACGTCCAGGCCCTCGCCGACGGCGTCCCGCGCGGCGGAGTCACCCTGCGCAGCGGAATCGGCCTGCGTCGCGGCGTCGTCCCGCGCCGCGGCGTTCGACTCCTCGACGTTTGCGGGAGACGTCACGCCCGGCGCGGCGCCTTCCGGCAGTGGCAGCTCGACGTCCAGCACGCGGCCCTCGGCGGTCGCGGTTGCCAGCCCGGTGGGTTGCTGTCCCTGGTTACCGGAGAGCTGCGTCGCGGCGTCCTTACCAGCAGCGGCGGCGAAGACCAGCGCCTCGAGCAGGGAGTTCGACGCCAGGCGGTTCGCCCCGTGCACGCCGGTCCGGGCAGCCTCGCCAGCGGCGTAGAGGCCGGGCACGCTGGTGCATCCGTGCAGGTCAGTGGCGATTCCGCCCATACAGTAGTGCGCGGCCGGGGCGACCGGAACGAGCTCGTGGCGCCAGTCGATGCCCTGCGAGGCGAGCATCGCGGTGATGCCCGGGAATTCCTCGGTCAGCTGCGGGATGTGGCGGGCGTCCAGCCACACGTTGTCGGTGTGCTCGTGTAGGGCGCGGCACACCCCGCTGGCGACAACATCGCGGGGCGCAAGCTCCGCGCGCGGGTCGACGTTCTTCAGGAAGCGCTGTCCCGCATCGTCGAGCAGCACTCCCCCGGCCCCGCGCACCGCCTCGGAGATGAGGAAATTAGTGCCCGCCAGAACGGTGGGATGGAACTGAACGAACTCCATATCCGCCAGCACCGCCCCGGCGCGAGCCGCCGCGAAAATCCCTGCGCCCGTGCACACCCCACCGCTGGTGGAGCGAGGGAAGATGCCGCTATATCCCCCGGTGGCGACGATGGTAGCGTCCGCGCTGAGGTTTACCGTGTCACCAGCGCGGCGCACCCGAGCGCCGGTGACCACACCGTCGGTGAGAAGCAGTTCGGCCAGCTCGCAGCCGGGGTGGAGGGTGATCGCACCACCCTGCAAACCACCGCTGTGCTCGCCCGTGCTCGCCTCAACCTGCTCCGCGAGGAAAGCGTGCAGGGCTGCGCCGGTGCGATCCCCCCACGCGTGGACAATCCGCTCCGCGCTATGCGCCGCCTCCAGCGCGAGCGCGGGCGTGCCGTCCGGGAGCAGGTCGGCGGGGAATCCGGCCGCGAGCAGGCGGCGCACCGCCACCGCGCCCTCGGCAGCCAAAAACTCGACCGCCCGGGCCTCCTCGGAGCCCGGGGCAACCAGCTCCGCCCCCGCGGCCAGGGTGTCTTTCACGTGCGCAGCCACGCTATCGGCCGGGTCGATCGCGGCGGCGATCCCACCCTGCGCGAGCTGCGTGGCACCACGGCTGCCGGCGATGCTGGCTCCCGGATAGATCAGGGCCACCTCGGCACCGGCGGCAGCCGCGGTGAGCGCGGCGACCATGCCGGCTACCCCGGAGCCTAGGACGTTGACCTGCGGCATCAGTGAGGCTTCGCAGCCAGCATGCGCTCGAGGGCGACCTCGGCATGCTCGGCGACAGACTCGTCCACGGTGATCTGGTTGACCACCTTGCCGTCCACCAGAGACTCCAGCGCATAGGCCAGGTAGGCCGGGTGGATGCGGTACATCGTGGAGCACGGGCAGACCACCGGGTCCAGGCAGAAGATGGTGCGGTCCGGGTACTGCTGGGCCAGGCGGTTGACCATGTTGATCTCGGTGCCGATGGCGAGGACATCGCCCGGCTTCGAGGCCTCCACCTCGCGGCGGATGACCTCGGTGGAACCGGAGACGTCCGAGGCGTCGACGACCGGTGCCGGGCACTCAGGGTGGACGACGACTCGCACGCCCGGGAACTCAGCTCGCGCCTTCTCGATCTGCGCGACGGTGAAGCGCTTGTGCACGGAGCAGAAGCCGTTCCACAGGATCACCTTCGCCGCGCGGATCTCCTCGGCGGTGTTCCCGCCCAGCGGGAGGTGCGGGTGCCACATGATGATCTGCTCGTCCGGGATACCCATCGCGCGGGCGGTGTTGCGGCCCAGGTGCTGGTCCGGCAGGAAGACGACCCGCTCGCCGCGCTCAAAGACCCAGTCCAGGACGGTGCGGGCGTTCGAGGAGGTGCAGACGATCCCGCCGTTGCGGCCGCAGAAGGCCTTAATGTCCGCGGCGGAGTTCATGTAGGTCACCGGGATCAGCGGTGCCTTGGCAGCGACGTCACCGTCGCCGTTTGTACCCAGCACCTCGCTGAGTTCCTCCCAGCAGGCCTCGACCTGGCTGATGTTCGCCATATCGGCCATGGAGCAGCCCGCGGAGAGGTTCGGCAGGATCACGGCCTGGTTGTCCTGGGAGAGGATGTCCGCGGTTTCCGCCATGAAGTGCACGCCGCAGAAGACGAAGGCCTCTGCCTCCGGGTGAGCCTTCGCCGCCTGGGCGAGGTTGAAGGAGTCACCCACGAAGTCCGCGAACTTCACGATCTCGTCGCGCTGGTAGAAGTGGCCCAGGATTTTCACCCGGTCGCCGAGGGTCTCCCGGGCGGCGATGATCATGGCATCCAGCTCGTCTGGGGTGGCGGTGGTGTAGCGCTCCGGCAGCACGCCCTGGCGGGGTGCAACGGTCGGGAAGTCATCGCCGTGGGAAGCGCCCGGCCCGTAGGAGGAATTCTGGTCGACCTCCCAGGGCTCGGCAGGCAGCTGGGAGTCACAGGTGCTGGACTCGGCGTCGGCGGCCTTGAGGATGAGGTTGGTTACGGAGCTCATAGTCTTGTGCTTTCTGTGGTGGCTGCCGCTGAAGGCAGGTGGGTTCAGTGGTGGGTTTTCGCGTCGGGTTGGTCGTGTCGCCAGTGGTCAGCTTTTACAGTTCCGCCCGGTCGGATTCGGGGACGAAGCGGTAGTACTTCGCGGGTCGGTGTTTGGTTCCTTCCTGGTATTCCCCGGTTTCTACGACGTCCCCGCTGGCGAGGACCTGGCGACGGAAGTTGGCCGGGTCGAGCTTCTTGCCGAGGATGACTTCCTGGACGTGGCGCAGCTCGGCGATGGTGAAGGAGTCCTCGAGGAAACGGTGCGCGACGAGGGCTTTTTCGGTCCTTCTTCGCAGCCGGTCGATGCCCGCGTCGATGATCTCCGCGTGGTCGAAGGCCAGGGTCGGGAGATCGTCGGTGCAGAACCAGGCGATGTTCTCTTGTTCTTGACGGCACTGCTGCTGGAAGTCGCTGTCCCGGAACTGTGCCCAGTAGGCGATGGTCACGGTGCGCTGCGCCTCGGCGGAGCGTTCCACCGATCCGAAGGCGTAGAGCTGTTCCAGGTAGTTCGGTTCCGCCTGGGCGGCGGCGACGAGGTTCTCCAAGGCGGTTTCGGTGAGGGTTTTATTCCATTCGGTGGGCCCGCCGGGCAGTGCCCAAGCGCCCTCGAAGGGTGGCCGGATGCGGCGCACGAGTGGGACCCACAGTGCGGGGCTCGCCCCATCGACGTGCGGTGGGTCGATGGCGAAAGCCACCGTGGACACCGCCACCGTGGGGCCGATTTGCCGCCTTTCGGCGACGTTTAGGCCGGTCCAGCGCCTCATGCCGGGCCTCCTCACTACTTAATGTCATATTGACACTAAGTAAGAATATGGTGCAGCTCACCCCCGGTCAAGGCGAATGGCCGAACGCGCCCATATGGCAGCCGAGCCGCTCCCAGCGAGCTCGGAACATGATCAGTGGCTGACGGCCACACCGCCGCCGCGCGCCAGTCCCCGGGCCGACAGAACGAGAAGCTAGAAGAACAGGGGGAGCAGGAAGGCCATGCCGGTGCTCCAGGAAAGGTGCAGCGCCGTGGCGCCGAGGATATTGCCGTACCGGCGGGCGAGCAGCGCGGTGGCAAGGCCGATGCATAGCGAGCCGACTAGCAGCAGCGGGACCCCCATTGCCACCGTGACCAGCACGTACAGCGCCACCTGCAGGCTAAGGGAAACGGCGGGGCTCGCGAGGGAATCCAGGGCGCGGCGGGCGACGTCGCGGAAGAAGAGCTCCTCTCCCACCCCGTTGAGCACCAAGGTCAGCACGGTGGCCCACAGTGCGTCCACCCGCATGTTGTCCATCAGCCCCGCGACCGGCTCCGCCAGCACCGGGATACTGCGGGTCACCAAGGCACCCAGCAGGAAGATCCCAAGCAGCACCACACCCAGGCCCACGCCAACCCCGAGCTCACGGGCGGCCGTGGAGTCGGCGCGCGGGCTAAAACAGCGGCGGTCGCCGAAGGCCAGCCACGCGGAAAGCCACACCAGGAAGGCCACAGCGGTGGCCAGGTAGAAGCTGGCCGAACCCGCGGGCGAGGAAGAGACCCAGAACAGGCTGGCGGCACCCAGCGCGGCCGGGACCAGGATGATGGCGAGGCGCAGCGCGACAGGCTTATTCTCCATGCGCCAGATGCTACCGGGCGGGCAACCACGTCCCGCACGCCGTTCAGTCGCGAACCCCGCGGGCACCCGGGCGCTTACTGGCCCCGCCCTCGCCACACCCCACCCACCCCGGGCGCACTGTTCACCCGCCACCCCGAATGCTTAAAGTGAGAGCATGCTTCCCCAGATTTCCGTCGGCGCACTCGGCGGCACCATCGCAATGAGTTCCCAGAGCGCGACCTCCCCCGTCAACCCCCAGCTCGGGGCAGAGGACCTGATCGCCGCCGTCCCCGACCTGCAGGAGGTCGCCCGGATCAGCGCGAAGACCATCAACAACGTCGCCTCCCCGGCGATCACGATGTCGGACGTCCTCGCCGCGCTCCGCTACGCGGAAGAGGCCGTGGACGCTGGCGCCGCGGGCGTCGTCCTCACCCACGGCACCGACACCCTGGAGGAGACCGCCTTCCTGCTCGACCTGATGTGGGGCCGGGAGGAGCCGATCGTGCTGACCGGCGCGATGCGCTCGCCGAACCTGCTGAGTTCCGATGGCCCGGCGAACCTCATGTCCGCGGTCCTCACCGCCGCCAGCCCGGACGCCCGTGGCCTCGGCGTCCTCGTTGTTCTGGACGACACCGTCCACGCCGCCCGCACCGTCGTGAAGACGGACGCGACCGCACTGTCCACCTTCCAGTCCCCTGGCTGGGGCCCGCTGGGCCGGATCTTTGAGCGCGAGCTGCACCTGCAGTTCCGGCCCGCCCGGCGCGAGGCCGCCCAGCCCGCGCCGGCGGACGAGCCGGTGCGCATCCCGATCGTGGAGAGCGCGGTGGCCGAGGACGGCGAGTGGGTCGCGGCGTTGGCGCAGATGAATCCGCGGGCAATCGTGGCCAGTGGCCCGGGTGTGGGGCACCTGGCAGTGCCGGCCGCCGATGCTCTGGAAAAGGTGCTCGAGGAGGGCACCCCGGTGATCGTGGCCTCCCGCACAGGGGCGGGGCGGACCCTGACCCACACCTATGGCTACCCGGGCTCCGAGGCCGATCTGCTGGAGCGCGGCTTCCTCCTCGCCGGTTCGCTCACGGCCCGGAAGGCCCGTCTGTTGGCGCACGTCCTGCTGGCAGCGGGGGCTGATTCCGAGCAGCTGCGCGAGGGCTTCGCCCGCTTCGGGCACTAGAACAGCCTGAGGCAGCGGGCCACTCAGCGGTAGCGGGCACGAGGCAGGCCAGGCAGCGTGAACCTCGCCCCTCCCGGGCGCCCCGGCCGCCGTGGCGCGCCGCCCGCTCGCTATAGCCCTGCCTATTCGCAGGCCACGCCGTCGCGGTCGCCGTCCAGACCCGGTCGGTAACCGGGCTGACCAGCGTAAATAGGGGCAGCACCGGCCGCCCGGGCCGCGGCGCAGTTCTTGTAGTACACCGCGCCACCCGACTGCGCGGGCGCCACCGGCGCTGGCGCAAGCGGTGCCGGAGCTGGCTGGGCCGGGGATGGTCGCGGCTTCGGCGGCGCCGGCTGGGCTGGCTGCGGTGGCGGGAGCTGGGCGGCGCCAGGTCGCAGCAAGCCATCGATGGCGTTCGGGCCGGTGCCGGTACCGTCCCCGGCGAGGTTGATGGAACCCGGACCGCAGCCGTCGAGAACCCGGTTGATGGCCTCCTTCTCCGCGGCGGTGACCCACAGCTGGTAGGCGTGCTTCACGTTCACCTGGATGGCGACGTACTGGCAGCGGAAGCCCTTGTTCTTCGGCAGCCAGGTCGCGGCGTCGCCGTCCCCCTTCTGGGTATTCGCCTTCCCCTGAACGGCCAGCAGATTGCGGTGGTCGTTTGCGAAGGCCTCGCGGCGCTCCGGGCTGAGCTGCTGGGCGCCCTTCTGCCAGGCGTCCGAGAGCGCGACGACGTGGTCGATGTGCACCTCATTGGAGGTCTGCGGGCCGCGCTGGAAGTTCATGACCTGCCCGGTGTACGGCTCCTTGAGCTGGCCGGCGAGCACCTTGCAGCCCTTCGGCGCGGAGACCATCGTCATGTCCCGTGCCAGGACGTCATTACGCTGGTCGCAGCCGTTTCGGTCGATGTCCTTCCACCGCTGGCCGAATTGGGAGCGCTCGTAGCCGGTCTTCGGCGCGCGCCCCTTGACGGCCAGTTCGTCGAGTTTGCCGCGGACGATCCGCACCGCGTCCGTGTCCTCCGGTTTCTTCTCCTCCGGGGTCGGGCTCGCGTCGGCGTCCGGGGCTGCTTCCTCCTGTGGCGCTGGGGAGGATTCGAGCGTTTCGCTCGCCGCGTTCGGCGCAGTGGAGCTGTTGCCAGCGGGCTCTTCGGGTTCGAGCTCGCACGCAGTGGCGAAAAGTAGGCTGGCGGCACCCAGGACCGCCAGTGCTGGGCGGAGAGCCTTAGCGGGCTTCCTCCACCGCTGGTGAGGGCTTGTTTTCTTCATGGCTGGCAGCATAGCCCACGCCGCCGACAGGCTTGGCCTTCCAAGCGTGGATTAATAGAACACAGAATAGAATCAGGCCGGTCCAGCCCTGGGAATTACCCAGCAGCCACAGGCCCGGTTCGAAGGCATAGGTCTCCT
>DWUR01000125.1 GCA_019120635.1 Candidatus Corynebacterium intestinavium | reverse complement strand
CAGCGCAGCCTGAATCAGGCCACCGAGACCTTCATCGGGGAGCCGATGCCTCCCACCCCGTACATCATCGGTGTGTCCGGCTCTGTGGCCGTCGGAAAGTCCACCACCGCGCGTGTCCTCCAGGTGCTGCTGCAGCGTTGGGAATCCAGCCCTCGGGTGGACCTGATCACCACGGATGGCTTCCTCTTCCCCACCGCCGAGCTGGAACGCCGCCGCCTGCTGCACCGCAAGGGCTTCCCCGAGTCCTATGACCAGCAGGCGCTTCTGAACTTCGTGACCAAGGTGAAAGCAGGCGCCCGCAACGTCAAGGCCCCGGTCTACTCGCACGAGGCCTACGACCGGATCGCCGGCGAGTTCGAGGTCGTCGACCAGCCCGACATTCTCATTGTCGAGGGGCTCAACGTGCTGCAGACTGGCCCCACCCTCATGGTCAGCGACCTCTTCGACTTCTCCGTCTACGTCGACGCACGGGTCGAAGACATCGAGGACTGGTACATCTCCCGATTCCTGCGGCTGAAGAACACTGCCTTCAAGGATCCGGATGCGCACTTCCACCACCTCGCTGGACTGAGTGACGCGCAGGCCGCCCAGGTGGCCCGTGAGATCTGGCAGACGGTGAACCTGCCGAACCTCATGGAGAACATCCTGCCAACCCGGATCCGGGCCAGCCTGGTGATGCGCAAGGGCGCAGATCACCTCGTCGACCGGGTGCGGATGCGCAAGATCTAGCCCCGCTCCCCAGCTAGCGCTGGCCCCGGCCCCCTCCCTAAGGACTCAGGGCGGTGACTACAGCGCTGGTCTAGAGCCCGAAGCGACGGTGGCGCTGGGAGTACTCCCGCAACGCGCGGAGGAAGTCCACCCGCCGGAAGGCCGGCCAGTAGGTGTCCGTAAACCAAATCTCGGAGTAGGCGGACTGCCACAGCAGAAAGCCCGAGAGCCGTTGCTCCCCCGAGGTCCGAATCACCAGATCCGGGTCCGGCTGCCCCTTGGTGTACATGTGATTACCCAGGGAGTCGACGGTGATCTTCTCGGCGATCTCGTCCGCCGGCGTGCCATCCGCAGCGAGTTCCGCGACGGTGTCTCGCACCGCGTCGACGATCTCCTGACGTCCGCCGTAGCCGACGGCGACGTTGACGCACACGCCCGTGTTATTGGCGGTGAGCTGCTCGTTGTATTCCAGGCGTTCCCGCAGCTGCTGTGGCAGCAGCTCGAGGTGCCCCACCGAGCGCACACGAAATCCGGCCTTCGCCCGCCCGAGCTCGTCGGCGACGTCCCCAATGATTTTGACCAGTAGCTCGAGTTCCTCCGGTTCGCGTTTGAGGTTCTCTGTGCTGAGCAGGTAGACGGTCACCGAGGCGATGCCCATCTCGTCGCACCAATTGCACATCTCGGCGATCTTCCGGGCGCCCACGCGATGCCCATGGGAGACGTCGGTGAAGCCGTTCTCCCTGGCCCAGCGACGGTTACCGTCGGCCATGATTGCGATGTGAGCCGGGCGCGGCAGTTCCCGCAGAGAGCGAGCCAGCCGCGCCTCATAAGCGGGATAGAGCAGGCTGGCGAGCCTCTTCAGCGGCTCGGTTCGCCCGATCGCTGCCGCAAGCTTTGGTAGACGCACGATAATTAACCCTCTCGCTTAGCGTGCGGGATTCTCGTCTTCGTCTTCTTCCTCGGCCTTTGCGCGCTCCGCCTCGATCGCGTCGGGTCCCGTGAGCTGCGTGCCGATCCCGGAGGCCGGCTCGAAACGAGCATCGGTCTGCGGCACCTCGGTGCGGGCGAACATCACTCCGCCCTTCGCGTACTCCTCGTAGCCGTTCTCCTCCATGGCCTTGTTGAGTCGCTCCTCATCGAACACGTCGATGCCGTGCTGCTCGGCGAAGGCGCGGCGGCGTTCCAGGCGGCGCAGCCTGCGGTTCATTCCGAATCCGATGACGATGACCACGAAGAGCAGCCCCAGGATGACGAACAGCCCGACCGGCGAGGCCTTGCCGAATTCCTCGCCGCGCGGGCCCGTATTAGGGGTTGGGCCCTGGGCGATAACAGTGGTCGTGTACGCCGCCCCTGCGGTCACCAGATCCGCTGCTGGCAGAGCAGGGGTCGAAAGAGCTGCGAACATGTCATCCATTCCCTTCGGCGGCGGTCAAGCCGTGTGTGAGTACTGGGCTAAAAATTCTCTAGCGGAAATCCTACTGCTCGGGGCGCACCGGCACCTCTGGCGGCTGGCTCTGGCTGAGCTCATCGGCGCTGCCCACCGGCGGCAGGCCCGCGGTGAGTTCTCTCTCTGGCAGTGTAGTGGCCACCCGGGTCTTCGCTAATTCGAACTCCTCCGTGGGCCACGTCTCGCGCTGCACGTCCACATCCACGCCGAAGAACGGCCCATCCGGGTCGATCTGGGTGGCATGCGCGGTCAGCGCGGCGTCGCGGCGATCGAACCAATCGGCAGCGTTCACACGGGTCGTCACTCGGGGGTAGACGTCCTGCTTCGCACGCCAGAAAGCCAGCTGCGTCATGGTGTGCTGGTACTCGCGCAGGGTCATCTCGCCATTGGCCTGTCGCTGTGCCACCGCCTCGGCGAGCATGTTGAAGCGGGTCACCACGAAACCGTGCGTGTAGTACAGCTTCAGCGGAGCCCAGGCCTCGCCCAGATCGGGCCGATACTCTGGATCTCCCGCGAGTTCCCAGGCGCGCATGGATACCGCGTGCACCATCAAGTGATCCGGGTGCGGGTAGCCACCGTTTTCGTCATAGGTGATGATCACGTGCGGCTGGAACTCGCGGATCTGTGCAACCACCTCGGCGGCGACCTCGTCGACGTCCTGCAGCGCAAAGCAGCCGTCCGGGAGGTCCTCCCGCTTGCCGGATTCCGGCAGCCCGGAGTCCACGTATCCCAACCAGCGGTGCTCCACCCCCAGGATCTCTGCGGCGCGAGCCATTTCCTCCCGGCGCACGTCCACCAGGTTTTCGTGCACCTCGGGGCGGTCCATCCTGGGGTTGAGGATGCTGCCTTCTTCGCCGCCCGTGCAGGTCAGCACGCGGACTCGGTGGCCTTCGTCGATATAGCGAGCCATCGTCGCCGCGCCCTTACTGGATTCATCATCCGGGTGGGCGTGAATCGCCAGCACGCGATAACCGCCCTGGGCGCCGCTCGTCGTCGAATCAGTCATACTTCCATATTGTTCCACGCGCGACGAAGAGAAGTCACAACGCACCGCCCCACCGCGCCCAACCGCAGGAACTGGCCGACCCTGGATGCGGAAATCTGCTTTTACGGGCGCATTGCCTAGAATGTAAACCACCATGACCTCTGATGCTTCCCCTTCGGTTCCCAACTCCCGCCCGGGCGATGCGCAGACGCCCGCGGACGATGCCCTGAAGGCCCGCTACGGCGCTGAACGCAACCGCCCATTCGCCGGCAAGGTGCTGGTCATCGCTCTGGTCATCCTCATCGCCGGTGCGATGGCTTACGCGGTCAACCAGTTCATGAACGCGTCCTCGGCGGACGTCACCGCGGTCGAGTCCGGCGGCTCCGTGGTGTCCGAAAACCGCCTGAACATGCGCGTCGACGTCACCCGTGAGGATCCGTCGCAGCCGGCTTACTGCATCGTCACCGCGATGGACTACGACAAGAATGAAGTCGGTCGCCGCGAGTTCTACGTCCCAGCCGGTGGGCCGAAGACCTCCCGCCACTCGGTGGATATCAACACTCGCGTGCCGGGCTACGCCGGGAAGATCTACGGCTGCTCCTCGATCATCCCCTCCCACCTGAAGCAGTAGCCCACCGAGGAGCGGGCAACCAACGACGCGTCGGCTGAAGTTTTCACGCCTATTCGGTGCTAGAATACGCCCGGACAAGCGAGAACCGGCAGGCGTCGGCGAAACCGTGGGACTATTCCTGCAAAGCTATCGCCACCCAAGGCGCTACCGCCGGGGACGGTGCATGGACCGTGATTGCCCGGATTAGCTGAAAATTACTGACATAATTTCCAAGGAGGATGGCGCAGATGGCAGACAATCAGACCACCTGGCTCACCCAAGAATCCTACGACCGACTCAACGCGGAACTGTTCGCCCTGAAGGAGAACCGCCCGGTCCTGGCCGCCGAGATCAATGAGCGCCGAGAGGAGGGTGACCTCAAGGAGAACGGTGGCTACCACGCCGCCCGCGAGCAGCAGGGCCAGGAGGAGGCCCGCATCGCCTACCTCGAGGAGCTGCTGGACAACGCCACCATCGGTGAGGCTCCGCAGGAGTCCGGCGTCGCGCTGGTCGGCACCGTCGTGCACGTCTACTACGACGACGATGAGGAGGACAAGGAAACCTTCCTGATCGGTACCCGTGGCCTGGAGTCCTCCAACCCGGA
>DWUR01000124.1 GCA_019120635.1 Candidatus Corynebacterium intestinavium | reverse complement strand
CCGGCCAGGGGCTGCTCATCGGCGTACTCGCGGCGCAACTCCATCAGGCCCGGCATCTCGTGTTCCGCCAGGCGGATCTGGTGGCGGCCGGACTCAGCGAGGCTGAGGTCGCGGATCTTGAATTCGAGGTCTCCGATGCTGTCTGGAGTCAGGGTTGCCATATTCGAATACTCTCCTTGGGCTACTGATTGCTTTAACTCGCCCAAGTCTAGCCCTCTCGCCCGACACGGTGCCGGCCTGGGCACGGGTGAGGTGGGAAATAATCTCGCGTTGGGGGTGGCGTGAGCTGCCAAGATCAGATAGCGTAATGAAAACGTTATAAATGGTGTCGATCGGCCCCTGCACAAACACACTGCACGATCACGCAACATAAACACGCAGCCGAAGATGACGAAGGAGGATAGTGCCGTGACTAACACGGACGAGCCCCGCCCTGGGTCCAAGGGCATCCTCAGCTTCGTCGCTGCCGGTTTGACCCTCGCTGTGGGTATCACCGCCTGGACCTGGAATTCCGCGGTGTCCAACACCGCAGCCAACCCGGACGAAACGAGCGCCTCGGCAACGAGTGAGCTCGCTAGCGATCAGGCTTCCCGGTCCACCGCCACGAGCTCCAGCTCGAAGCCCACCCGTTCCACCTCCTCCCCCGCACCGGAGCAGGATGGGGGCAGCAACGGGGCCCCGTCGGACCCAACCGAGAAGATCGACGCTCTCGCCCGCGGCGGCAACCTCGCCCCGCTGGGTAATGACCCGCTGCTGCCGCCGGACACCTGGCGGGGCGGCTACCAGGCGCCCTCCCCGCAACAGACGATCGTGGAGGACGCAGAGCCCACCGACTCATCCACACCGTCCCAGAATAGCCTTCCGAACCAGTCGCAGATTCCGGACTTCAAGCTCCCGCCCCTGCCCACCGAGTGGCCTTCCACGCTGCCGGGCATTCCTGGGAAGCCACCGGCTACCAACAATCCGAAGCCGTCCACGCCGACCACGCCAAAGCCAGGCGCGCCGGACGATACGACCACGAAGCCGGGCGGCGGCGAGGTCGATTCGGGTGAGCATCCCGATCGGCCGAACACAGGCTCGAGCGACAGCAGCCAGGGCGGTACGCCCGCCCCGTCAACGAAGCCGGATAACGGCACCAAGACCGACGGCGAGGGAGCAGACAAGCAGGACTCCCCGCAGCCTGAGGTGGCCCCAACACCGGAGCCGACGCCCCGTCCAGAGCGATAAAGCGCAGGAGCGGTATCCTTCCCCGCTCCCGTCACGCGGGATCCTTTCGCCAGCGCAGTCCCCCCCGCAAGGCTGAACGACACCGTCGCGACGAGGCTAGTCGAGCGCGGCGGCGTCGCCCACGGTCACGATAAAGGCGGTGGCGTCGAACTCAGATTCTCGGGTCCCCTCACCGCGAGCATTAACGGACACGCGGCCGTCAGCGGCCCCCACCCACACGGCGGAGCCGGAAGCGACGGGCAGCTTCTGCGTGGCTGACGTCACCGTCAGCTCACCGCCAGCGGCGAGAACCACCGCGGGCTCCTCGATCACCATGCTGGCCCCCGGTCGCAGCGTGCGCACCCGGAAGTCCGCCACCGGGGTGCGGTACTCAGCCGTCGCCTGGTCGCCGTCAGCGAAAACCTCGCAGCGCGGCTCGGCAAGAGGAGAGGCGTCCAAGATATTGAGCAGCTCGGCGACATCCATGTGCTTGGCGGTCAGGCCGCCGCGCAGCACGTTATTGGAGTTCGCCATGACCTCAACGCCCATGCCCTTCAGGTAGGCGTGCAACTGGCCTGCGGCGAGGAACACTGCCTCCCCAGGGCGCAGGGACACGCGATTGAGCAGCAGGGCGACCAGGATGCCCGGATCGGAAGGGTAATCACGCTGCAGCTCCACCACCGTGCGGGCCGCCTCGCCCAAGATTCCCGGCTCCCCGCGCAGCGGTTCGCAACGCTCGAGCAGGGCGGCAACGCGCCCCTCGGCATCGGCGGGCGAGAGGCTCAGCCACTCGCCGAGCACCTCGCGAAGGGCGGCCGACTCGGTGACCCCAGCCGGGTCCCTTTCCGCCCCCGGCAAGGCGGCCGCCAAAGTCTCACACTGCGGGGCGAGCTCCGGCACGTCCAGTTCGCGCAGCAGCTCCACGGTCTGCGCCAGCGGCCGGAAGCCGGCGAGCGCGTGGAACTCCGTCAGCGCGACGAGCAGCTCCGGCTTATGGTTCTTATCCTGATAATTACGCGTCGGATCACCAGCCGGCAGCCCGGCAGCATTCTCCGCGGCGAACCCTGCCTCGGCCTGCGCCTTGGAGGGGTGCGCCTGGATGCTCAGCGCCTTATCGGCGGCGAGCAGCTTGACCAGAAAGGGCAGCTCCGCCAGGTCCGGGCCCAGCTGGCCCGCCGGGTCCTGGCTAATAGCCTCGGCCAGGTCGTGGGGCAGCGCCGATGCTGCACCGGGAGGACCCGCCAGAATTTCGCTGGGTCCGCCCGGGTGCGCGCCAAACCACGCTTCCGCCTCGCGTTCCGGGGTCGGCGAAGGGCGCCCCATGACTCCCGCAAGGAGTTCAGTGGAGCCCCACTCGAAAGAGTGGATGTTGCCCTTCAGTAGATGCACTTTCCTCAGCCTTCAACGCTCGTCGACCGCTTACCGCCGCGGGGTCGGCCATTCAACTAGCCGGCTATTCTAGCCTCTCACCCGCCCGCCGGCGGTAATCCGCGGGGCGCGCCCGCGGCGTTTCCGCAGCTAGCCGCGGATGTGACGCAGGGCCTCCTCGACGATAGCGTCCACTTCTTCCTGGGTCGCCGCCTCGGCGTTGAGGCGCAGCAGCGGCTCGGTGTTCGACGCGCGCACGTTGAACCATGCGCCGCCGGTCAGCTCGACGGTCACGCCGTCCATGTCGTCGCTGCTCACCGTGCGATCCGCGAAGGCCTCGACGACCGCCTTAGTGCTGGCAGCCTGATCCGCGACCTCGGAGTTGATCTCGCCGGAGGCGATGTAGCGCTCGTACTTGCCCTTCAGCTCGGAGAGCGGCTTATCCTGCACCCCGAGGGTGGCCAGCACGTGCAGCGCGGCCAGCATGCCGGAGTCCGCGTTGAAGAAGTCCGAGAAGTAGTAGTGCGCGGAGTGCTCGCCGCCGAAGACCGCGCCCGTCTCGGCCATCTTCGCCTTGATAAAGGAGTGGCCCACGCGGGTGCGCACCGGGGTGCCGCCCAGCTCGGCGACAATCTCCGGGACGGACTTCGAGGTGATGAGGTTGTGGATGATCGTCGCACCCGAATTCTGACCCAGGTAGCGCTCGGCGATCATCGCGCAGACCGTGGACGGGCTGACCGCGTCCCCGTTCTCGTCGACGATGAAGCAGCGGTCGGCGTCGCCGTCGAAGGCGATGCCCAGGTCGCAGCCGTTATCCACGGTGAACTTCTGCAGGTCCACTAGGTTCTTCGGTTCCAGCGGGTTGGCTTCGTGGTTCGGGAAGTTGCCGTCCAGCTCGAAGTAGAGGCCCTTCAGCTCCACCGGCAGCTTGCCGAACACGGCCGGGACGGTCAGCCCGCCCATGCCGTTACCGGCGTCCACCGCGACCTTCAGCGGGCGGATGTCCATCGGGACCAGGGAGAGCAGGTAGTCCGCGTAGCCGTCGAGAACATCCTTCTCGGAGGACGTCCCCGGCTCGCCGTCGTAGGACGGAACGCCTGCGACGAGCTCCTCCACGATGCGCTCCAGGCCCGTGCCCTGGCCGACCGGCTTGGCACCGGCGCGGCAGAGCTTGATGCCGTTGTACTGGGCCGGGTTGTGGGAGGCGGTGAACATCGCGCCCGGGCACTCCCCCACGCCAGCCGCGTAGTAGAGCTCGTCGGTGCTCGTCAGGCCGAGGTTCACGGCATCCAGCCCCTGGGCGGTCACGCCCTCGATGAAGGCGGCGGCCAATCCGGGCGAGCTATCGCGCATGTCGTGGCCAACGACCACGCTCTTCGCACCTTCGGCGCGCATGAGGCGTGCGAAGGAGGCTCCGACGTCGCGGACGAAGCCCTCGTTGATCTGGCCTTCCTGGTCGCCGACCACACCCCGGACATCGTAGGCCTTGATGACGGCGTTCACGGCGTCGATATCGCGCTGGGCGGACTGCTGTGCCATATTCTCTCCTGATTGCAATGCTGCCCAGCGCAGGCTGGGCGGTCGAGCGGGGTCGGCGTTGGTTCTGGGTCAGATTCTAGTCGTTTTCCTGCACCGCCCGCAGGTGGCGGCGGGGGCGGCTGCTCGGCAGGTTGCCGCGGGCCGGGTGGTGGCCGGTGGGCAACGGGATTTCCTCGCGGCGCACGAGGCGCGGGCCCGGATCCTTCGGCAGCTCGCCGGACTCCTCATAGGCCCGCTGCACTGCCTCGGCGAGGGCGAGGAGCTCTTCCTCGTCAGCCTCGTCGTCCGCCGCGTGGCCGTCGGCCGCTCCGACGGCGCTCGCGCCGCCGAGGGCCGGTGGCAGGGTTGCGTCCTCAGTCTTGCGGACGAGGCGCCACCCCTGCGGGACGGACGTGCGCTCCACGTGCTCCTCGCAAAGATCCCAGCGGTGGGGATTGCCGGCCGGCTGCAGCGGTCCGATGATGGCGATCTGATCCGCGTAATTAAACTCCAACGTCGCCGCAGCCGGGCGCTGGCAGCCGGGGCGGGAGCAATTTCGGTGTACAGTCACGCGAAACATCTTAGCCAGATTCACCAGCTTGTACATCTTTCCGCGCGCCGCACGGTCTACGCCCGCTGACCGCGTAGTCTCAATATCCATGAGCCACATCCGCAGAGTGAGGAACGACCCCCGGGGTCGCGGGCCGCGCGGCATTTTGCTGCCGGACCTACCGCGCTACCGGACCCGCTCTGAGGACTTCGATCAGGCGGTGCTGGATGCCTACGAACGGATCCTCGACCGCTTCGACGATCAGCTCGCCTCACTGGACCTGGCGGTGGACCTGGTGCCCCGCATGCGCCTACAGCACGGCTACACGCAGTGGCCCTCGGATGTCGTCGCCGACGGCAAGGTCCCGCTCGGTCGGCTGATCCCCGCGGGAGTGGATTCCAGTGGCTCCCCCAGCCGCCCCCGGCTGATCGTATTCCGCCGCCCCGTGGAGATGCGGGCGCGCAGCAAGGAGGAGCGGGCGGACATACTCCGCTATATCGTCACCCGCTTGGTCGCGCATTACCTGAACCTCGGCCCGGAGACGATCGACCCGCGTTTCGACTGGGACCGCTAGTTGGCCACGGCGCGGAAGCTCTTGGCAGCGGCCAGAGAAAAGAAAAACTCACGCGGACCTGTTCAGGGCGCGTGAGGTGACTCGTGCGGTGCGGCTATAGCAGCCGGGCGGATAAGCCAGGCTAGCCGAGGCGCTTCTTCAGCTTACGCCGCTCGCGTTCAGAGAGGCCGCCCCAGATACCGAAGCGCTCGTCATTAGCGAGGGCGTACTCAAGGCACTCGTCGCGCACACCGCAGGCCATACAGATTCGCTTGGCCTCACGGGTAGAGCCACCCTTCTCCGGAAAGAAGGCCTCTGGGTCGGTCTGGGCGCACAGCGCCTGCTCTTGCCAGTCCTGCTCCACGGCGTCGAAGAGCTTGTCGAAGTCCTGCGTAAGGTCGAAGAGGTTGTGCTGGCGGGCACCTGTGTCCACTCGAGCCTCCCTTTCCATTGCCGCTGCCCCCTGCTGCGGCGGGGCGGGATAGGCCGAGCTCGCTGGCTTATCCACGGCAATACTCCTTACTGGTTCCCACCCCCGGCGCTGTAAAGGTATTGCCTGAGATGGAAGTCAAGCGCCTCACCGGGTGTGTTTGTTATTGCAGCTATATCGAAGATTACACACGTGTAGTTACATCCCGTCAAACTTTCCGAAAAACCCATACGCCCCAAAAGTCACAGCTATCACTAGGGCAACTATAACGCCCGATGCAGACAACTAGAACAAGCGTTCGAGGGCAACGAGATATCCCACACACTCTCAACGGAACCACTACATATGGACTCACAATCAGCGGAATTCATGCCCCGTGCACAAGATATTGAAAAACCGAAGAATTTTTATTTCCACCCCCGAAAGTCCCGCCCCGGGGCCAGCATGACGCCTCCCCGGTGTCGGCAACCAGCCACGTCGGCGCCCCGTCGAACCGCCCCCTTGCGCGACCAGGCCGCGCTAGACGTCACTGCTGAAGCGGATTCCGCCATCCGGAATCGCAACGCCCGGCCACACGCGCGCCCCAGACTCCAACTCACAGCGGGCACCGATCACAGCACCTTCGCCGATCACGCAGTCCTCGAGGTGTGCACGCGCCCCAATGCGCGCGCCCTCCGCGATCACGCAACGCTCCACCGTGGCTCCCGGCTCAATCTGCACGCCGTCGAAAACGACCGACGACTCCACGCGAGCACCACCGGAGATCTCCGCACCACGGCCGATCACCGAACCGCCGTACACCAGCGCACCGCTGGACACCGCGGCAGACTCGTCGACCAGCGCCTCGCCGTGACGTCCTTCCAGCAACGGAGAGGGAGCAATTCCGCGGACCAGGTCAGAAGAACCTCGCACGAAGTCCCCCGGAGTACCCAGGTCGCGCCAGTAAGCCTGATCCACATGCCCGAACACGCGCGCGCCACGATTGAGCAGCTCCGGGAAGACCTCCCGCTCCACGGACACCGCACGTCCCTGCGGGATGGACTCAATGACGTCCCTATTAAAGACGTAGCTGCCCGCATTGATCTGATCCGTCGGCGGGTCCTCCGTCTTCTCCAGGAAGGCCTCCACACGGCCGGACTCGTCCGTCGGCACACAGCCGAAGGCGCGCGGATCGGCCACGCGCAGCAGGTGCAGGGTGACCTCCGCATCCTGCTCCACGTGGGTGCGCAAGATCGCGCCGAGGTCCGTGCCACCCAGCACATCGCCGTTGAAGATCATCGCCCGGTCGTAGCGCAGCTTGCTCGCGACATTGCGGATGCCGCCGCCGGTGCCCAGCGGCTCATCCTCGACGACGTACTCGATCTCCAGGCCCATCTCGGAGCCGTCTCCGAAGTACTGCTCGAAGACCTCCGCCTTGAAACTGGTGCCCAGCACCACGTGGGTCATTCCCGCGGCCTTGATGCGGGCCAGCAAGTGCTGCAGGAACGGAGCTCCCGCCACCGGAAGCATCGGCTTCGGCGTGCTGTTGGTGAGGGGACGCAGCCGGGTGCCCTTTCCGCCGACGAGGATCACCGCGTCGGTCTCCTCCGCCAGAGCTCGGGTATCAAGGCTGTCCTGAGGCGCCTGTGCCATCGCTTACTCCTCGTGTTCGGCTACTGCTATAGACAGTCAAAAACAATTCGCTTCAACCCGACTGGGCAGCTCCCCGGCTCCGTGCTGGGTGGCCTCCCGATCGTGGGGTTGGTGTCCCTAGGGACGTTAGCGCGCCCGCGAACGATAATCCCGCCTCCACGCCGGTGGGGCGAGACACTGGGGCAATTATCCCGTCGGCGCGCTGCGGGCCGGCGCGGGCCCTGCGGCTAGCCCTTGCGTTTCCGCGCGGCAAGCCACACCGAGAGCTTGGCACGCACCGAGAGCCCCACCTTGAGCAGCAAGCGGATCGGAGCGTTCTTCGCACCGGGCAGGCGGTCAGCCTGGAAGCGGTACGCGGACTCGTGGTGGGCGGGCAGCATCTTCTCCGGATGCTCGCCCGCGGCGTGCCCCTTGGCGTGGCTGATTTCCGCGGTGGGCGTGAAGATGTTCTGCCAACCCGCGCGACCCAGGCGATCGCCCAGATCCACGTCCTCCATATACATGAAGTAGCGCTCGTCGAAGCCGCCGACGGACTCGAAGGCCTTCCACCGCAGCAGAAGGCAGGAGCCGGACAACCAGCCGGCCTCGCGCTCACGGTCCAGGTCATCATCGTGGCGGTACTGCTTCGTCCAGGGGTTGGATGGCCACACCCCGCCCAGCAGGGCATGCCCGATGCCAGCTCCCAGGCGCGGGACACTGCGCGCGCTCGGATAGGCAGAACCGTCCGCCTCGCGGATCAGCGGGCCGATGGCCCCTGCGCGCGGGTGGCGGCGGGCGCACTCAAGCAGCATGTCGATAGAGCCCGGGGTGAAGACGACATCCGGGTTCGAGATGATGAGGAATTCGTCGTCGATCTCCCCCGCCTCGCGCAGCTCGCGCAGGTTCCGGACGCCGAGGTTCATCGCGGAACCGTAGCCGATGTTGCCACCCGAATAGCGCAGCTCCAGGCCCAGCTCTGTGTCATTTCCCGCCACATCCGGGGTTGCGTTCTTAGACTCCGCCCTCGGTCCGCTGATGCGTCCCCCGCGGTCGGCAACGGCAGCTTCCGGCGCGCCGTCCGTCGAACCGTTGTCGACCATGACGACGTGCGCCCCCTGCGCGGCGGCAGCGGGGATGGAGTCCAGGAACTTTGTGAGGTACTCGCCAGGCGAGTACGTCACCGTGATAATCGCTATGGGTGCCACGAAGGGAACGTTACCCCAGAGCCCCCCGCAGCCCGTCCTGCCACGCTGGCAGCGGGGAAAGCCCGGCCGCCTCCCAGCAACGCGTGTCTAGGTATACCCCGATCGGGCGGCGCGCCGGGGTGGGGTACTTCGCGGTGGGGATTCGACTCACACGGGCCGGGTCGTGGCCGGTGGCCTCGAAGATCGCTGCGGCGAAACCGGCCCAGGTCGTGGCCTCCCCACTGCCAGTGGCGTGCAGTAGTCGCGGCAGCTCTGGTGTGCGCACCCCTGCCCCGCTCCCGTCCGATAACCGCGCGCTGGCCGGCGAATGCTTCCCGGCCCGGCGCTGGCGCCACAGCTTGGTTGCCAGCTCGACGAGCCCCGCGGCGAGGTGCCCGGTAAAGGTCGGCCTGCCCCACTGGTCGTCCACGACCTTCGGGTCGACACCGCGGTCAGCCAGCCCCGCCATTGTGTGCAGGAAGTCCCGGCCGGGCCCGGTGGCCCCGCTGAATACCCAGGCGGTGCGCACCACGGTTCCGCCGGCATCCAGCACTGCGCGCTCCCCCGCCAGCTTCGTGCGGCCGTACTCATTCACCGGCGCCGGGGGATCCTCCGGGGTCACCGCCCGCGGCCTGCCCGCCTCCCCGCTGAAGACGTAGTCAGTGGAGACGTGGACGAAACCCGCGCCCTGCTCGGCTGCCGCCTTCGCGAGCACGCCCGGCGCGGTCCCGTTCACCCGCTCGACCGTCGTTGTATTCGCAGCTTCCTCCGCGGCGTCCACTGCGGTCCACGCAGCAGCGTTGATGACCACACTGTCGTGGCCACCCGCCCGTTCGATGGCTGTTCGCAGGGCGGTGGCGCAGTCCTCATCGGTGGCGTTCAGGTCCAGCTCGGCGCGACCGAGAGCCACCACCGGGGCGGAGTGCGTTGCGAGCTCGGCCAGCAGCGCGGCGCCGAGCTGACCCCCGGCGCCCAGCACCACGATGCCCGGTACGACGGGCCCGGGCGCCGGCCTCTCGGTCAGCGAAGTTTCGGGGGCGGCGTTTTCCGAACCGGCGTGCTCAGCGCCCCGCGGAACACCGTGGCCAGGGCCACGCGCAGCGTCCTCGCCAGCGCCCAACTGGTACTCGGGATTGGTTGGGGAATCCTGTGGCTGTGGCATAGCGTCCAGAGTAGTTAGTCCCCCGGTGGCCAGGCGCGAAGCGCGGCCCGCCCGGCCCGTCGCTGTGCCCGCCGTGGGGGTAGTGGGATTGGCACGGGAAAAGACCTATAATCATCGGAGTTTTGTGTGCCACGAGGCCGCCCGCGACCCAGCGGATCCGCCAACCGGGAATGAGAAAACCCCTATGACTATGCCCCCCAACGCCGGCGACCAGCAGCCCCGCGGCTACCGTTCGCGGGCCGAGCAGCGCGCAGCCAGGGTGGAGCAGGACCCCGCCACATCCCGGCGCTCCTCCCGTCAGATCTTGCCCGCCCCCGGGGATACTGCCACCCGCCAGATCGGCTCGAAGCCAGTGCGCATGGTGCTCGCCGCCGTGTCCGCGTTGGTGCTGCTGATCGGCGCCGTGGGGTACAAGGCGATCGGCCAGCTCGACGGGCGCCTCGCCCAAACCGGCGAACTCGCCCTCGGCGATAACCAGGACGGCGCAACTGACATCCTCCTGGTCGGCATCGACTCCCGCACGGATGCCCAGGGCAACCCCCTGAGCCAGAAGGAAATCGACATGCTCCACGCGGGTGAGGAGGAAGCCACCAACACGGACACCATCATCCTCATCCGCGTGCCCAACGACGGTTCCGGGGCAACCGCCGTCTCCCTGCCGCGCGACACCTACGTGGCCACCCCGAACGGCAACATGAAGCTCAACGGCGTCTACGGCACCGCGAAGTTCGAGGAAGAGCAGAAGATCGCCGAGCGTCGCAGCGAGCCGGTGGACGCTGAGCAGGAAAAGAGCGACGAGGAGGCCTCCAAGCAGGCCGGACGCCAGGCGCTGATCCACTCCGTCGCCGACCTGACGGGTATCACCGTGGACCACTACGCCGAGATCGGTCTGCTCGGCTTCGTCCTGCTCACCGACGCGGTCGGTGGCGTGGACGTCTGCCTGAAGGAGAAGGTCAACGAGCCACTCTCCGGCGCGAACTTCCCGAAGGGCCGCTCCACCCTGAAGGGCTCCCAGGCACTGAGCTTCGTCCGCCAGCGCCACGGACTGCCCCGCGGCGACCTGGACCGCATCACCCGCCAGCAGGCCTACATGGCCTCCCTGGTCAACAAGGTGCTCTCCTCCAAGACCCTGACCGACCCCTCTGCGCTGAACCGCATCAACGACGCCGTGGAGCGCTCCGTCGTCCTGGACCAGGGGTGGGACGTCATGTCCCTGGCAACCCAGATGCAGGACCTGGCTGGCGGCAACGTCAAGTTCCAGACCATCCCCGTGACCTCCATCGACGGGGTCGGCGACATGGGCGAATCCATCGTCACCGTCGACGTCGACCAGGTCCACGAGTTCTTCAACGAAATGCTCGGCGAGGGCGCCCCGGAGGACGGCGGCGAGAAGGCCACCAAGGATAAGGACAAGGACGGTCCGATCGAGGACTACGACGCGGAGGACTACCGCGTGAACGTCTTCAACGCTTCCAACATCCCAGGGGTGGCCGCGAACGTCTCCGAGCTGACCCGAAACTACGGCTACAAGGAGGGAGAGGTCGGAAACTCCGAGGAGACCGGCGTCTCGGAGTCCCAGGTCAACGCCAAGGATAAGAACGACCCCGCTGCCCGTGGGCTGGCCAAGCAGCTCGGTGGCCTGGAGATCGTCGAGGATCCTTCCCTGGATGACAAGGAACTCTCCGTCACCCTGGCGGGCACCTACACCGGCCCTGGCTCCGTCCCTGGCACGGCACCGCTGGTCGAGCCGAATGACCCGAACGCAGGCACCCTGACCGAGGGCATGCGCGACCTCGACGGCGACGGCATCCCGGACGAGGGCACCGATTCCGGCGAGGAGGGCAACACCGTCGGCCAGACGGGCAGCATCGGCGGCGACGGCAACCCGGTTGAGAACACCGAGGACCCGAAGGCCAAACCGCCGGTCAAGGAGATCGACGCGGGCGGCGACGGCCCGATGTGCGTGAATTAGCCGCACCCGGAAGCTAATCCCCACTCACAGCATGACGAGCCTGGCCCATTGGGCCGGGCTCTCATTGTTTTTGGGGCCGCCACACCCCGCGTTGTGGGACCACCACACCGCGTTGTGGGCCCTACCGTGCCACGCATAGCCCCACCACACCCCGCGCAGCCTCACGACAGCCCGCGCGTGAGGGTCTCTAGGATGAGGCGCATGGATGCTCTCTCTGCCCTTCTGACCGATCCCGCCGCCCCGCGGCTGACCACCTACACCGAGGCCGGCCGCATGGAGCTATCCGGCCAAACGCTGCAAAACTGGCAGTCCAAGGTGGCCAACCTCCTGCTCGGCCTGGGAGCCGGTCCAGGCTCGGTGATCGTCTGCGACGCCGAGCCCGGTTGGCAGCCGGTGACGATCGCAGTGGGTGCGTGGTTGATCGGCGCGACCGTCGTGGACGCCCGTGGCCCCCTCCCTGATTCCCTTTCCGACGCCGCCGGCCCGCCGGTCGCCGCGTTCACGGACTCTGTCGAGCTGGCGGAGCAGCTGGCCGACGAGGGGTTGGCCGGGCGGGATGTGGTGGATGGGTTCGTTGAGCTGGGCGAGCCGATCGAGGAGGTCTTCGTCCTCTCCACCGACCCCTTCGGCCGGGGCGTAACGGAATCGGGCGGCGAGCTGCCCTTCGGCCTGAACGACTTCTCCCCCGAGTTGCGGGTTCAGCCCGATGCATTCCTGGGCACGGCCGCCCCGGCCGATGCGGGCCGGGTGCTGGCAGCGAGCGGCGGCGGGCAGCTCACCGAGGGCCAGTGGGTGGCCGCCGCTAAGGACGGCGATGGCAATGCGGACGGCGAGCGTCTGGTCTTCGGCCCCTGGGACAATGCAGTTGAGCTGGCGGAGACCCTGCGCCCCTGGGCTGCGGGCGGGGCCGTCGTCATAAGCACGGATGCCTCCCCGGAGCGGCTCGCGGAGCTCGCAGCAGCGGAAAACGCTCAGGTCGCCAGCTGAGAGCGCCGGCTACCCAGCACACTAATAAGCGCCGAAATGCGAAAAGCGCGTGGCCGAAGCCACGCGCCAGTATTGCCAACCCCGGCGACGATCGCCTAGCGCACGTCCGTGCGGGAGTTGCGGAAGAAGCCAAGGATCAGCAGGACCACGACCCACACCGCTAGCACAGTCAGGTAGAACGCCGGGGTGTGCGCACCCTCCATCAAAACGCCGTCGGCCTGGAAGGTGTAGTACCGCTGGATCTCAGTGATCGTGCCCGCCGGCATCACCTCGGAAACCTTCTGCAGAACCGAGAAACTCCCGCCGCCGAGGGAAATCAGCGGCTCGACGACCAGCATCCAGACCAGTGGCACGCCGATGCTCGCGACGCGGGAGCGCAGCAGGGCGGCAGTACCCATGGCCAGCAGGGTGAACGCCTGGCCGCCGATCAGCAGCGACCAGACGGTGTTGTTCTGCTCGCCCACGAATGTCGCGCCTGGCCAGATCACGATCATCAACACGGTCAGCGCCATCGCCAGCGCAAGGGTGAATAGCACGAAGAAGCTGGCGACCACGCCGCGGGCGGCTAGCCAGTTCCAGCGCGACTGCTGCGTGAGGAATGCCTGGGCGTGCATCTTCGTGCTGATTTCGCCGGCTGCGGTCGCGGCGCCGAAGATGATGCAGATCATCAGGGCGATCGTGCCGCCGATGCCAACATCCGCGAAGTCCACCTTGAGGGGCGTATCTGACAGAAGGAGGTACAAAAACACCGGGCCGCCGATGGAACCGCCCAGCAGGATGAAGTAGACCAACGTGCTGCGAAGGGTGAGGAGTTTAGTTGTTTCGGATTTCACTGCGTTGAGGAAGCTGCTCATGGGGTGCGCCTTCTTTCTTTATTCTGCGCTTGTGGTTTCTTCTTGAAATTCAGCTGTTGTGGTCGTCTAGCGCTGCACACCAGCGCCAGCCACCGCGCCCGTCCGGTATTCCTGAGCTTCGGACGTCGCCGCCAGGAAGCGCTGCTCCAGGTTCGCCGTCTCCGCGGCCAGCTTCGTGATGAGGAAGTTCTCCTCCAGCGCGGTCTGCGCCACCAGCTCGCGCAGCTCTGCTTCGCTGAGTTCCTCCGGCAGGGCGATGCGCATGCTGCGGGGCCGCTGCAGCTCCACTTTCAGGCCCTTGTGCTGAAGCTTCTCGCTGAGCAGCACCGCCTCCCGACACTCCACGGACACCGCGGTTCCGCCGGCGAGGAACTCGTCCATCGAGTACTCCCCGATCAGCTGCCCCTTGCCGATCACCACCAGGCGGTCCGCCGTGAGCTGCATTTCGCTGAGCAGGTGGGAGCTGACGAGCACGCTGCGTCCCTCCGCCGCGAGCGCCCGGATGGTGTTGCGCATCCAGGTCACACCCTCGGGGTCCAGGCCGTTGACCGGCTCGTCCATGATGAGGTGCTGCGGGTCGCCGAGCAGTGCCGCCGCCAGGCCGAGGCGCTGCTTCATGCCCAGAGAGTAGCCACCGGCCTTCTTCTTGCCCGCGCTGCTCAGACCCACGATCTCGAGGCACTCATCCACGCGCTTGTCGCTGATGCCCGCGCCGTGTGCCAGCACCCGCAGGTGGTTCCGGCCGGTGCGTGCCGGGGTGAACCAGGAGGCGTCCAGCACTGCGCCGGCGACCTGCGTCTTGTTCTTCAGCGTGGCGAAGGCCCCGTCGTAAGACTGCCCATCGCGGTACTTGCCGCTGAAGGTGACGTGCCCGGCGCTGGGCCGGTCCAGGCCGAGCATGCAGCGCATGGTGGTGGACTTGCCCGCACCGTTTGGCCCGAGGAAGCCAGTGACCTTTCCATCCGGGACGTGGAAGCTGATGTCCTTCAGGACGTTGTTCTTGCCATAACTCTTGCTGAGCTGTTCAACTGTGATCATGCTTCACAGTTTCGCTTCTGTCCCCACCCCGGCGCATCGGTCCGGCGGATGATTATCGCCGTTTCTGTTCTTTCATACCGGGGTATGACGTCCGGCCCTTCCGGTCATCCCCAGGGCTCACCGTGGTGCGGTGGTTACGCCATGTCTCCCCACCGTGCTGGCGAGTCTAACCTAGTTGACGCTTAACCTTCGGCGGTCAGCAGGTCTTCCGGGTCCACGAGGTGGTGTTTGAGGGCGAAGAGCACGGCGTGCACCCGATCCCGCGAGCCGGTCTTCATCAACACCCGCCCAACGTGGGTTTTCACCGTGGGCAGGGAGATGAAGAGTTTCTCCGCGATCTCCTGGTTGCTCTCCCCCATCGCGATGAGGCAGAGGATCTCCCGTTCGCGCGGGGTGAGCGGGTCCACCAGCCCGAGGTCTTCCTCGGCATCCGGCGTGGCCTGCCGCGTCGCCGCCGGTTCCGTGGCGCCGGGGTCCTCCACTTGCCCACCCGGCGCGGGCACGCTCTTCGGCTCCGCAGGGCGGGCAGCCGCCCCGTCCGCGCGCAGGCGCTGAATGAGCTTGGCCGTCGCCTCCGGGCTGATCACGGCCGTGGACTCCCCGACGGTGCGAACCGCGTTGATGAGCTCCTCCGGGTCGGCGTCCTTGAGTAGGAAGCCGCTGGCCCCGGCGGTGACCGCGCCGAGGACGTAGTTATCACTATCGAAGGTGGTGAGGACGACCACCCGGGTGGGCTCCCCGGCAGGTCCCGTGGGGGCGAGCTCGTTGAGGATTCGGTGGGTCGCCGCGATGCCGTCCATGGTGGGCATCTGCACATCCATCAGGATCATGTCCACGGGCTGGGCCGCTGCCAGTTCGCAGGCCTCGGCCCCGTCGGCGGCCTCCCAGGCCACGGAGAGGTCATCCTGGCTATCCAGCACCATCGCGAACCCAGCGCGCACGAGCTGCTGGTCATCAGCCAATCCCACGGTGATCATGCTTGTGCGCCCCTCGCCTCGTCCGGTTCCTTGTTAACTAGTTCTGTCTTTTGTACTGCTGCCGTCACGGTAGCACTGCGGTCAGACACGCAGCCCCTACCCGCCGAGCGGAATGCTGGCAGTGACATTCCACCCGCCGGGGAAGAGCGCGCTCGACCCCCAGCTGGCCTTGCCGCCGTGGATCCGCACGCGCTCCTTAATGCCGGTTAGTCCCCGCCCGCTGCCCGTCAGCTGCTCCTCGCCGGGGGCGTTATCCACCGTGACAGTAAGGCGCGCATCCTCCCACAGCAGTCGGACGCGAACCTCGACGGGGCCCGCGTGCTTAATGACGTTGGTGAGGGACTCCTGCACCACCCGGTATACGGTCAGCCCCTTCGTCTCGTCGAGTGGGACTTCCTCCCCTTCGACGGCGAGGGTGGCGTGGGCGCCGGAGCGGTTGGCGTCGCTGATGAGATCCTGAATACCGGAGACGCCCGGGGTCGTGGCAACGTCCCGGCCTTCCTCCGTATGGAGCACGGAGAGCAGGCCGCGCATCTGTGTTAGCGCCTCGCGGCCGCGAGCGGAGATCGTCTCGAGCGCCTCGATGGCCTTCTCCGGATCCTTGCGCCCGGCGTAGCGGCCGCCATCGGCCTGCGCGATCACCACGGTCAGGGAGTGCGCGACGATATCGTGCATCTCGCGGGCGATGCGGTTGCGCTCGGAGACCGTGGCCAGCTCCGCCCGTGCCGCGAGGTTGGCGACCTCCTCCCGGCGTCGGTGGGCCTGCTTGCCGAATTGCCAGCACAGGGCGATGGATACCAGAGCCAGCAGGCTGGCCACGCCGATGGTCATCCATATCTCTGGCTCGGCGACCACTTCCTTTAGATTGGTTTCCTCCACGAAGATCGGGTTATACAACCGATCGGCGATGAACTGCCAGGTGATCGCCGCGAGGCTGCCGACCACGGCGATCGTCAGCCACATACCCCGGCGCTGTGGCAGGTGTGCTCTGATCAGGTAGATCTGCCAGCACACCAGCGGATACCCGAGCAACACTGCGAAAGTCCCGGGCAGCGCGGAGAGGGCCAGGCCTCCCGCGATAATCGCCACCCCCAGCTCCACGCGCCATTGCTGCACAACCAAGCCTGCGTAGGAGATGGCCAGACCGGCAAGGAGTACCGGCCCGTGCCACCTCCCGGACTGGCCATAAGCGAAGCCGATCTCCGGGAGGGCGAGCAGGAGGAAAAGCAGCGAGATGACGAGGAACTGCAGGCGGCGGCCGGGGTCACGCCACCACTTCACGTTAGAACCGAGGGGGCCGGTGCTCAGCGGGTTGTGGCCGAGCGCGCCGGGAACTTTGCTTTCGGGCATAGTTCGACATTCTAGGGTTGGCTGGGGCGGGGCTTCGTCGTCCTGAAGTATCATCTTCCCCATGGCCGACGTGAAATTCGATGACGTAACGATCCAGTACCCCGGCGCGGAACGACCCAGCGTGCGGGCCCTCGACCTGCATATCGCCGACGGCGAGTTCCTGGTGCTCGTGGGGCCGTCCGGCTGCGGAAAGTCCACTACGCTGCGCGCGCTCGCCGGCCTGGAGGCGACGAGCGGCGGGCACATCGCCATCAGCGGCAAGGATGTCACCGGCACTGAGCCGGCCGCTCGCGACATCGCGATGGTCTTCCAGGACTACGCCCTCTACCCGCACATGACGGTGCGGGAGAACATGGGCTTTGCGCTGAAGGTCGCCAAGCGCTCAAAGTCCGAGATCGCCGAGCGGGTGGACCGCGCGGCGGAGATCCTGGGTCTGCAGGAGTTCCTGGACCGCAAGCCGAAGGACCTTTCCGGTGGCCAGCGACAGCGCGTGGCCATGGGCCGGGCGATCGTCCGCGAGCCGCAGGTCTTCCTCATGGACGAGCCGCTGTCCAACCTGGACGCCAAGCTGCGCGTCCAGACCCGCGCGCAGATCGTGAAGCTGCAGAAGAACCTGGGGGTGACCACCGTCTACGTCACCCACGACCAGGTGGAGGCGATGACGATGGGCGACCGCGTGGCCGTCCTCAACGACGGCGTGCTGCAGCAGGTCGCCAGCCCGAAGGAGCTCTACGAGAACCCGGATAACGCCTTCGTGGC
>DWUR01000123.1 GCA_019120635.1 Candidatus Corynebacterium intestinavium | reverse complement strand
CCCCGCCTTTCACGGACTACATCGAGTCCAGTTCGCTGACCACCCGCTGGCTGAACCTGCTGGAGAACCTGCGGGGCACGACCAGCTGGGTCCCCTTCCTTTCCTCCGAGCGCGTGGCCGGTGCCGCCCTGGTCGGCGAGCCGGTGTTCATCCTGGCCACCCTCGCGGTGGCGCTGCTCGGCCTGTGGGGGCTTGCCCGGCGCACTCTCCCAGCCGCCGGGGTGTGGCTGAGCATGCTGGGCGTAGGGCTGGTCGCGCTCGGGGTCGCGGTGGATCCCTTCTCCCTGCTCTCCGGCGGGGCGCGGTCCTTCCTCGACGGCGCGGGCGCCGCGCTGCGCAACCTGCACAAATTCGACGTCCTGGTGCGGCTGCCGCTGATGGTGGGCGTGGCCCACGCGCTGGCTCATGTGCAGGTCCCGGGCCGGGATCGGGCGGGCATGAAGCAGTGGCGCCACCCGGAGAAGAACCCGCACGTGGTGAAGGTGTTCGCCGCCGTGCTTCTGACCGTGCTGGCCACCGCCCCCGGCTGGTCCGGCCGGATCGCCCCGGCCGATGGCTTCCGCGAAGTACCGCAGTACTGGCGGGAGGCCGCGGACTGGCTGAATGAGCACAGCAACCAGCCGGAAAACGGTCGCGTGATGCTGCTGCCGCAGGCGCGTTTCGGTCGCCAGACCTGGGGCCACACTCGCGACGAGCCCGCCCAGCCGCTGCTGGATGTGCCGTGGGTGGTGCGCGACTCCGTGCCGCTCGTGCAGCCGGATGCCATCCGCGGGCTGGATGGCATTCAGCGCGAGGTGCACTCCGGGCAACCGCTGCCCACCCTGGCCGCGACCCTGCGCTCCCAGGGCGTGGGCCACGTGCTGGTGCGCGCGGACCTGACGGTGGCCGCGGATACCCCGGGGGCTCATTCGGTGTTGCGCACGCTGCGGCGCTCGGGTGGCTTCCGCGAGGTCGCGGCCTTCGGGGACGAGAAGGCCCCGGAGGTGCGCGTCTTCGCCGTTAATCCCGAGCAGGCTGGCGGGGACGCACCGCAGCCGGCCGGTGGGCTGCGGGAGATCGACGCCGAGCAGGTGGAGATCGTCTATGCAGGCCCCGAGGCCCTCCCCCGGCTGGATGCTGCCGACCGCGCCCTGGGCCGCACCGATGCTCCGCGCGTGCGGGCGCTTCACCAGCAGCTCGCGGGCACCGGCACGGGCGCGGATGCCTTCGCTGATCGCGGCCCACAGACCCTCACCGACACGCCCGCCCGGCGCGATCACAACTACGGCAACGTGACCAACGCGGATTCCGAGATCCGCGCCCCCAAAGACTCGACCCGGGTGCTCAACCCGGTGCGGGATTACCCGCTCAGCAGCGTGGCGGAGGGCACGGATCCAGCGAACCACGACGAACACCCGCTGACTGAGGTGCGCGCCACCGGGGGTACGGTCCGGGCGAGCAGCACCGCGGCCGACCCCACGGGCTTCGGCGGGGCCGATACCCGCCGTTCGCTCACCGCGGCGGTGGACGGCAACCCGGATACTGCCTGGTACCCCAGCCCGGGGCGCGCGATCGGCCAGTACCTGGAACTGGAGCTGGACGAGCCACACCGGGGCCTCAGCGTCTCCCTTCTCACCCAGGGCTCGGACGCGCGCATCCACGCGGAGAGCTTCCGCAGCGATGCCGGGGATAGCCCGCTGGGAAGCACGACGGTGACAGTCAAGGCCGGCGAGCCCACGCGCATCGCGATCCCTGGCGGCAGCGGCGATCGGGTGCGCCTCCAGCTGCTGGGCAGCTTCTCGGACGTGGGCTTCTCGGAGGTCGAAGTCTTCGCCACGGACGGTGGCAGGGCGGCCCAGGACGTCACGCCCCGCCGCGTGCCCACCGTCCCGGCGCTGGAAGGTTCCTCGGCGCGCTACCTCAACCGCTTCGTCTTCGGCCAGGAGATCCCGGAGCACTCCATGGTGCGGGAGTTCACGGTGCCGGAGCACCTCGCGGACCAGGAACTGGTGCTCCACACCGCCGACTGCGAGGATTCATCGTCGCGCGCGGAGTCTGCGGTCGTCACCGTCGACGGGGAGGATTACCGCTGCGGGGAGCGCCTCTCCCTTTCGGAAGGACGTCACCGCCTGGCCACGACGGCGCGCTGGGTCGCTCTCTCCGTGGCTGAACCACTGTACGCGGAGGCGGTCTCTGAGGCTCCCACGGCCGATACTCTGCCGGTGGTCTCCCAGGACGGTGGCTCAGGCGGCGACGACCGCTTCCACCTGGGGCATTCCTCGGAACAGCGGGTGGTGTTCCTACCTTCCAACGCCAACCCGGGCCGGGTCGCCACCCTGCACGTGGAGGACCCCGAGGGCTCCCGCGAGATTCGCCTGCACCCGATGGTTATCAACGGCTGGCAGCAGGGCTGGGTGGTTCCCGCAGGTGTGAGCGGCACGATCGCTCTCAGCTTCGCGGCGACCGGCTTCTACCAGGCCTGGTTGGCTGCGGGCCTGGCGTTGGCTCTCGCGGTCGTGCTGGCCTGGGCGCTGACGGAGCGGCGCGACCGCCGGCTGGGCGCCCGGGAGGGCTCCCCAGCAGCGCTTGGGGCTTCGGAGCACTCGGGCGAGGTCACCGCGGCGGCCGGCGAGGTATCCGCTGAGCCTGCCCACGTGGCTCAGGCCGAGGCCGGCGCCGCAGGTCACAGCACCACCCCACTCAACCGGGTCCAGCGCGGGGCAGCGCTGCTCGCCACCGCTGCCCTGGCATTCCTACTGGCCGGCGTCCCGGGCCTGGTGCTCGCGGTGGTTCTGGCCTTGCTGCAGCTGGCCTTCGCCCGGCCTGGCCTCCAACGCTGGGCCGAGCAGCGCCCAATCCTTCGATCCCTGCCGACCGGGGGCGTGCTGCGCATCGTCGCCGGCTTGGCCGCATTCCTGGCAGCCGTGCTCGCGGCGCAGGGCCCGTGGACCAGCCGCCACTACGCCGGGGACTCCTGGGTGGTTCAGCTGGCGCTGCTGGCAGTTGTGCTCGCCGTGTACTTCGCCCACATCTTGTTGATCCCCACCCGGGCGGGCTCCTCCACCAAGGCATAGCTCAGCGCGGCGACCGGAACGGTCAGCACGAAGGTCGCGATCATCACGATGACCGTGTGGACGTGATTGCCGCTAAACATCGGGATCCCCAGCAGCGGGAAGACCACCGAGAGGATCGCGATGTGCCAGAGGAAGATCGCATAGGACCAGCGCCCCAGCGCCTGCATGGGTGCGGACTCCAGCAATGCCGAGCGCGGCGCCAGGGCATAGGGGGCAATCAGAGCCGCCGCGAAGACCGTGCCGTAGATCGTGCGGCGCGCGAACTCGGCCGGGGTGGCCTGCACCAGCCCCTGCGGGCCGTCCAGGGCAGCGACCACCAGCGCCGCCAGCGCGATCAGCCAGAACAGTGGCCGCAGCCGGTACAGCGCCGCCACCAACCGGCGGCTGCGCTCCGGGTTGCCCAGTACCCAAGCTTCCGCCTCCGCGGAGAGAAACCCGATCGCGAACCACGCCGCGAACGCCGGGGGCATCGTGTGCGGGTTCACCCGCCCGGGCTCCAGCTCCCCGGTGAAGGGCGGCAGGAAGGCCCAGTAGTAGCTGATCAGCCCGAGCGCGGCGATGACAAGCACCCGGCGCCAGCGGGGCTGCTTCCCAATCAGCAGGGCGATCAGCGGGAGCACCAAGTAGAAGCTCAGCTCAACGGACAGCGACCACAGGTGCGTCATGCCGCCGACCAGGCCGTCGGCGAAGTAGACCTGCGCCATGAGCAGGTTCTCCACGATCTGCTTGACCGAGGGGTTATCGGCGACCGGTAGGAAGAGGAAGACGAAGAGCATCATCACCCAGGCGGCCGGCATGATGCGTCCCAGGCGCTTGACGTAGTAGCTGGCCACGCCCCGCCGGTTGCGGAATTGCGCGTGCTGCCGGCGCCACAGCAGGAAGCCGGAGAGCGCGAAGAACACGGGCACGAAGAAGTCCGTGCGCGCCATGATCTGGTTGATCAGCGAGCCGGTGTCCGTGCCGGTCTGGAAGGCCACGTGGGTGATGATGATCCCCGAGCAGGCGATCGCGCGCAGCCCCTCCAGGGAAGGCAGGAAGGGGGTCTTGGGGTGGGCCGTCATCGGCGCTGAAGCAGTTCCCGACGGTGCCGCGGTTTCCGAGGACGACGTCGTGGTGGTCCCGGAGCTTGCGCTGGACGGCGTCGCGGACGGTGCGGACGGCCCCATCTCTGAAGCCTTCTCCGGCGTGGACGCAGAGCGCATACTCACCCTCCTCGGTGCAGTCATGGGCGCGCCAGTGGTTCACAGCCACCGTAGCGGGCGGGTTCCTGGCCGTTCATTTTAGGCACCCGACGAGCGCTTGAGGACTGAAGTCGGGGTATAGCAATAAAACCAGAGAATTTTTGTTTCTTTCCCCTTACATACTTTCATTTTTGGCTAAAGTATGGCGAACACGTTGTTGTAAGAGGGATCTCTGGGCAGAGAGGCCTCAAGGACACTGAACGGAATTGCCATATGAGAAAAACCATCTCCCTAATCTCGATCGTTTTGGGAGCAGCGCTGCTGGTCTTCGCGATCGCCCTTCCGACTTACGTCGTCCCTAAGGGCAAGGTTCTGCCGCTGGACGTCGTGTCGACGTCGAGCACCGAGCCGGTAGAGGCTCGCCTCCTCGATTCGGGAGCGCTGGCGGCAGGCAAGCCCGTGGGGGATAAGAAGAACCGTCCGGAGTGCAAGGGGGACGACAAGGAAGTCTCGTGCTTCATCTGGAACGACATCGAAATCCAGACCCAGAGGTTCATCACCGCGCAGGAGCCGAGCGACAAGAAGCAGGTCACCCTGGAGGGTGGCCAGACCGTCTTCCGCACGGATAAAAGCGAGCCGGATAACCTGCTCTCCGCCACCATCGACCGAGTCACCCTGGACCGCAAGACCCAGATGCCGGTGACCGACCCGGTCTCCACCCTCAACCTGGTCCCGCCGAAGGGCAAGGACGCGGAGGGCTACACCCCGCCGGAGTTCGTCCGTAAGGGCCTGCAGTACCAGTTCCCGATGGGCGCTGACCGGAAGTCCTACCCCTACTTCGACACCCAGACCCTGACCACCAACCCGATCGACTTCGTCGACGAAGGCGAGCAGGGCGGCGAAAAGATCTACACCTTCGAGCAGACGCTCGACCCGACCTCGCTGTACGAGGCGCAGAAGAAGTACCTCGAGTCCGACGGCTCCCTGACCGCCGCGGAGGAAGGCGTGCTCGATTCCCTGAAGCTGACCTTCCCGGCGAAGGTCTGGGGCCTGAAGGACGACGAGATCCGTAACCCGAAGGAGGGCGAGGACAAGGACGAGGAGTCCGAGGCAGGCCCGGACGTCGAGATGGAGCGCTACTACACCGTCAACCGCAAGATCAGCATCGAGCCGGAGACCGGCGTGATCGTCAACGGTGCGGAAGAGATCTGGATGTTCTACGCACAGGACGAGGAGGAAGCCAAGGAGATCGCGAAGCCGGAGAACCGGGAGCGAGAGCTGGCTAACCCGAAGCGCACCGCGATGTACCTACCGGCGCAGTGGGATGAGAAGTCCAAGGAGGGCCAGATGGTGACCGCCAAGGAGGGCCTGAGCACCATCAAGACAATGGGAACCACGGTTCCGATCATCGCCGGCCTGCTGGGTCTGTTCCTGCTCTTCGTCGGCCTGTGGCTGCAGCGCACACCGCGTAAGAGCTAGGCCAAAATCTAGACGCCTGACGTTTTAAGCCCGCTTTCCGTTTCTGCTTTCGCAGCAACGGGGCGGGCTTAAACTTGTATTGTGAGCTCTTCCCTTCATTCGACGCCGACGCAGGAGCTGGCCACAGGTAAGGCTGGCCAGCCCGTCCCGCGAGTTCCGGCATGGGGGCTGGGGCTGTTTATCCTCGCGGTCACGGCCAGCACGTTGTGGCCCTTTTGGTGGGGTCTCCTCCGCTCCCGCGACCGGGCTTTCATGCTCCGCGACATGATGGTGCCCTTCAACCTCAGCGCCAATGACCTGGTGCTCGGCAAGGGGGACTACTCGCCGCGGGCACTGCCGCAGGACGCGATCCTCGGAGTCTTCTCCCCCATCATCCCCGCGCCCACGTTGGCGGCGGCTTTCGTCCTGGTCGCGGCAGCCTGCGGGATCCTCGGCGCGGTGAAGATGGCCCGCGACATGGCGGGCGCCCACCGCCCCTCCCAGCTGGTGTGTGGACTGTTCGTGGTCTGGAACCCGTACGTCATCGAGCGGCTGCTGCAGGGGCAGTGGTCGCTGGCGCTGGCGGTGATGCTGCTGCCCGCGATCGCCTACTGCGCGGCGACGGGATTCCGGGGCCAGCAGGTGCTGCTGATCAGCCTCGCGGGGCTGACCCCGGCCGGGCTGGTGCTGGGCACGCTCGTCGCCCTGGTGTTTAGCCCGACGGTGCGTTCCCGCGCCCTGGTGCTGCTCACCAGCCTAACCCTGGCAAGCCCCTGGCTTCTGGTGACCCTGCTCAATGGCACGCCCTCTCGGTCCACCGCCAACGGCGCGGAGGCGTTCGCGGTGGGGCCGGACGGCCCGCTCGGCACGGTGGTCTCAGTGCTGGGGCTGGGTGGCATCTGGAATGCCGGCGCGATCCCACCCTCCCGCGGCCTGCTCGGCGCGCTGGCGGGGCTCGCGCTCTTCGCTTTCGCGGCGTGGGGCATTGCGGAGCTGTGGCGGGTGTACCGGGGCGTTGCGGTGCTCACCGCTGCGGCCTTCGCGGTCCCCCTGCTGCTCGCAACCCCCGTGGGGCTGCCGCTGATGCGTTTCCTGGTGGCGCACGTCCCCGGTGTGGCATTGTTCCGCGATACCCATAAGCTCGTGGGGCTGGCCCTGCCTGGCCTGATCCTGCTGCTGGCGGTGGGCATGGAGCGGCTGCGCCAGCGCGCGGTAGCTGCCGGCACGGAGCTCTCCCCCGACGGCACGCGGCTGCTCGGCGGGGTCGCCCCTCTGGCGGTCGGCGCGCTGGTGATCGCGACTGTGCCTGGTTATCCCGCGGACGTCTCCCCCACCGCTCCGCAGCGCATCTCCCCGGCGTGGGAGAGCTTCGCGGAGACGATCTCCGGTGTGCCGCGGAGCAAGATCTTGCTCTTCCCGCCGGGCAACTACCGGCTGCGTGAGGACGGCGAGCCGACCCTCACCCCGGCGCTGAAGACGCTGCCGGGTCAGCCGCTGGACCCGCAGTTCCTCATCGTCGACGGCCAGCTCGTCGACGGGGATCGGGATACGATCCGGCTGCTGAAGGACGCGATGGCGGGCCGGGACACGTTGGCGGCCAGCGGCGTGGGCTGGGTGATCGCCGACCGGCCGCTGATGCGCGAAAGCGAGGAGGACTACCAGCAGCTCGACGAGTTGCTGGCCGAGTACCCGATGGTGGAGGAGGTCGAGGGCATGCAGCTCTACCGCATCCCGCAGCCGCACGGGGCTGGCGCTAGGCAACCCGCCACGCCCGCGGTGGCGGGCATGGCCCTGTACTGGATCACCCAGCTGTGTGCACTGGGCGCGGGCTTATGGTCGCTGGACCAGGCGCGACGAAACGCGCGCCGACGCGCCCTGGTCGCCGAGGTGTCCGGCTAGTCCTGCCGTTCGGTTTCTCGGGGCTTCGCCACCTGCTGCAGCAACTCCTCCCAGGCCCGGCCGGTGTTTTCCCAGGAGTACTGGGCTGCCCGCCGCTCGGCGGCCTGCCCCATGCGCCGGCAGAGCGCGGGGTCGTCCAGCAAGTGTTCGACGGCGTTGATCAGCCCGCCCGGGGAGGTGGCCAGCAGGCCGGTTTCCTCGTCGACGATGGAGTCCCGCAGTCCCGCGGAGGACTCGTAGCCCACGGTGGGCACCCCGTGCTGGGCCGCCTCGATGACAGCGAGCCCCCAGCCTTCCTTTCGGGAGGGCATGACGTGGATGCTGGCGCGCTGCAAGATGCGGTGCTTGAGCTCCTCGCTGACGTAGCCGTGGAAGACCACCTTGCCGTCCACCCCCAAATCCTGGGCGTAACGGCGTAGGTTCTCCGACCACCAGCCATCGCCAATGACGTCCAGGCGCAGGTTGGGGTGGCTCCTCTGTAGGGCGGCGAGGCAGTCGAGGGCGTGCTCGATCTGCTTGTGCGGCACCAGTCGGGAGAGCGCGACCAGGTAGACGGGCTTATCCTCCCCCTCCTGGGCGCTGTGCCCGCGCGCGGCCTCGGGCACCGGTTCGATGCCGTTGCGGATGATCGTGAAGTTCTCGGCCGGCACGCCCAGCTCGGCGAACTCCTCTGCCGAGGGTTGCGAGACCGTGACCCAGCGGTTGCGGCGGTGGATCAGCGGGGAGATCTTGGATTCCACGAGCCAGCCGATCCGGGAGAGCACCGGGCCCGCGACGGACCACTGCTCGCGGTGGCAGTGGTGGGTGAGCACCACGGTGGGGGCCCCGGCGACGAGGGAGGCGAAGAAGGGCACACCGTTTTGGGTATCGACGACCACGTCCGGGGTGCCCATCTTGCCGATCGCGCCGACCCGCAGGCCGAGCCGGGCCGCCAGCAGCGCCAGCAGCGCGCGGGGGTAGACGCTCAAGTTTCCCCCGGCGCGGGAGAACTTGAGCCAGTAGCCGTCGCGCTGGACGTGCTCGGTTTTCTTCGCTCCCGGGTAGTAAGCGGTGCGGTAAATCACCTCGTGACCTTGGGAGGCGAGGTACTGCCCCACCTGTTCGAGGTAGTGCTCCGAACCACCGCCCTCCGGGTGGTTGGTGTCGCGCCAGCACAGCAAAATTACTTTCAGGGAACGACTCATTGTGCATCACACCCTACCCGGATTCGCCCCCAAGCACTTCTGGTTATGTCACAATTCCTTCCATGACTTCCGCGCACCCTGCCCGGCAATTTTTCCGCCGCGTCAGCACTGCCCTCACCGCCCCCGCGGGCAATTCAGCCCTGCGCTTTTGGCGCCCGAAAGCGAGCTTGCGGCGCGCGGTCGGCCTGCTTTCGGACTTCCGCTACGAGCAGACACGCCCCGATATTTTCTACGGCCACCTCGCCGAGGACACGGTGGGGCTCATCGAGGCCCTGTGGCGCGGTGCGACGAGCCGGGAGCTCGCTGGCTCCAAGATTTTGGACGTCGGTGGCGGGCCTGGTTATTTCGGTGTCGCCTTCGGCGACGCGGGCGCGGAGTACGTGACCTGCGAACCGGACGTGGGCGAGATGGCGGCCGCGGGTATCACCCTGGCCTCCTCGGTGCGGGGCTCCGGGATGGAGCTGCCGTTTATCGACGAGGCCTTCGACATCACCTATTCCTCCAATGTCGCCGAGCACGTGCCGGAGCCCTGGGTGATGGCCGATGAGATGCTGCGCGTCACCAAGCCGGGCGGGGTGATGATCTACAGCTATACGGTGTGGCTCGGCCCCTTCGGCGGGCATGAGACCGGACTATGGGAGCACTACGTGGGCGGGGAGTTCGCGGCCCGGCGCTATGAGAAGAAGATGGGCAAGCCACCAAAAAATCGCTGGGGCGAGTCGCTGTTCAACGTCTCCGCGGCCGATGGTCTGCGATACGGCCGGCGGGTTGCCGCCGCAGGCGGCGCGGAGTTGGTGGCGGCGTTCCCGCGCTATCACCCCTGGTGGGCATGGTGGATGGTTCGAGTTCCGCTGCTGCGGGAGTTCGCGGTATCCAACCTGGTTCTGGTGTTCCGGAAGGCCTAGCTGGCGGTAGCCCGGGGAGGCGGGAACTGACGTCCTAAAAAGAAGAGAATAAAAGTACAACTATCGAGTCGAAATAGATTAGAGTGATGCAGGACACATTTCTCCAACGATAGGAACCAAAGGACTGTCATGACGAGCAACTCTGGCGCCCCTGAGGCCTTCATCTACGACGCCGTCCGGACACCCCGCGGAAAGGGTAAGCCCGGCGGATCCCTGCACACCGTCAAGCCGGTCAGCCTGCTCAGCGGACTGATCGAGGCCATCCTGGAGCGCAACCCGGGCCTGGACCCGGCGCGCATCAACGACGTCATCGCTGGCTGCGTGACCCCCGTCG
>DWUR01000122.1 GCA_019120635.1 Candidatus Corynebacterium intestinavium | reverse complement strand
AACTCCCGCGCCGCGCTGACGGGCGCGCTGATCGGCGCGCACCTGGCGGATACCCGCTGGGAGGCGACCCGCGATTACGACTTCGGATCCCGCTACGACCAGGCGATCCACTCCGGGGTCTGGGCCGGCTTCGGCGTCTAGTTTCCCCGGGTCGCGGGCGACTCGCTTTCCTGGGGAGCGGGCGACACACCATGCGCCGCGGGGTGGGGTTGGCCGAAGGCTAGGGCTAGCGCACTAGCGGCGGGCGATGAGCCCCGCGAGCTGCCGCACCGTGTCCTCCACCGCATACTCCGGAGCGGGCAGCTGCCCCTTCACCCCGGCATCCAGCTGCGCGACCAGCTGCACGCCCCGGGACACCGCCGCCGGGGGCCACTGCCTGGCCACCCGCAGCGTCTTCTCCAGCTTCCAGGGCGCCATCCCGAAGGCCGACGCGTCCCTGCGTGGGTCGATCCTTCCGGCACCGGCCACGCGCGCTACGTCTCGCATCGCGGTGGACAGCGCCGAGGCGATGAGAACCAGTGGCACGCCCAGCTGGATCGCCCGGCGCGCCGCGGCCACGGCCTCCCCCTGCCGGCCGGCCAGCACCAGGTCCGCGATATCGAAGCCGGTGACCTCCGCCTGCCCCTGGTAGTAGCGCTGCACGGCATCGGGGGTGACGTTCGCATCTGTGTCGGCGACCAGCTGGCTCACCGCACTCGCCATCTCGCGCAGATCGGAGCCCACCGAGTCGAGCATCCGGTCCACGACCTCCGGGCCCACGCTCACCCCATAGGAGCGGAACTCCTGCTCCACGAAGGATCGCCGCTCCCGGGGCCGGAGTGGCTCTGCCGGGAAGATCCGCACCCCGAGCTTCTGCCACTCGTTGACCAGCCGCTTATTGCGGCCCTTCCCGCTGTGCAGCAGGATCAGCACCACGCCATCAGCCGGGGTTTCGATGGCGGACTTCAGCAGCGCCACCGTCTCCTTCCCGCAGTCCGCAACCCCGGAGATCACGACGATCCGGTCCTCTGCGAACAGCGAGGGGCTCAGCAGCTCGATGAGCTGCGGCTCGCTCAGGTTGGTGGCCTTGTGCAGCTCCACGGGTAGCTCTGGGTTGCCTGCGTTCCTGCGAGCCGCGTGGACGATGGCGAAGCGTTGCCGCTCGGCGAGGAATTCCTCCGCGCCCACGATCATGTTGACCGCGGAGATCGCTGGGGGTTTCTTGCTCGCCTGTTCGCCACGTGCCATGCCCAAAATCATGCCAGATCATCGCGGGCCACCGGAAACAACCAGCCCCTTCGGTGTGAGCAGCCCCGCCCCATCGGCGCAGGGATAGTGCACGGGCACCCCACCGGGGCTCTGGCTCGGCCGCCCGTGGCTGCGCCTCCCTTTTCCCTCGGTGGGCTCTTCGCAGTTCAGCACGACGATGAGCGCTGCCTCTCGGACGTTTAGGGCCTGTGCGTCGCTGCTCACGGTCACCACCCTCGGTTCTCTTGCCGCAGCCTGTTCCCCTTCCTTCTCGACGACGCCGCCCGCTTGCAGTGTGAGCTTCCCCCGCGGCGTCTGGCAGGGCTGGCGCGTGCCGGTGGGATAGCGAAGCTCCCAGCCGGTTTTCCCGCCGTCGCGACCGCAGACCGCGACCGTCCAGTGTGGCTCGGCACTGAGGTCGCTGCCCCAGGCCGGCGCGGGTGCCGCTGCCTCGTAGGGCCCGAGCTGCCAGGTGCCGATGCGTACGAGGAGCATCGCGCAGGCGATGAGCGCGGGGATAGTCTGCCACCACAGCACCCCCGTGGCCGCGAGGATCATCGTCCCGAGCATCGCTGCCCAGGCCAGCGCCCACCCGGGACCGCCCGGGGTGTGCAGCACCCAGGTGCGGGAGCAGGACTCGGCCACGGTGTGTATCCACCACGCCGCCGGGGCCGCGGGGACGAGCAGCCAGGCGACCAGGCCCGCAGGCATACCGAGGAGCAAGGCAACGCTGCCGACCAGGCAGGCAGCGAGCGCCAGCACCATCAGTGGGGCGACCGCCCACCCCACCGCAAGGTTGGCGGGCACCGCCGCGGGCGAAACGATGCCCGTCATCATGACGATCGCCGGCTGGGTCGCCACATCGGCGACGAAGGAGACCGCAAGAGCGCGCAAGATCATCCCCTCGACCACCCGTGGCTCGCGAGCCCAGCGACGCTGGGTCAACCGGCCCCAGACCACGATGAGCCAGCGGCCAATCCGGGGACCGGTGGCCACGATCGCTACAGTCGCCAGCACCGAGAGCAGCAGGCCGTACTCCACCGCCATGCCTGGCCGGATCAGCACCAGAGCCAGAACCGCCCCGCCAAGGGCTGCCAGCGAGTCGCTCCAGCGGGAGCTCAACACCGCCACCGCCCCGACGATCCCCATGAACCCGGCGCGCAGGATACTCGGCAGCGGGCCCACCACCATCGTGAAGGCCACGAGGGTCCCCATGACGATGACCCACCTGCCCCGCCGGGACACCCCACACGCGGTGGCGGCGATGGTCACCGCACTAATCAGCACGACGACGTGGAGCCCTGAGACAGCGGTGAGGTGGGAGAGGCCACTGACGATATAGTGCTGCCGGATATCCTGCGGCATCTGCGAGATATCCCCGATGAGCATGCCCGGAATCAGTGCCTCCGCACTGGAGAACCACGCCTGGTTGGCCAACGTAGCCATCGGTCCGGTACTGGCCAGCTCATTGATGTTCCGGCGCAGCCGTGCTGAAAGCCCCATGAGACCCCGTGGTTCTGCTGTGACGGTTGGCTGCCTGGTCGCCGATAGCCTGGCGGGCACCAGCCCGGGGCGCTCATCGGCCCGCACGGTCGCCGCGAGTTCGAGGGTGCTGCCGGGCTGGGTAGAAAGCAGCTCCGGGCTGCGGTGGCGGTCACTGATAAAAAGCGGCAGCTCGCCCAGCCCAGTGATGCGCACAGGGACCTTCAGGCTGCCTCCATTGAGGACCCGAGCCCCACCGGCGACGGTGACTTCTCCCCGATAGTGAGCTCGCGTTTCCCCCTTATTGCTCTCGCCTTGCTGGCCGCCCGATTCGCTAGCGCTGAGTTCGCGCATCATCGGGTGACTATCCACCCGGCTTACCTGCAGGGCCGTGCCCGCCGCAGCCAGGCTGGCGATCGCCGCCGCGACCACGAGGTTCCACCCCGCCGCCCGAAGCAGCTCGCGCCAACGCAGGTAGCTGCGCACCCGTGATGAGCCCAGTACCGCGGCCGCAACGACCGCAAGGCCCGCCGGAGCAACCGCCACCCACGGGCCCCGAAACAGGATCGTCGCTGCCGTTGCGGCCCACGCAGCCGCGGCGGGAAGCAGCAGCCTGAGGTCCGGGCCACGGCGGGCACGCTGCGCATCGGGTGAGCGCGGATCTCGGGCCGCTTCCGGGGGCCTACGCCCCGCCACCGGGTCCACGGGCTGGGTCTGCTCACCCAGGTGCTGCCGCACGCTCACAAGCTGACCCCGTCCTTCATCGCCGCGAGTTTGCCCGGCCCGATGCCACGGACCTCCATGAGCTGCTCCACGGAGCGGAAGGGGCCGTTGGCCTCCCGCCATTCGACGATCGCCTTGGCCGTCGCAGGTCCCACCCCGTCCAACGTTTCGAG
>DWUR01000121.1 GCA_019120635.1 Candidatus Corynebacterium intestinavium | reverse complement strand
AAGAGCATGGCGAGCAGGAACAGCCATGGCAGCAGGATCAGTACCCAACCGATGAGCCACATGAGGGATTCCGTGCGCCTCCGGTCAGGATGCACGGCCAGCAATCTGAGATCGAAGCCAGTCTGGCCGGATGTTTGGTGAGCTGCCTGCGTGCCAAAACCCTGCGTGGGTGCACCGGAGAAATCGGTACGTTGTGGTGTCGCGTGCTGGGATTGGGACCACGGCGTCTGGCTTTGATTCGATTGGTTGTCCGAGGGGGCTGGTTTGCTGTGCGAAGGATCGCCGGGGGACGTCGGAGCCGCGTGAGAGCCGCTCGGCGCGTAGGTAGCTTCTGCTTCCTGATGTTTGGGGCTGTTGTCCGGGAGGATGCCGTCAGCGTAGGCGCGGAAGCGGCCGATCGTGAGTCTCGGACCGGTCGGGTCGTCCAGGGCCTGGTCGTAGGCGGCGCGGCGGGCGTCGCTCCCGAAGAGTTTGCGGGCGGTTTTCAACCGGTCCTGGTCGGCGAGATTGTCGGTTGGGGTGACGGCGAGTCGATCGTCCAGGGTCTTCGCGATGGTTGCGGAATCGAGCGAGCGGTCGAGGCCGAGGTCTTCGTAAATGTTGTAGTGGCTCAAGTGTTCTCCTTCTAGCGTTCAGGGCTCATGATTTGTGGTGGCTGCCGGCGGCTGGGGCGCACACTGGATCTGGCGCCCGCTCCTAGCAGGGGCTGGAGTAGTCTGCGACGCGCTGCAGCTTGCGGGCGTTGCCTTCGCCACGGTTCTGGGCGGCGCACACGCCAGCCAGGTCGTTCCCGTATTTGATGTAGACGGGGTAGACGTACGCGCCGTCGACGCGACTGCGGAAGGCCGCGCACTGGTCGGGGTAGGTCGCCTCCGCGCCGGGGTGCGCCGCGAGGCTCTTGCGGACCAGCGGCTTCGGGTCTTGGCCTGGGTAGACCACAACGGAATCGACGATCAGGGCGTAACTTCCGTCGCAGGGCGGGTAGGGCAGCCAGTCGCCGCCCGGAGGGCCATCGTCTGAGGGCAAAGCGTTGTTCTGCTGGGAGCTGGAGGAGTCCCCCGGGGATGCCGGGGTGTCATTGCACAACAGGTGCCCCGCGTACATCTTGTTCACTAGCTGGGGCGGTGCCTCAGCCTCGATGAGGGTGCCCCGCTCGTAGCAGCGGCCCCTGCTGCCACTCGAGTGGCGGCCGTCGTGTTCATAGGTGCCCCAGGAGTCCCCGGTCCAGTAGTAGAGCTCGGTGTGGTCGGTTCCGTAGTCGCCCACGAGCGCCCACTGGCCATCGCAGAAAGAGCTGACAGGCCGGTTCATATCGGCATCCGCCGTTGCCTGCTCGCAGGAGCCCTTGGGTGGAACGGCGGTTTCTTGAACGCTCGTTTGCTGTTCGTCTTTCTCAGGCTTGGTCTTTGCGGAGGGGGAAGTGGCAGGCTGGTCACGCGTGGATTCCTTCGCAGCAGCGGTCTGCTCCGGAGAGTCGCGCGTCGTGAGGTACCAGCCACCTCCGCCAAGCAGTGCGAGTGCCAGAACAGCGACGGTGGCGATGAGGATGGTCGGCTTCTTCGACGATTTCTGGGGCTCTTCGGGGGTCCAGGTGCCGCTTGGGGCCCCGGGAGGCGTCGGGGATATGCCGGCGGAATTGCCGGGATTCTGATTGGGGGAAGCGGCTGGCTGATCCCACTGGTTGTTGTACCCCCACTGGTCCTCTGGGTTCATCGGCGCCCTCCATGGCATCCACGAATGCGATATCGGATCACATGCTTTATGTCATGCTTGCGCCGTAGACATTACATTTCAGTTCATCATTGAATTCATGAAATGGGCTTTCGCTAATCCCTTGCAAAGTTTAAACCGCAAACATTACAGTTGAACGTGCCGAGAAGTCACGAGGGGCAGGCGGTGAGGTCTGCATTTGCACTGCTCAGTCCAGATATTTTGGCTGCACTGACCATCCGTAGTGGGCAGGGGGGCCAGGGTGCTAAGCCAAACAACGACGCCCCCACGAAGGGGTAGCGAAGGAGAACCCATGCCTACCCCGCGCAAAAACAAGCGTGAGCTCAACGCCGCAGAACTCATCGGCACTCATAATCGGTTGACGTTTTCCCCCGACCTCCTACGGGAAATTGCCACCGAGATTGGGTACGACGAACACCCGGCCTTTGACGGGGGCGCCTTGGCCTCCACGGCTAATTTTTTCGACATCACCGACGTGATCGAACTGCTCGTGAGGGCGAAGCTTGCCGACTTCCGGTTGCTCAACACCGCGGCGCAGGCGCAGGAAGCGCAGGTAGCTAGCGGCGTCCTAAAGAAAATCTTCGCAGGCGACTATATGACGCGCGAGCAGGTTCACAACAAGCTCCCCTCCGAGAGCGTCGTGCTGTTCAAGATGGGGCCTCCCCGCCTCTGGGGCTACGCGGTACGGCAACGCGCACCACGCCGGGCTGCCGAGATTATCCCGTCCTCATTCCACCGGGATCTGACGGGGCCGTACACGGACGCTGAGGAGGCCTGGTTGGGGGCCAATGTTGTGGACGCGTCCAACGTCGAAGGGCTTAGCACGATTGTTGACGACGTCCCGGTGGACGAGGATCGCTACCAGCGGCTCCGATTGGGGATGTCGCTCTCCGACTCCTATGACCAGGTGTGGAGTTCCGCGCGCGGACACTGGCGGCTGAGCCCCGAGACGCGGTACATCATTCCCTCGCGCTACGGGTGGTGCCCTTATGTTTTCCGAATCGCGGACGGGGGCTGGCGTCGCGACGAGTTCGATGGCGGAGCGGACCGTTTCATGGCGACGCGCGGGTTTTATGTGGATTATGAGAACAATCGGCTCATCGAGCTAGGGGAGCCCGATCCGAATAATGCGTGGCGCCCGCGCCTGAGGGTGGCCGATCAGCCGCCAACTGAGCGCGATATGGAGGTTGCGGGGGTTCTCAACGGCTCCGTCATTGCACTGGGGGCGCAGCAGCGCAACCCGGTGATTCGGTTGCGCCAACGGGGGAGGCGGCTCTTCTAGAAGGGGCCGTATTGAGACCGACTGCGGGAGGCGAATTTCATCCCTCTCCTGCCTGTTCGAATTCGGCCGGGTATCTGAAAATTTATTCAATAGAAAGAACCGCACCTGCTGGGAAGCAGATGCGGTTCTTTAGCTCTTAGAGGCGGCGCCTCTTGGCCCGGCGTTTAGGCGTTAGGAGCGCCTGGGGCACCCGGTGCGCCCGGGGTGTTGCGGGTCAGCTTGATGACCCCACCCTCGGTGGTCGCGCCACCGGCTGGCTTATCCGCTGCCGGAGCGGCGGGAGCCTCAGCGGCCTTCGGTGCCTCTTCGGCTGGGTTTTCCTCAGCGGCAGGCTCCTCAGCTGGGGCCTCGGCCTGCTCTTCGGGAGGAGTCTGCGGTGCTGCTGGCTCCGCCGGAGCGGCTGGCGCTGCGGCCTGCGGGGCAGCAGCCGGTGCGGCAGGAGCCGCTGGTGCACCCGGTGCACCCGGAGCACCCGGGGTGGAGGCAGCGAGCTTGATCACGCCACCCTCCTCGGTGGCGCCCGATGCTGGGGCTTCGGCTTGCGGTGCGTCGGCTGCCGGGGCAGCAGGCTCAGCTGGAG
>DWUR01000120.1 GCA_019120635.1 Candidatus Corynebacterium intestinavium | reverse complement strand
TCCCTGGGCAGCGAGGAGGAGCTGTTCACCATCACGCTCGACGAGGCGCGCCGCATCTACGCGGAGCCGAAGCGTCGCGGCCGCGCTGCCGCGAAGCCGCCGTTGAAGCGCCTGGGTGATAACGACGTCTCCGGCAAGCCGATGTCCGTCAAGGAGGGTCGATTCGGGCCTTATGTCACCGATGGCACGACCAATGCGTCGCTGCGCCGCGGGGACACCCCGGAGACCCTGACGGACGCGCGGGCCAACGAGCTGCTCTCGGAGCGCCGGGCGAAGGACGCCGAGAAGGCTGCCGCGGGACCGGCGAAGTCCACCCGCAAGAGCACGAAGAAGACTGCGAAGAAGGCAGCCAAGAAGGCCACGAAGCGCAGCACCAAGAAGACCGCGAAGAAGGCGGCCAAGAAGGCGTAGGACTCTAGCGTCGCTAGAGCCTTAAGCAGCGCTCGGCCCGGGCTCGTGATCTCCCAATGGGGAGCCACGACCCGGGCTTTTTCTGTTGCGGAAGAGCCGGGGCCAGATCGTGAGGTGTGTCTGCTGACCCCGCCGCCTAGTGGCGGTCCGCGAGAGTGGCGCGCACCGGGCGGGCCAGCTGCGTCATCTGGCGGCGGCCGCGCAGCTCCACAGACTTCAGCATCGTCCAGCGACGCTGCTCTGCCTCATTGGCCAGCCGCACCGTCGCAGCACTCGTCAGCACGCGACCTGGAGTGTCCTTCGCCAAGTCCGTCAGGCGGGACGCCTGGTTCACGGCGTCGCCAATGACGGTGTACTCGAAGCGATCCTTCGCGCCGATGTGACCGGCGACGACCGAACCCGCAGCCACGCCAACGCCCGCTTCGAACTCCAGATCCGTGAGCTTGGAGTGCATCTCCCGGGCGGCAGCCAGTGCGTGGCCAGCGGCGTCCTCAAGGGGCAGCGGGGCACCGAAGACGGCGAGGGCGGCATCGCCCTGGAACTTATTGATGATGCCCTTGTGCTCGTGGACGACCTCCACGACGCGGTCGAAGAACTCGTTGAGGGCGGACACCACGTGCTCCGGGGAACGCTGCGTGGCGAAGCCAGTGGAACCGATGACGTCCACGAACAGCACCGCGACGTCGCGGGACTCGCCGCCCAGCTCCGGGTCCTCCTCCAGCGCGCGACGGGCAACCTCAGTACCGACGTAGCGGCCGAAGAGGTCCGAGACCTGCTGGCGTTCCTGCAGGCCACGCATCATCTCGTTGAAGCCGGCCTGCACCACGCCGATCTCAGAGGAATCATAGATGCGCACCGTGGTTTCCAGGTTTCCGCGACGCACCTGGTTGATGGCGAACTGCAGCTCGCGCACCGGGTCCACCACACTCATCGCGCTCAACCGTGCGCCCAGGAAACCGGTGAGCAGGGCGGTGGCGGCGAGCGCCACGAGCGCGGGGATCAGGTCCTCCATCGAGCCGTCGAAGAAGTTTCTGGCCTGCGCGAAAATCAGCAGCAGGATGCCCAGCACCGGCACCGCGTTGGTCAGCACCCAGGTGGCCATGAGGCGGGTGGACATCGGCGAGAGGGAGGACTGCTCCAGAGAGCCTTGCTCCAGGGCGCGGGCGGCGACGGGGCGGACCAGCCGTTCGGCTTCCATGTACGTCATCAACGTCACCATCAACCCGCCCAGCACGGCGGTCACGGCAACGGTGATCGCCCATCGTGAGGAGAACTGCGCCGCCACCGTCGTGAAAATCACCACGCCGATGGCCCACAGCACCGCGCCCGTCACGGACTGCAGGAAGGGGATGCGCAGCACCAGATGCCGGATCATGTTCGGGTCATAGGCATCGGGGTTGCGTTGCCAGCGCAGCACGGGGGCGAAGAAGATCAGCGTGAACACCACACCAGCCACGATCGCGAAGATGAAATAACTCAAATATGCGATCGAGGTGACGGTGTTTGGGCTGGTCAGCTCGCGTGCACCGCGCAGCGGGATGAGGAAGCGCAGGAAGGTCGCGACGGCGATCGCGCCCACCACGTTCGTCATCAGAATCATCGCGGCATACAAGGGCCAGTAGGTGCCCCAGACCCATTTCAAGTAGCGCGCGAATTGTTGCATGGCTATTACATTATCGAACCCGTCTACAGCGGGGGCTAGACTGTGCTTCGTGAACGTGGATAGCTCTGGATTCGACCCCGTGGCCGGCGGTGGCGTGTGGCGCAAGATCACCGCCCAGCCGGTTCGGGAGCTGCTCGCGGGCGCGGTGGCGAACCCGCAGGCGATGACGCACTCCTGGCTATTCACCGGCCCGCCCGGCTCGGGGCGCTCGATCGCGGCCAAGGCCTTCGCCACGGGGTTGGTGTGCCCGAATGGGGGCTGCGGGGAGTGCGAACAGTGCCAATCCGCTGCCGCCGGCACGCACCCGGACATCGTGTGGATCGCGACGACCGGCTCCGTCATCCCAGTTGAGGACGTCCGGGAGGTCATCAGCTCCGCCGCGTCGATGCCCACCGTCTCCCGGTGGCGGGTCGTCGTGGTCGAGGACGCCGATCGCCTCAACGAGGCGGGTTCGAACGCGCTGCTGAAGTCCGTGGAGGAGCCGCCCGCGCACACCGTGTTCGTGCTCTGCGCCCCGTCCACCGACCCGCTGGACATCTCGATCACGCTGCGTTCCCGCTGCCGCCACGTCTACATCCCGACCCCGTCGCCGCAGCAGGTGGAGGATGTTCTTCTTCAGGACGCCTCCCTGGGCATTACGCAGGAGCAGGCGCGATGGGCCGCCGGGGTTTCCGGTGGGCATATTGGCCGCGCCCGGCACCTGGCCCGTGACGAGGCCGCCCGGACGAAGAGGGCGACGGCGCTGAAGCTGCCGCAGATGGTCTACGAGGGCGCGCGCCTGTTCAGCTTCACCTCTCAGCTGGTGGCGAAGGCGACCGAGGAGGTCGCCGCGCAGGTGGAGCCGGTGGAGGCGAAGGAACGCGAGGCGCTGGAGGAGTCCCTGGGCGTGGGTGCGAAGGGGCGGGGTGCTGCGAAGGCGCAGCGCGGTTCGGCGGGGCAGATGAAGGAGCTGGAGCGGGAGCAGAAGAACCGCCGGACCCGGATGGTGCGCGACGCCCTGGACCTGGCCTTGATCGACGTGGTCGGACTGTACCGCGACGCGATGCTGCAGGCGGCGGGTGCGGTGGAACCGGTGGGAGGTTCGGCTGACGCTGCCGAGGCGGCCGCGGGCGACACCGAGGGCACTGTGGCCGCCACCGAAGGTCTGCAGCCCGTGGGCGGGTTCCAACACCCGGATATGCGCGCCACCTCGGGCGAGCTCG
>DWUR01000119.1 GCA_019120635.1 Candidatus Corynebacterium intestinavium | reverse complement strand
AGGTCCCCGGTTCGATCCCGGGTCTGGCCACACTCCAAGCCCCATCCCCACGGATGGGGCTTTTTTCGTCGTGTCCCGAGTTCCCCTCAAGTGCCTGAAGTAGTACCTATTCTGGCGTAAAATCGCGGGTTCAAGGCCTGCCCCGCGCGGTGGGCGAATCCAACCCAGCGAAAGGGGATTGCCATGACCGCATCCGATTCCCAGCGACAGGTCCGCAAGGAAGCCGACCGCTTCGTCATTGAAGTGGACGGCGAGCAGGCAGGCTTCGCCGCATTCGAGGACACCGATGGCGTCCGCGACTTCAACCACACCGTCGTGGACCCGGCATTCCGGGGTCGGGGACTCTCAAAGCCCCTCATCGCAGGGGCATTGGATGCCACCCGCGAGGAGGGGCTGAAGGTTCGCCCGACCTGCTCGGCCGTAGCGGGATTCGTTGAGAAGAACCAGGACGGTTACGGCGACCTCGTCGTCGACTAGGTCCTAGACGGCGCCGTCGACGTCGTTATCGGGGCTCGACGGGGCGGCCGTCGAGCCGTCGCCACCGGGCGCGCCCTTGGGGTCATTCGCGGTATTTTTTCCTGCGTCGCCCGATCCCTCGGCAGGGCTCCTCTTCTGCATCTCCGCGACCCAGTGCACCGCGTCCACCAGCGGGGTGCGCTGGTCCTTCTGGCGCGGGCGGACCTTCGCCGGGATGCCGGTCAGGATCGAGTCAGCGGGCGCGTCCTTCGTGACAACGGCGTTTGCACCAATGGCGGAGTTATCGCCAATCGTGATCGGGCCCAGCACCTTCGCGCCCGCGCCCACAGTGACACCGTTTCCGATCGTTGGGTGGCGCTTCGTCTGAGTCAGCACCTGTCCGCCGAGGGTCACCCCGTGGTAGAGCATGACGTCGTCGCCAATCTCCGTCGTCTCACCGATGACGATGCCCATGCCATGGTCGATGAAGAAGCGCCGACCAATCGTCGCGCCCGGGTGAATCTCAATGCCCGTCAGGAAGCGAGTGAACTGCGCCAGAATCCGCGCTGGCCCCTTCCAACCGCGCTTCCACATCTTGTGGGACACGCGGTGCGCCCAAATGGCGTGGAGCCCGGAGTACACGATGGCATTTTCCAGATCACCTCGTGCGGCGGGGTCGTGCAGACGGGCGTTCTTTAGATCCTCCCGGATCGTGGCAAAAATGCTCACGCGCGATCCTCTTTCTTCACATCGACTTTTTGCTTCCTTCTGCTGCCAGGATGGGCATCCCAGCCGGCTGACTCATTGGCTGGGGGGAAGCATACTCATCATATGCAGCACGCCACCGCCGTGGCGTATTCCCGAAACTTTTATTCCGGGTGGCCAACGGCGGTGGCGTGCAGAGACTGAGCGTGCTGTATCCGGGCTCGGATGAGCCCCGGAGCACCGCCTCTTCTAGTCGCGCAGGTCCTCGAACAGCAGGGTGGAGACGTAGCGCTCACCGAAGTCAGGCAGGATCGCGACGATGGTCTTACCCTCGTTCTCCGGCTTCTGAGCCTCCTGCAGTGCGCCCCAGACGGCTGCGCCGCCGGAGATGCCACCCAGGATGCCCTCGGAGACCGCTAGCTCGCGGGCGGTCTTCACAGCTTCCTCGAGCGGAGCGTCGATCACGCGATCGAGGACGTCCTTATCGAGGGTCTCCGGGAAGAAATTCGTACCCAGGCCCTGGATCTTGTGCGGGCCGAAGCGGCCCTCGGTCAGCAGCGGGGAATCCGCCGGCTCGACGCCGACGATCTCGATGCTCTCCTTCTTTTCCTTCAGATACTTCGCGGCGCCGGAGATGGTGCCACCGGTGCCGATGCCGGCGACGAAGATATCCACCTTGCCGTCGGTGTCCTCGAAGACCTCCGGGCCCGTGGTCTCGTAGTGCTTCTTCGGGTTGGCCGGGTTCTTGAACTGGCTAGCCAAGATGGAGTTCTCGGTGGTCTCGACCAGCTCGTTAGCCTTATCGACCGCACCCTGCATGCCGGCGGAACCCGGGGTGAGTACCAGCTCGGCGCCAAGAGCGCGCAGCATGATGCGGCGCTCGTTGGACATCGTCTCTGGCATCGTGAGCACAACCTTGTAGCCGCGAGCCGCGCCGACCATGGCCAGTGCGATACCGGTGTTACCGGAGGTTGCCTCGATAATGGTGCCGCCCGGCTTCAGCTCGCCAGCGTCCTCGGCAGCCTGAACGATAGCCAGACCAATACGGTCCTTAACGGAGTTGCCTGGATTGGCGGCCTCGATCTTCAGCAGCACATCAGCCTTGTAACCCTCGGTGAGCTTGTTGAGCTTGACCAGCGGGGTATTGCCGATGAGCTCGGTGATGTTCTCGTAAATCTTAGCCATTTTCTGGTTTACCTTTCCTGGTTGCGAATCAGCCTGAAGTAAAACAGACTGATCTGTCTACCCGTTATGATACCCGCCCTTGGGGTTGTGAGGCAATGGTGAAGACGGGAATCGGCCAAGCTGGTGACGTCCTTAACAAAAATGGGCACAATGGGCAGCGGAAGAAAACAGCGAAACAGCTTCATCCGCATACCCCAGAAGAAGAGAGGTCACGATGAGCGAGAACGTCATCCTCACCAGCACCAATAACCGCGTCGCCACGATCCGACTCAATCGCCCGGAGGCGCTCAACGCGCTCAACAGCGAGCTCATGCACGCCGTCGTAGATGCGGTAGAGGGCTTCGATCAGGACCCGAATATCGGCGCGATTCTGATCACTGGCAGCGATAAGGCCTTCGCCGCGGGCGCTGATATCAAGCAGATGCAGTCCGAGACCTACCCCGAAATCCGCCAGAAGAAGATGTTCCTCGAGTGGGAGCGCGTCGCGCAGGTCTCCACCCCAATCATCACGGCTGTCAATGGCTTCGCGCTCGGCGGCGGCTGCGAGGTCGCAATGATCGGCGACATCCTGCTGGCGAGCGAGAAGGCCAAGTTCGGCCAGCCGGAAATCACCCTGGGCATCATCCCGGGCATGGGTGGCACCCAGCGCCTGACCCGCGCGGTGGGCAAGGCTAAGGCGATGGACCTGATCCTCACAGGCCGCATGATGGA
>DWUR01000118.1 GCA_019120635.1 Candidatus Corynebacterium intestinavium | reverse complement strand
GCCCTCATTCGTTGGCAGAAGTGGTTCAACTCGCTCCCACTGTGCATTCGTGAACTGCGTAAATCTAGACCGTTGTGACACACCTCAATCATGCTCGAGCACAGGCCCACAATTAGGAGACACGCCCTAGTTCTTCTCCGCCGTAGACACCGCCGGATTCGCGAGCGTGGCGTTGTGCCCCATCAGCACGGCCGGGCCCTCCAGGACCACACCCGGTCGCATGTGCTTCTTCAGCTCCTCGGTTGCCGGCAGGCAGGCGGTGAGTGCGAAACCGCGGGCATTCTGGGTGTCCTGAACGACGAAGAACTGCTTGCCAGTGAGCTCATTGGTCGCGCCCCGAATCCCGGCGACGGTGATCCGCACGTGGTTCCAGGGGTTAATCGCGTCGGTGTCGCCGTCGAAGAAGGCCTGGGCAGCTGGAGAGATCAGCCGCGGCTTCGTGATGACACCGTCCTCGCGCACGTGCTCCTGGTGGGCCTGACGCCAGGCTGCCTCGCTGGGGTAGAGGTGCATCTTGCCGCCGCCCAGCGCTGCGGTGAGGCAGAAGTTCACCAGCGGGATCATGCCGTCCTCGTCGGCGTTCGCGGCGACCTTGCCTTCCTTCACGACCTCTGGCCCGGAGACCGTCGAATAGGAGAAGAAATCATCAACGGCGCAGGTCACGCGGGCGGCGATCTCGCCTTCGGTGTTGAGTACGTCCACGAGCGCAACCGTCGGGCTGATGAGACCCACCCGCGCGGCCGTGGTGTCGGGGTGCATGAGGGAGACCGCGACGGTGGAGTTTTTCTCCCCCATGAAGCGGATCATTCGCGCACCGGAGGGGTCGAGGTACGGGGAGATCATCTTGAAGCCGTGCGCATTCGCAAGCCCCTGGTTCTGCTCCTCGAAGGACCGGTGGATCATCTGGTCCAGTGGCTCCCCATAGAAGCCAAGGGCTGCGAATTCCGCATGAGGGGTTGGGGGAATGTTCTGAGCCATGCTGTTCGCCTGCACCTTGCCTTTCCTGTTCTGCCTGGGCTCTTAAGCCGGCGTTTCCTTCTCCCTCCATTCTGGCAGAGGCTGAACGGATTGTTTCACGTGAAACATTCGGGACGCCGACGGGGCGACGTCCGAGACAACGACGTTCCTCACGGTTGCCTCGTCGAGTGGGGGCGACGCCCGTCCCCGGTTACGGTCGCCCGACAACCGACCTACCCGATGCGGTAGCGCTGGACGTCGACGAACTCCCGCTTCGCCTCGCCGGAGATTCCACCCTCGGTGATGATTCGGCTTAAGAATTCGGCACTGAGCTTCGGCGTGCGGGTCTGTGTGGCGTAGTCGTTGTGCACCAGGCCGAAGCGCTGCGCCTCGCCGTCCGCCCACTCCCAGTTATCCACGAAGCACCAGTGGTAATAGCGCTCAAAAGGCAGGTCAGAGGCACTAATCGCGGCCAGGTGGTCGTAGATGAAGCGGCAGCGGAAGTTCTCCAAACTCGTCGGGCTGCCGTTATCGCAGGTGCCGTTCTCCGTGACCCAGATCGGGGCGGGGTAGCGCTCGTGCATCCAGCCGGCGCACTCGATCAGCCCCTCCGGGTAGATCTCCCAACCAAGGTCATTGACCGGCTTGCCCGGCAGCGTGCCGTCTTCGAAGCCCGCGGACGCCGTGCGCGAGTAATAATTCAGCCCCAGGTAGTCGTAGTACTTACCGGGGGAAATATCCGACGGCTGGCGGCCCAGCACGCCTCGGAACTTCCCACCCAGCATCGCGTGGCTCAGCTCGTCCTGGAAGAGGAAGGCACTGGACCGGGAGGCCAGCCGGTGCAGCGGATTACGCTCCTGCGCAGGCACGAAGGCCCGCATATGGTGCGCGAAGCCCACCCGCGCGTTCGTTTGAATCCCGTGGATCAACCGGTATGCGCGGCAGTGCGCGATCGCCATGTTCCGCATAACCTTCAGCGCCAGCCGGTAGGACTTCTTCGCCGGCGGTGCCTCGTGGAAGAGGAAACCGGAGGTGGCGTACACATTCGGCTCGTTGATGGTCACCCAGTCCGTGACCAGGTCGGATAGCCCCTTGACCACGTGGCCCACGAAGCGTAGCCAGTGCGCGATATTCTCCGGCTTCTCCCATTCGCCGAGCCGCTGGAACCACAGCGGGTTATTGAAGTGGTGCAGGGTCACCAGCGGCACCATCCCGCGCTCCTTGACCAGCGCGATTTCCTCTCGGTAGCGGTCCAGGGCTTTCGGGTCCCACTGCCCGGGCGCGGGCTCGATGCGGGACCATTCGATGCCCATCCGGTAGGTCTTCAGCCCCAGGGAGCCCATGAGTTCGGTGTCCTCCCGCCACCGGTTCCAGTGGTCGTTGGCGCGCAGCGGGCTGGTGCCGTCGGCGATGGTGCCGGGGTGTTGGGCCCACTCGTACCAATTGTTATTCCGGTCGCCGCCCTCGATCTGCAGGGAGGACGTCGCCGTCCCGATCATCAGCTTGCCCAGCAGCAGGAAGGCGGTGGGTGAGGCAGACATCGTGTTCTCCTTCGGTTGTGGGATCTTCTGTTCTGCGGTCGCGCGGAGAGTCTTGCGCTTAGCGGGTGGATTGGATTTTTAGGACGAGGACGCCTCCGGCCAGGCACATCGCGCCTGCCAGGAGATAGAGCCCCGTATAGCCCCCGAGCAGGCTGAGAGCGATCGCGGCGATGGAGGGGGCCAGCGTGTTCGGTAGCAGGACGGCGAGGTTGATCAGTCCCATGTGGGTGGCGCGCTCCTGTTCGGTGGGGAGCACGGCGTTGACGAGTGCCTGGTCGATGGCCTGGTACACGCCCCAGCTGAGCCCCAGGATCACAGCACCGACGACGACCATGGTGAAAGAGCTGGTGAAGGCCAGCACTGCGCAGGCGGCGGCCACCCCGGTCGCGGAAAAGAGGATGAAGGGCTTGCGCACGCCGAGCTTGTCGGAGAACCAGCCGGACCACACGGCGGTGGCGACTACGCAACCAGCGAACACGGCGGTGAGGATCAGCACGCCGAGTTCGGGGTCGTGGAAGCCGATGCGGTCGCGCAGGTAGTAGAGCAGGAAGAATAGCGCGATGGCCTGGGCCAGCATCAGCAGCAGGCGGGTGAGGAACATCCAGTAGAAGTCCGGGGCCTCCTTCGGGTTGGGGAGGACGCGCCGGGTGGCGGCGAGGCCCGTAGGTGTCGTTTCTGTGGCGGCGGTTTTCGTCTGGTCAGCTGCGTGTTCAGCGCCGTGTGCGGGGCTGGCCGCCGGGCTTGCTTCCGGGCCCGCTTCCGGGTCGGCGGAGCCGGCCAACCAGGGGAGTGGTTCCCGGTCGCGGGTGAGGAAGGGGACCGCCGTCGCCAGCAGCACGGTGATGACCGCGGCGTAGGCCCAGGGGCGGGGGAGTGCGAACGAGAGTGCCGTGCCCAGCACGATGCCCAGGGTGTACGTCATTCCCATGACGCCGGAGACGGTGCCGAACTGCCGCTCGGTGACCTGGTCGGGGACGATGGACTGCGTTGGCGTCACCGCCAGGGCGATGGCGAACTGGAAGACCATCCACGCCGCCAGCAACAGGCCGTAACCCAGGGTGCGGGAATCCCCAGGCAGCGTTGCCGTCCATCCCGCGACACCGAGTGCTACCGAGGCGATTGTGATGCCCGCGAAGATCCACGGGGTTCGGCGGCCGAGAGAGGAGCGCGTCCGGTCAGAGAAAATTCCGGCGAGCGGGGAGGCGAGCAGGCTGACCAGCCCGCCGGCCGTCATCAACAGCGCGAGCTGGCGTTCCTTATCCTCCGGGAACCACACCAAGATCTGGGCGGAGAGCAGAAGATTCGTCGGAGCCGCCCAGGCGATGTTCTGGCCGAGGTACATCAGGCCAAAGCGCGAGATCCATCCCCAGGAGACTTCTTGCTTGGGGCTTTGCACAACAGTCACGGGGAAAATCATAGTTTCATCGGCAAACGTTGTCGGCCCTTTAAGGATCCCCGTCACTGGTCCGTGGGCTCAAAAACTGTGCGCTGACGTGGTAGAATGGTTGGGTCTATTCCAAGTAGAAAGGTTCACCAACTCCAGTGAGCGACGATACTAACGGTGGAGATAACCTGTTCGACCGCATCGAACCGATCGACT
>DWUR01000117.1 GCA_019120635.1 Candidatus Corynebacterium intestinavium | reverse complement strand
ACCCCGGCGGTGAAGCCCCACAGCACCATCCCGGAAACGTCGAAGGCGGGGCCGGACCAGCCGGCAAAGCCCAGTTTGAAGCGGTTATCCGGGTGGACGAGCTCGCGGATGGCCACGGGCTGGACCCAGTCGTTTTCCACGGTGGCGGGGTGGACGGGCGAGAACTCCCGCCAGTAGGCGATCACCGGCACAACCGCGAAGTTCGTGCGGTCGATGTACACCGGGTCCATCACAGCCACGGGTTCCACGCCCTCGGGGTTGAGGCCGGTTTCCTCGACGGCCTCGCGGACGGCGGTGTCGATCGGGGTGGCGTCCTGGGATTCCCAAGCGCCGCCGGGGAAGGCCATCTGCCCGGAGTGGTTGCGCATATCCACCCCGCGGTGGATCAAGACGACGGTGGCGTCCTCCGGGAAGGGGTGGATCGCGGTGGGGCGGTAGTCGGGGTCCCCGCCGAGCAGGATCAGCACGGCGGAGTAGCGCGGCGGCACGCCGTCCTCGTTGGCCTCCGGGACGTGGCGCGCGGGGTCGTTGAGCGCCTGGTGCACACCGCCGCTGCGCGCGGCGGTGGCTAGCCTGGTGAGCCATTCGGGCAGGTCAGCGGCAAGTGGCGGTTGGGTGGCGATGGCGGCACGCCAGTCTTCGAAGGGATAGGGCATGGTGTTAATTCTGCCCGCTCAGGGCGGCATTTACAGCGGCTTCGAGTTCCTCGTAGTCGCGGAAGACTTGGGGGTGCATCTGCGCGCGGGTGCCGTCCGCCCGGTAAATCACCGTGATGGGGACGACTTTCGGCAGGCTCGTTGCGGTGTCGAAGCGGTGGGAACGGTCGGCGTAGACGGGCATGGTCGTGACGTTCAGCTCGTCCAGGAAATCCGCCCCGGCCTGAGACTTCTTGTCCAGGTGGACGCCGGCGACGTTCCACTCCGGGTGTTCCTTGGCAAGCTTGTCGAAGTGGGGGAGCTCGCGGCGGCAGGGCTCACACCACCAGGCCCAGACGTTGATGATCGTGGGCTTGCCAGCCAGGGCCGCGCCGAGGTCGGCGGCCTCGCCCTTGCCGCTAGTCAGGCAGGTCAGCTCAATGCCGGCGAGCTCCGAGTCCGGGGTGGGCTGCACTCCACCTTCCGGGGCGGGGCAGCTGCGGGGGATCTTGATGCTGACGGGTTGTTCGGGACCGCGGTCTGCGTCCGTGTCGCCGTCCGCGCTGCGGTCTGACTCACCTGGAGCGCCGGGCGCCGGGCCGGCGCCGCCGACTATGCCCGGTTCGGCCTGCTGCTGTTGCTGGGACTGAGCGCCCGACTGATCATCACCACCACTCATCACGCCCGCGACCAGCGGGATGGCAGCGACAAGCAGGCCGATAATGATGGCGAAGACAAGCAGGAAGACGCGCGGGCGCGGGGCACCTGCACCGTCCCCGGAACGGCGGGCGACGTCGACGTCCTCGCGAGTCACGGCGACCTCGTCGGGAGCACCAGGGCCGGGGGTGGCGTCGTCGGGATGGGAACCGGAAGGGGTGGTGGCCATAGGATTAGTCCTCTCCGAATCCGGCCAGGGCGAGGAGGTGTTCGCGGTCTGGCGAGGTGATGCGTGTCATCGCTTCCTCCGGGTCCGGTGGGCCCGCCAGCCCGAAACTGGGGCACTGCCAGGCCAGGAAGCAGGCGCCACAGGCTGGCTTGCGGGAGTGGCAGACGCGACGGCCGTGGAAGATCACCCGGTGGCTGAACATCGTCCACTCCTTGGGCTCGATGAGCTCCATGAGTTCCCGCTCCACCTTGACAGGATCCTCCTGCTCGGTGAGCTTCCAGCGGCGCACGAGTCGGCCCAGGTGGGTGTCCACGGTGATGCCTGGCACCCCGAAGGCATTGCCGAGCACAACGTTCGCGGTTTTCCGCCCCACCCCCGGCAGAGCGACAAGCTCCTCGAGCGTGCGGGGGAGCTCACCGCCGTGCTTCTCGGCGATGACGGTGCCGAGCCCGATGAGTGAACGGGTCTTGGCCTGGTAAAAACCGGTTGGCCGGATGATCTCGGCGAGCTCCTCCGGATCCGCGGCAGCGTAATCGGCTGCGGTGGAATATAACGAAAATAGGATCGGCGTCACACTATTAACCCGCACATCGGTACACTGTGCAGATAGGACTGTTGCTACGAGAAGCTCCAGTGGCGTCGAAAAGTCGAGCTCCGCATGAGCATCGGGATAGCCGACCGCGAGAGCGCGGTTCAGTTTCCTCGCTCGGCGCTTGAGCGCCAGCGGGGTTTCCACATGCGAAGGATCTGCGGCGCGATGGCTGCCAGGTTTCGGCAAGCGAGGCGCTGAGGTTTTCGGCATGCGAGGCGCTGAGGTTTTCGGCATGACTACTACTGTAGTGTGAGTCCGGTTAAACGTCGTCAAGTGGGAGTGTAAGGAACAGATGGCAGAGAACACCGAGATTCTGTCCCGCGCTGGAATCTTTCAAGGGGTCGACCCCGAGGCCGTGCAGGCTCTGGTTGAGCAGCTGGAGACCGTCGACTTCCCGCGCGGAACCACGATCTTCGAGGAGGGCGAGCAGGGCGACACCCTGTACATCATCACCTCGGGCAAGGTGAAGCTGGCGCGCCACTCCGCAGACGGTCGCGAGAACCTGCTGACCGTCATGGGGCCATCGGACATGTTCGGTGAACTCTCTATCTTCGACCCGGGTCCGCGCACCTCCTCGGCAGTATGCGTCACGAAGGTCTCCGCTGGCGTGATGACCTCCCAGATGCTGCACGACTGGATCGCCGAGCACCCGAGCATCACGGAGCAGCTGCTCCGGGTGCTGGCGCGTCGCCTGCGCCGGACGAACAACAGCCTGGCTGACATGATCTTCACGGATGTTCCGGGCCGCGTGGCCAAGTCGCTGCTGCAGCTGGCCAACCGCTTCGGCATCCAGGAAAACGGCATGCTGCGTGTGCACCACGATCTGACCCAGGAAGAGATCGCCCAGCTGGTGGGCGCCTCCCGCGAGACGGTCAATAAGGCGCTGGCGGAGTTCGCGCAGCGTGGCTGGATCCGGCTGGAGGGCAAGTCGGTACTCATCGCTGACACCGAGCGCCTCGCACGACGCGCACGATAAGCCGCCTCCCCCGGCGCCAGCGCTGAATGACTACGGGATCAGCGCCCCGTGTTGAAGCACAACGTGGCCAGCCCTGCGCACCGGACCCGTGCTAACCGGAACATAAAAAAGACCAGCCTCTCGGCTGGTCACCCCGCTTGAATGCCTAGCAAGTTTCCCACTTGCTAGGCATTTCGCATTTACTGCTGCTTCTTCAGGTAGTCGATCGTCACGCGGGTAGACTGTGCGGCGGCATCGCGCAGCACCGGGTCCACATCCGTGTAGATCTCGTCGACAACATCCATGACGTCGGCGTCCTCGCCGAGTTTGGCCAGCGCCTCGCGAACCTGCTCGAGGCGGTGCTCACGGCGCTCGATGTAGCGCTCGGCGAGCTCGCTGGTGTCCTCGCGGTCCGGACCGTGGCCCGGAAGCAGCGGTACGCCAGCGCCGCGGCGCTTCAGCTCCTTGAGGGACTCGATGTAGAGGCCGAGGTCGCCGTCGGTCTCGGAGATCATGGTGGTGTGGCGGCCGGCGATCGTATCACCGGTGATGATCGCCTCCACGTCCGAATCATCGGATCCGCCCTTGGAGTGGATGAGGAAGCACACGGAGTCGGAGGTGTGCCCCGGGGTGTGCATGACCTCGATCGTCGGGGTGAGCCCCTCGATGCGGATGATCTCGCCATCCTTCAGCGGCTCAGCGGCGATGCAGTTGTGCTCGTCGAAGGCACGAACCGGAGCGCCGGAGAGCTGACGGAAGCGCTGGGCACCGTTGGAGTGGTCGTTATGACGGTGCGTGAGGAGCACGAGGCCGATGGTGGCCTGCGGGCCGTCCTCGCCGCTCGTTCCGGCGCCGATGCTCTCCCCCACGGCCTTGCTGTGCAGGACGTTGAGGTGTCCCTCGTCCTGCGGACCCGGATCGATGACTACCGAGACCGGGTCACCCGGACCGCGAACTACCCAAGAGTTCGTGCCTTCGAGCGCTGCATAGCTGGGGTTTGGCGCCAACACCACACCGACGTTCTCGGTGACCGGGCGAAGCTGACTGTACGCGGGATGTTGCATAACTCTAATTCTACGAAAACTCGCGGCTAAAGGCCTATTGACGTACCTGAACGATGATGTCGATCTCCACCGGGGAGCCCAGTGGCAGCTCTGCGACACCGACGGCGGCGCGGGCGTGCTGGCCAGCGTCGCCGAAAATCTCGCCGAGGATGTCGCTCGCGCCGTTGACGACGCCAGGCTGGCCACCGAAGCCGGTGGCGGAGGCGACGTACCCCGTGACCTTCACGATGCGTTCGATGTTCTCCAGGCCGACCTCTGCGGCCGCGGCCGCCACGGCGTTGAGCACAGCGATGCGAGCCAGCTCGTAGGCCTCTTCCGGGCTGACCTGGGCTCCCGTGTGGGTGCCGATCTCGCCGACGAGGCCGAGCTTCGGCAGCTCACCGTTGACGAACGGCAGCTGGCCGGAGGTGTAGACGACGTCGCCGCAGCGGACGGCGGGGACGTACGAGGCGACGGCGGCCGCGACAGGCGGCAGTTCGATGCCGAGCTCGTCGAGACGTGCTGGAACCTGAGACTTCTCGGCCATTCTTAGTCCAGCTCTCGCTTCATGTAGGCGACGTGCTGCTCGCCGGTCGGACCTGGCAGAACAGAGACGAGCTCCCAGCCATCCTGACCCCAGTTATCGAGGATCTGCTTGGTCGCGTGGGTGAGCAGTGGCACGGTGACATATTCCCATTTCTTCATGCTCTCGAGCATAGCGATCGCGCGCGGGTTATGGAGAGCGCAAGCTGGGGACTGCAGACAGAAAAAACCCCGGCCGGGGAGGTTTTAGAACCTCTCCCGCCGGGGGAGCTGCAGGCACATCGGTTAGCTACCAGCTACTGCGAAATTATGGGCGGGCCAGGTGTGGCCCTGCCAGGAAGGGGCTTAGGCCTGCCCCTCAGCCTCGCGCTGCGCGGCGGCAGCCTCGAGCTGGCCGGCGAAGAAGTCGGCCCAGTCGGTGACGTCCGGGCGGCGGCGCAGCAGGGCGCGACGCTGACGCTCCGTCATGCCACCCCAGACACCGAACTCCACCTTGTTATCGAGGGCATCGGCGCGGCACTGCAGAACGACGGGGCAGTGACGGCAGATTGCGACAGCCTTGCGCTGCGCAGCACCCTTCACGAAAAGTTCTTCTGGGTCCACGCTGCGGCAGTGCGCGTGGGTAATCCATTCACCGCGGTTCTTGAAAGACTCGCGGGTCGTCAGCTGCTTCACGGTCTGACGCACGGGCTTTGCTGCTGGTCGGGACTGGGAGCGGGATTCAGCCATTCTTCGCCTCCAAGCTGGATCTAACGTTCTTCGTTTCGATGTTCTTTGGGGAACTGATGTGCTTGCTCTTTCCTCAGCGATCAGCAGGATGTGTTGCATAGCCTGCTGAAGCATTGCCCGGAATGTTACGGGGGTCACATTTTGGATGTCTAATGCCTCACAGACCCGGGGGTGCTTAAGCGAAGGGAAATTTTTCATAGGCCACGCACCGCTAGCACAACCCGCGCAAACGGCCTCGCCATGGCGCCGGAGCGCGCCGTACACATGACGCGAAAATGAAAAACCGGCGGTTTATGCACGTCAGAACAGAGTTTTCTTTAGATATCTTTAAAATGTGACGCGTCCCACATTTCCCGCCGGGCTTGTCCATGCGTGATAAATGCCCCGAAAAGCCGGGCAAATATCGACGAATATTTGTTTACCCAAAACTAGTTCCAGCGGGGGTAGTAAGCTCCTCCCCCGCCGTGCGCCGCCCAGCCACACCTGGCCATCGCACGATCCAACCGCGGTCGCGTTAGCGGCAATGAGGGTGTCCGACGCGTCGACTAATGTGTGTCGCGTGGAGAAGAACAACGAGCAAGACACGGCAGCGCCCGACCGCGCCTGGCCCAAGCCGGCACTTCAGCTGATCGGCGCGACCCTCGGTATCGCCATGCTCCTTGCCCTGGGAATGCTTCCCTTCGCCGGCCTCGGCGGTGCGGTGGTGAACTCCTCCGCGAACACGATGAACGCCAACTTCGCGGATATCGAGACCAAAAATTCCCTCCCACAGGCCAGCACGGTTCTGGACCGCGAGGGCAACGCCATCGCCTGGATCTACGACCAGCGGCGCTTCGACGTCCCGGCGGACAAGATCTCTTCCGCGATGAAGGAGTCCATCGTCGCCATCGAGGACCGGCGCTTCTACGAACACAACGGGGTGGATCTGCGCGGCTCGGCTCGCGCGCTAGCCGCCAACCTCTCCAGCGGCGAGGTGGCTGAGGGCGCCTCGACCCTCAATCAGCAGTACATCAAGAACTACCTGTGGCTGATCAGCGCCAAGAACGACGACGAGCGCGCCGCCGCCACCGAAACCAGCCTGGCCCGCAAGCTGCGGGAGATGAAGCTCGCGGGTGACCTCGACGAACGCTTCTCCAAGGACGAGATCCTTACCCGCTACCTCAACCTCATCTCCTTCGGCCGCGGTGCCTACGGGGTCGAGGCCGCCGCCCGCACCTACTTCGACCATTCCGCCGAGAAGCTGACGGACGCCGAGGCCGCACTCCTCGCCGGGGTCGTCCAGTCCACCTCTGCACTGGACCCGTGGGATAACCCGGACGCCGCTCTGACCCGCCGCAACCAGGTTCTCCAGGCGCGCGCCGATAGCGGTTCCCTCACCCAGGAGCAGGCCGATAACGCGGCCGCCGAGCCACTGGGAATCGCGGAGAAGCCCGCCGGTGAACCCAATGGCTGCGTCGCTGCCGGGGATGATGGCTTCTTCTGCGACTACGCCCTGAACTGGCTCGAGGAGAAGGGCTTCGACCACGAGAAGATCGCCCGCGGCGGTTACACCATCACCACCACGCTTGACCCGGCCGCGCAGCAGCACGCCGTGCAGTCCGCCCGGAGCAATGTGGCCCCCGGCCAGCCCGGGGTCTCCGAGGCCCTGAGCTTCATTGCGCCGACGGAGGACTCCCACGAGGTCATCGCGATGGCGTCCTCCCGGAAATACGGGCTGGACCAGGAAAATCATGAGACCGTCCTGCCGCTGCCACACTCCCTGCAAGGGCACGGCGCGGGCTCGGTCTTCAAGATCTTCGCCGCCGCTGCCGCCATCGAGAAGGGCATGGGGCTGGAGACCAAGCTGGACGTCCCGCCCCGGGTGGAGGTCGACGGCCTCGGCAACGGTGGCGCCGCCGGCTGCCCGCCGGGCAAGTACTGCGTCGAGAATGTCGGCCCCTATAAGCCTTCGATGACGCTGAAGGAGGCGCTGGCGACCTCCCCGAACACGCCCTTCATCTCGATGCTGCAGGATGTAGGCCTGGAACGCACCGTCGACCTGGCCGTGAAACTGGGGCTGCGCAGCTACGCGAAGGAGGGCACCTCCGGGGATAAGTCCATCGCGCAGCGCATTAAAGAGGAGCAGACCGGTTCCTTCGTGCTCGGCCCCACCCCGGTGGACCCGCTAGAGCTAACGAATGTCGGCGCCACGCTCGCGGACCAGGGCCGTTGGTGCGAGCCCTCTCCCGTTTCCTCGATGACGGATGCCTCGGGGAAGAAGGTGGACATCCCCCGCAAGGACTGCGAGAAGGTACTCAACCCGGCCGTGGCTAATGCGCTGGCCAATGGCATGGCGGGCGACGTATCGAACGGCACCGCCGCGGATGCCGCCCGCGCCACCGGCTGGAGCGGCCCGATCTCCGCGAAGACTGGCACCACCGAGACCAGCAACTCCGCAGCCTTCCTGGGCTTCACCCAGAACGTCGCCGGCAGCAGCTATATCTTCAACGATTCCGGCACCGCCTCCAGCCTGTGCACCTCCCCGGTTCGCCAGTGCGGGTCCGGCAACCTCTACGGCGGCAATGAACCCGCCCGGAGCTTCTTCACCGCCGCCGGCCCGATCGCGAACTCCTACGGTGGCAAGAAGCTGCCGCCCGTGCGGCAGAAGCAAAAGAAGGGCACCGGCGAGCTCGCCGACGGTGGGGCGGCAGCCGCTCGGCGCTAGCCGGGGCTAGACCGGGCTGGTCCGGGGCTGGCCCCGGGGCCTGACACTCAACCAGGGACCGAGCGGTAGCCGGAGACTGCCGGCTAGAGCGGGCGGGAGGGCCACGACCGGCGAGCGGCGGATAGACTTAAGCCCGTGTTGAAACGCAAGACCTCGAAGTTCCGTGCCCGCCTGCCCCAACTGCCGTGGGTAGCGGGGAAGCCGAACGCCCCGCTGGGGGTTGACGTCCTGAAGAAAAAGGCAGGGAACGGCAACCGCAACGCATCTCGCCTGGTCCGGGTGATTGGCGCTGGGGTGGCGGGGCTCACCGCGGCGGGGGCCGGCGTGCTGCTCGCGGCGAACCGCGAGATTCGGCAGTTCGAGCTGAAGGAAGTCACCGTCCCGCTGCTGGAACCAGGCACCCTGCCCTCGCAATGGGACTCTCTGCGCATCCTGCACGTCTCCGACCTGCACATGCTTGCAGCTCAGCGGCTGAAACAGTCGTGGGTCGCGGGCCTCATCGAGCTCGACCCGGATCTGGTGGTGAATACGGGCGATAACCTCGGCGAGCACGAGGCAGTGCCTGCCGTGCTGCGCGCGTTGGGCCCGCTTTTCGAGCGCCCGGGCGTGTTCGTATTCGGCAGCAATGACTACTTCGCGCCGAAGCCGGTGAACCCTTTCATCTACCTGCTCGGCAAGAAGCGCAAGCCCTCGCGCGTGCAGTTGCCGTGGCGCGGGATGCGCGCGGCCTTCCTCGAGCACGGTTGGCAGGACGCCACCCACGCCCGCCTGGAGTTCCCACTGAGCACTGATGCGCCGGTGGGCAGCGGGGAACCGAAGATGATCCGGCTCGCGATCACCGGTGTGGACGACCCACACCACGACCTGGCGGATTACTCGCAGGTGGCGGGCGCGCCGAACACGGATGCGGACTTGAGCATCGGGCTGTCCCACTCCCCCGAGCCGGCGGTGCTGGACCAATTCGCGGCCGATGGCTACCAGCTGGTGCTCTCCGGGCACACCCACGGCGGGCAGCTGTGCCTGCCGGGGAGCCGGGCGATCGTGACGAATTGCGGCATCGACCGCTCCCGCGCGCAAGGCTTGTCCCGGTGGACGGAGCGGACGTGGCTGCACGTGACGAATGGCCTGGGGAACTCGAAGTACGTACCCTTCCGGATTTTCTGCCGTCCATCCGCGACCCTCATCCACGTGGTGGAGCGAGCGGACTAGCGGGTACGACCTGCGTTCTTAACCCTTAACCCCACCCCGGTTTTTCTCTTCCGGGGATCACGCGTTATAGTAAGGAACCGTTGCGGAGATCTTCCGACCGGATCATCCGGCAGGAAAACCCTCGCAGCCTATGACCGGGATATGGCGCAGTTTGGTAGCGCACCTCGTTCGGGACGAGGGGGTCGCAGGTTCAAATCCTGTTATCCCGACAAGTTAAGTTAAGCCCTGGCCTTTCGGCCAGGGTTTCTTTCGTATGTGTTGGTCACGCACCTGTTACCGTAGGGCGCTCAGCGGACCACGGCAGACAGCAGTACCGCCCCCATTTGGCACGATCTGACATGGATCTGGCACGCGCTTGACACGGCAAAGAGGGCAACCCAGGCCGCCGCCCGACCCGTAGACTTCGCGCGCCTCGACACCGCCCTGTTGCCCGTGTGGCGAGTGTGACAAATGTGACGGAAGGGGCCTCGTGTTGGATCTCACAACCTGGCTGATAGACTGAGAAAGTCGCATAACTGCTATCCGCATCACATTGTGACGCTCGAGCCCCCGGGTTTATCCGCACAGAGCGCCGTCACCACGAGTCGCACCGCGGAAAGCAACCGGCGCCCGCGCGCCACAACCGCCACCGGACAACGCAGGTCTGTGCGTTAGACCTTTGCACGCCGCGCCTCCAGGGTCCGCGACCAGCTGCCGCTGGCTGCGGGCCCCCGGGGGCCGCACACCGAGTCCTTAGTTGGGGTGTTTTTAGCACGTGGCTCTGCTCGCGATCCCAGCCACCGTTGCGGTGGCCCTCGTTTTAGTTCCACTGCTGGTCAAAGTTCTCGACCGTAACGCGGGCTGGCCACTAGCGATCACCTTCGTCGCGCTGGCGGGGTACGTCCTCAAGCACGCGCGCATCCCGATGGAGGGCGGTGCGCACCGCTGGTCAGCGACCTGGATTGAAGGCGCGCTACCCGCCACCTCCGCGCACCCCGATGGCGGGGACATCACCTTCGGGCTAACGATGGACGCACTCAGCCTCTTCTTCACGTTGCTCGCGCTGCTCATCGGCGCGGTCGTGTTCATCTATTCCACCCGCTACCTGCACCCGGGCGAGAAGATCCTCAGCTTCTACCTATTGATGACGGCCTTCATGCTCGCGGTGCTGCTGCTGGTGCTGGCTAGCGACGTTGCCCTGCTGTTCATCGGCTGGGAGCTCGTCTCGCTGGCGTCCTTCTTCCTCATCGCCCGCTCCGGCAGCTCCGGTGAGGCCGGCTCCACCCGAACCCTGATCCTGACCTTTGTCGGTGGTCTATTCCTCATTGCCGCGCTGGGCATCATGGTCGGCGTGACCGGCTCCACCCAGCTGTCCGACATCCTCGCGAACCCGAGCTGGGGCAATAACGAGGTCCTCACTGGGGTGACCGCCGTGCTGATCGCGATGGCGGGTTTCTCCAAGGCCGCGCAGATCCCCTTCCACTTCTGGCTGCCAGAGGCCATGGCCGCGGACACCCCGGTCTCGGCGTTCCTGCACGCCGCAGCGGTCGTCAAGGCGGGTGTCTATTTGCTGCTGCGCTTCTCCGGCATCTTCTCCGGGACGATGATCTGGCACTACACGCTGATCATCATCGGCATGGTCACCGCCCTCATGGCGGCACTGTTCGCCATGCAGAAGACGGACCTGAAGAAGCTCACCGCGTATTCCACGGTCTCCCAGCTGGGCTGGATCGTGGCCACCATCGGCGTGGGCACCCCCTTCGCCATCACCGCGGCTATCGTGCACACCGCAGCGCACGCGCTCTTCAAGTCCTCCCTATTCATGCTGGTCGGCGTGGTCGACCACCAGGCGGGCTCCCGCGATACCCGACGCCTGGGCTCGCTGTGGCGCCGCATGCCCTTCACCTTCTGGTCCGCAGTCATCGCCGCCGGCTCCATGGCCGCGATCCCGCCGACCCTGGGCTTCGTCTCTAAGGAGGGAATGCTCACCGCCTTCCAGGAGGCACCGTTCTCCCAGGCCGGCGTCTGGGTGCTGCTAGCAGTCGCTGGTATCGGTGCCCTGGCGACGTTCATGTACTCCGCCCGCTACGTCTTCGGCGCCTTCGTCGATGGCAAGACGGACGAGTCCGAGACCCGCGAAGCCCCGGTCAGCCTCTGGCTCCCCGCCGCCCTGCCGGGCCTGCTCTCCCTGCCCGCCGTCTTCTTCCTGGCCTGGCCGGAGAGCTGGTTGGATAACATCGCCGTGGCCACCGGCGTGGGCGAGGCGCACACGCACCTGGCGATGTGGCACGGGGTGAACGCCCCGCTCGTGATCTCCGTGATCGTGATGGTGCTGGGCGTGATCGGCATCTTCCAACGCAAGGCCATCTTCCACTGGTTCCAGCACCAGCCGCTCGGCCCCCTCACCGGCGCGGAAATCATCCACCTGGTCACGGAGTGGATGATCCGCTTCGGCCGGGTGGTCGCCACCCCAGCCAACTCCATGGCCGCCAACCGCCACGTGTTCTGGATCCTGGCGATGTTCATCACCCTGGGCCTGTTCAGCCTGATCGGACCGGGCCGCCTGCACGGTCTCGGCGATCTGCCAGCCCGCATGGAGGGCGCGGACCGCGTCACCGACCTGATTGGCCTGATCATCATCGGCGCGGCACTCATCGCCCTGCTCGGCACTCGTTCGCGCCTGGCCTCCGTCGTGCTCATCGGCATGGTCGGCGTAGGTGTCTCCTTCATGATGCTCACCCTCGGCGCCCCGGATGTCGCCCAGACAAACCTGCTCGTCGAGCTGTGCGTGACCGTCATCATGATGCTGGTGGTCCGCCACCAGCCTCGCCTGTATCTGCGCGAGGGCGAGAATCGCGCCCGCTTCGCCACCATGATCGCCACGGTCGTGGGTCTGGTGACTTTCTTCGGCGTCTGGCTGCTGCAGAGCCGCCACCCACGCCCGGAGCTGGCGGAGTGGTATCTGGAGAACACCCCGGACGCCGCCGGCGCGGACAACGTCGTCGCCGCGATCCTGGTGGAATTCCGTGGCTACGATACGTTGGGCGAGCTGATCGTCCTCGGCATGGCAGGCATCGTCATCGCCGCGATCATCTCCTCCATGCCGCGCTCCCCGAAGCCGGGTTACGGTCCGGGCTCGACCTCCGAGGCGTTCCGCGCACCGGGGCAGACTCGCTTCCCGGACGTCCACAAGGTTCCGGAGCTGGCACCGTTCTACTCCAAGAACCTGCGCTCCACCCACCTGAACTCGATCCTGCCGCGCATGGCGCTGTACCCGCTGATCCCGATCGTGGTCATCCTCTCGCTGATCACCTTCTGGCGCGGCCACAACGCCCCGGGCGGTGGCTTCCTCGCGGCGCTCGTCGCAGCCTGTGGCCTGTTCTTCTGGTACCTCGCGCAGTCCCGCGCCCGGAAGCTGGGTTCCGACAACCTGGGCTACACGCTCATCGGCATCGGCATGCTGCTGGCTCTGTGCACCGGACTGTTGGGCTTCCTGCAGGGTTCCTACCTGGCACCGCTGCACGGCACGTTCTTGGGCCAGCACCTGACGACCTCGCTGCTCTTCGACGGCGGCATCTACTTCGCTGTCTTCGGGCTCATCGTCGTGGTCATCAACCAGCTCGGTGGTCGCGACCGACCGGGCAACCAGTACGCCCGAGTCAACAAGGACCGCTACATCCCGGCCAAGATGCACTCCGCCTCCGCCCAACAGGCCAGCGAGTCGGCGAAGCGCACGGTGGCCGAGGCCTTCAGCCAGTCCCCCGTCGCGGTGCGCATCGGTGGCTCCAATATCGTGCTCAACCCCTCCGAGGTCAGCCGAGCCGCCCGCGAAGCGGAAGCCCGGCACCGCTCGGAACGTGAGTCCGCAAAGCGGCCTGCCGGCTCCGTGAGCCCCATCCCGGAGGCCAGGCCAGCAGACGCCGCAGAGCACGCTGCCGAGGTGGAACGGCGCGGCGTTAAAGCAAAGGACGCAGCCCCCGCCCACCGGGAGGAAACGGACGCGGAGTTCAAGGCACGCAAGCGCCGAGAACGCCGGCTCACCGGCCACGACGCGTTCGACCGAGAACTCGACGAACTGCGCAGCAAACGAGGCCAAGTAAACCCAGCACCCCAGGAAAAGAAGCGGAGAGGAGACGACCAGTGATTCTTGCAGCAATCATCGCAATCCTCGTCGGTGGCGGTGTCTACCTCATCCTCCAACGAGGCATGCTCCGCCAGATTCTGGGGCTGTCCCTGATCAGCCACGGCGTGAACCTCTTGATCCTCGGCGCAGGCGTACCGGTGTGGCGCAGCGAACCGCTGATGAACCGCACGAGCGCCGCCGAGGCAGGCGACCCACTCCCCCAGGCCTTCGTGCTGACGGCCATCGTGATCTCCATGGCTGCGACGGCCGTCATGCTCGCCCTGGCTGCCGTGGGACGGGATGACGACACCGCCTCCGCGGAGGACGCCGAGCGCGCCGCACGCATGTTCCGCGGGCTGTCCACCCTCTCGCAGCACACGGACACCGAGCAGGTGGCCAAGGAGGCCGAGAAGGCAGCCGCTGCGGAGCACACGCCACAGGCAGACACATTGGGCGCGCCCTACGGTAAGGGTGGCCCCCACACTGCTGGCAACAGCACGAGTAATAGCAGGGAGGAGCGATAATGACGTCCCTGCTCCTTGCAGCTAGTAACCCGCAGTCCCCGGACGCTTTTGCCGACGGGGCGGTCCTCGCCCTGTTCGTCGTGGTTCCACTGATCGCCGCGGGCCTGTGCACCTTCCTGCCCTGGGCGAAGATCCGCAACCTGCTAGCCCTCCTGATACCGGCCTTCGGGTTGGCGACCTCCGGCTGGCTTCTGGTCCGCTTCGGTGGCGAGGAATCGGTGATCGCCGATAACGTCGGTAATTTCGTCGGCGGCGTGGCGATCCCGCTGGTCGCGGACACGCTGAGCGCCCTGATGATCTTCACTACCGCCCTGGTGGCGCTGGCAGCCAACTGGTTCGCCCTCGTCGTGGGTGAGATGCGCGCCCGCTTCTACCCCGCCCTCGTGCTGATGCTCCTGGGCGGTGCGTGGGGCGCGATCCTCACGGCGGATTTGTTCAACCTCTTCGTGTTCATCGAGGTCATGCTGATGCCGTCCTTCGGACTGGTGGCGATGACCGGAACCTGGGGTCGCCTGGCGGCGGCCCGCACGTTCATCGTGGTGAACCTGGTGACCTCCCTGCTGCTGGTTGCCGGCGTGGTGATGACCTACGCCGTCGTCGGCACGACGAACCTCGCCGCCCTGGCCGGTGCCGCTGGCCCTCGTGGCGAGGCGGGCTTCGCCGATGGCATCCACGGCACGCAGTGGCAGCTGGTGGTCGCCCTCGGCATGGTGCTGCTGGCCCTGTCCGTCAAGGCCGGTGTCACCCCGACGCACACCTGGCTGCCGCGGGCCTACCCCTTCACCTCCCCGGCCGTGATGGCGCTGTTCTCCGGCCTGCACACAAAGGTCGCGGTCTACGGCATCCTGCGTGTCTACATGACCGTCTTCGAGGGTGACGCCCGCTACGCGTGGGCGATCCTCGTCATCATGGTCCTGGGCATGTTCATCGGCGGCTTCGCGGGTCTGTCGGAGAACACGATCCGCGGGGTGCTGGCCTATCAGATGGTCAACGGCATCCCGTACATGCTGATCCCGCTGGCATTCCTCACCGCCCGCCCGACCCTGGTGCTGGGCGCCGGCCTGTTCTACATGCTGCACCACATGGTCATCGCCGCCAGCCTCATCATGGCCGGTGGCGCGATCGAGGAGACCTATGGCCACGGCAGGCTACGCCCGCTGCACGGCCTGATGCGCCGCGACCCGTTCGTGGCAGCGGTGTTCGCCGTCGGTGCGCTGGCGATCGTGGGCTTCCCGCCCTTCTCCGGCCTGTGGGGCAAGCTGGCGCTGGTCTTCGGCATCGCCGAGGACGGCAGCTGGAAGGCCTGGCTGGCGATCGGCACGATCATCCTGACCTCGATCGGCGCGCTGCTGAGCATGATTTACGTGTGGCGCGAGATCTTCTGGGGCCGCCCGATGAACCGCAACGAGGCGGACCCGGACCTGCGCATCAAGCCGAAGTACGTGTTCCCCTCCGCCGCGATGGCCGTGGTTTCCGTGGTGATCTTCTTCGCCGCGGGCCCGATCTTCTCCGTCACCAACCGGGCGGCGGAGGATCTCATCGACACCACCGAGTACGTCAGCACTGTTTTCGACGCCAACCAGTCCGACGAGCTGGTGGGCGGTCCTGGCCCGATCGGGCAGGTGCTGGATCCGGGTCCGTCGGGACTGGCGCACGTGCCGGGTGCGGATGAGCCGCAGGGTGTGTCTGAGGTTGCCGACCGCGATGCGGACGCTGCCGATAATGCCACCACCGATAATGCCGGTGACCAGGAAGGAGCACGCTAATGAAGCCCTGGAAAGTCCCCTTCCACTGCCTGTTTTATGCGGGCTGGCTGGTCGGCCAGGTGATCAAGGAGTCGATCGTGATGATGATCGATACCTTCGGCACCGGCCGCCGCATCGCCCCGGTGGTGATCTACTACCCGCTGCGGGTCCGTAAGGAACGCAATATCGCGGCCCTCGCGGCCTCCATCACCATCACCCCGGGCACGCTGGCCCTGGGTATCACGGGCCCGAAGGAGGTCGACTACGACGCGGAACGCGGCGAGCGCTCCCTCAGCGACGCCTTCGAGGTCAAGTCCAGCGAGTACGAGGTGCAGCACCGCGATACCGCGCAGCGCTACCTCGCAATCCACGCCATGTACGGCCAGGATCCGCTGGAACTGATGGAGGGCTTCGCCGAGATGGAGGAGACGCTGGTGCCTTCGGTGAAGGGCATCAAGCAGGACTTCGACGTCGACTCCCTCGTGGAGCGCGGTCGTCCGGGACCTCGCGGTTTCCGTGGTTCCCGCGGTGGCCGTGCCTCCGACGAGACGGTCTTCGACGTCGAGAAGGTGGACTCCACCCCACACGCCGCGGCCTACGTCGCCGCCGTCCTGCGCGAGGACTCCGAGGACGGTGCGAAGGAGGAGGCCCCGAAGCACGAGGACTACGGCTTCCGCGACCCCCTGTACCCGAACAAGTACCGCGACCAGAAAAAGAAGAAGGGGAAGTAGATGGAACCCACAACGCTGCTCTACATCCTGGTCGGCATCGCCGCGGCGATCATCGTCCTTGGCTTGCTGACGGTGCTGTACCGCGCGGTGACGACCAAGAACGACGGGCGCCGCGCGGTGCTCGCGGATATGCTCTTCGCCTGCATGATCGCGCTGTTCCTGTGTTTGAGCATCTTTAACCACACGGCGATTACCTACGAGGTCGCGATGTTCGCCGGGCTGTTTTCCGCCCTGTCGACTGGTGCCGCGGCCCGCATTATCACCCGAGGGAGGCGCTAAACAATGGCTGTTTCTACCGCTGCTTCCGCTGTTTCCGCGAATGAGCTGCTGCTGGCCGCATCCGAGCAGGTTGAGTACCAGGAGCCGAGCTGGTTCGCGGTCGTGCTGATCGGCATTCTGGCGATCACCGGCTCCGTGTTCGTGTTGGTCTCGGCCCGCGCGATGTTCCTGGCCCCGGATGCGCTGAGCCAGCTGAACATGACCGGCCCCGCGCTGGGCGTGGGTATTCCGCTGCTGATCTGTGCGAACCTGGTCTTCCACTTCGCCACGGAGGGCTTCGTGCTGGGCTATCTGATCCGCGCGTGCGTGGCGATCACCGCGTTCCTGGTGATCAGCTCGGTGGGTTCCTTCTTTATGGGGCGCGCGCTGCACGCCACCCACTGGGATCACACGGTGCCACTCTCCGGTGGTACTCGCCCGACGGACGCCAAGTAGCGCCGCTGCTCCCCTCCCTCGGATAGCGCGAAGGCCGCCCAGAGGCTTTCCTCCGGGCGGCCTTTTCGTGTGCGCTAGCTATTTAGGCACTTAGGCGACCTTGGCGACGACCTCGACGTCGGTGTCGCCGCGCATTGCCTTGGAGTACGGGCAGAAGGCGTGAGCTGCCTGCACGAGCTCGTCGGCCTGTGCCTGCTCCACGCCAAAGAGGGTGGCCTCGATGCGCGAGGTGATGCGGAATCCCTCGTCAACGGAGTTGAGGGTGCACTCCACCAGAACCTCAGGGGACTTGGAGAGGTCCACGCCGTTGTCCTTCATCTGCTTCTGCAGTGCGCCATTGAAGCAGGCAGCCCAGCCGGCAGCGACGAGCTGCTCCGGGTTGGTGCCCTCGCCGGAGCCGCCGAGCTCCTTCGGCGGGCGGACGTCCAGGTCGATCTGGCGGTCCGAGGTGGCGACGTGGCCGTCGCGACCGCCGCCGGTGGACAGTGCCTTCGCGTTGTACAGCGCCTTGCTCATCGAAAACTCCTTCGCTGGTTGCTTCAAACCTTGCTCTGCTGCCCGAGTGTACTCACTTGTTGGCGGTGAAGAGTTCCTTCACCCGAGCGGCCAGGTCCTCGTCCACGTGGCCCCAGTAGGTGTAGCACTGCTGTTCCACCTGCTCGGAGACACCGGCCATCGCACCTGCGATGTTCTTGGCCAGGCGCTCGCGCTGTTCGTCATCCATGACCTCGCGGACGAGCTGGCGCGCCTGCACGAAGTCGTCGTCCTCCGGGTGGCGGTGGTATGCGCCGAAGGTCAGGTCACCGCCGTAGTTCTCGTCGAACAGGCCCAGCTCATCAGCCAGGCCGGTGCCGGACTCGGCACCGCGGCCGAAGCCGTACTGGGACTCGCCGGCAGCCACGCCCTTCTGGACCACGCCGGAACCGTCGGAAGTGTCCTGGGTGCCCTCACCGCGCTCGAAGCGGTTCGGGGAGTAGACCGGGGTGTCGCGCGGCGGGAACTCGTAGGCCATCGCGCCGTCCTTGGTGTTGTACCGGTTCAGGTCCTCGCGGATCGGACGGTTCACCGGCAGCTGGGAGTTGTTGGCACCGAGGCGGTAACGCTGGGTGTCCTGGTAGGCGAAGACGCGAGCGAGCAGCATCTTGTCAGGGGAGAAGCCCACGCCCGGCACGATATTCGAGGGCGCGAAGGCGGCCTGCTCGATCTGCGCGAAGTGGTTCTCCGGGTTCTGGTTCAGCGTGAAGTGGCCGACGTCGATCAGCGGGTAGTCCTTCTGGGACCAGGTCTTGGTCAGGTCGAAGGGG
>DWUR01000116.1 GCA_019120635.1 Candidatus Corynebacterium intestinavium | reverse complement strand
CCGGTGCTGCCGGGTTCGATGAGGTCGGAGAGGTCGCCGAGGTCCGCGAGGTCGAATTCTTCCTCGTCATCGTCGTCGGCGAAGGGGTCGAAGACGACGGCCTCGGTGCCGTTCTCGCCGTCGGCTTCGTCCTTCCTCGCGGCGCCGGGTTCGGTCGCCGGGCCGGTGGTCACGTCCGGTTCCGGGTGCTCCGCGGTGCCGCCGGTGACGACGTCAGGCCCGGTCGCTGCGTCCGGTTCGGTGCGGTCCACGGCCTCGGTCGGTGGCCCGGCATCCGGCATCTCGCCGTTCTGCTCGGGCACGTCTTGCTCCGGTGCGTCCTTCTCGCTCATCTTCTACTCGCCTCCCTTCTCTTCCTCGATGCCGGGAATCTGCTCCCTGTTGTATTCCTCGCGTTCCTTGGTCAGGGCGGCGGATTCCTCCGGCGTGCGGTAGTGGGCGGGCAGCTCCCGCGCGGGCCCCAGGTACTGCTCGAGCCAGTGCTTATACATCTGGTCCAGCTCGCCGCTGTCCCGCAGCCGCTCGAGGGTGCGGTTGACCTGCCGGGTGAGCCCCTCGCTCTGCCATCTCACGTGCTCGTCGTCCTCGTCGAGGGACTCCGCGCCGGGCTCCACGACCTTGCCGGGCGGGGCCATGGCCACGCCGTAGTAGCCCTCGCCCAGAGAGGTCCCGACGAGCTGGGTGTCCGGGTCCTGGGCGGAGAGCCCGGAGAGGATCGCGTCGTCGGAGTAGATGGCGTCCACCTGCCCCTGCTGCATGGCCATGAGGCAGTCGGTCCACGTGCGGGTCTGCAGGATGCGCTTGGGGTGGAGGAGGTCTGCCACCATGCCGGGCGGGAAGTCCTGGGAGGCGCAGACGGTCTTGTTCTTCAGGTCGGCGACGGATTCGATGCCGGAGCCCTTCAGAGCCAGCAGGCGCTCCTCGATGTGGAGGTAGGGGATGGAGAATTCCAGCGCCTTCTGGCGTTTCCGCGTGGTGGTCATGGTGCGCAGCACGAGGTCTACGTCGCCGGTGCGGAGGGCCTCCTCGCGGTGGCGGGATTCCACGTAGCGGAATTCCACCTTGTCGGGGTCGCCGAAGATATCGCGGGCGATCTCGCGGGCGAGGTCGACTTCGAAGCCGATCAGGTCGGAGCTCTCCGGGTCCCGGTATCCCAGCCGGTAGAGGGACTGTGCCACGCCCACGATGAGTCGCCCGCGCTTGGAGATATTCGGCACGTTCTCCTTCACGCTGGCTGCGGTGGGGGCCAGGGAGCCGAGAGGTTCCGCGTGTTCGGTGTGGACGGGCTCGAGGTTTGCGGTGTCGTACATGCGCGCCTGCGCGGGCAGGTCGGCGTCGGGCTCGCGGGCCACGATCGGCCAGGATGGGCTGGTCGGGGTGGTGGCACAGCCGGTGAGAAGTGTCGCGGTGCCGAGGAGCACGGCGGTGCCCCGGAGCAGGCGGGAGCGGCTTGCGCGGGTGCCGCGGCGGTTGGCGTTGATCATCACAGGTACTCCCTCACCCTCGGCCTGGTGCCCGCGAGCGTGGCGATCGCGGCGACGGCGGTCATGATGGCCACGATCGTCGCGGTGCGTTGCGCGGCCGACTGCCCTGCGGTGAGCACGTCGCGCAGCTGCTCGCGGGACTCGCTGATCAGCTCCTGCAGCTCCTCGTCGAAGAGTGTGTAGCTGGTGCGTAGGTCGAGTCGGACGTCCTTGGGGGAGCGGTTGGAGTTCGCGACGACGGCCTGCTGGTCGTCGTCGGATGGGGAGCCCAGGGCGGCGGCGGAGGCGGCCTTGAAGTTGCCGTGCTGCAGTTCGTAGACCATGACGGCGTGGGCGGCGTCCCATTTCTGGAGGTGCTCGCGGGCCAGGACGATGCGGTGTGGGGAGACCACGGAGTCGCGGATGGCCTCGAGCTCGTTGTCGATCCGGGCGATGGTCCTGGAGAATTCCTCCTGGTTGTCGTCGCCGTAGCTGCGCTGCACCAGGCCCAGCGCTTCGCCGGTGCGGGCCTGCTGGGCGGCGATGCGCTGCTGGGTGAGCGTTTCGAGTGGCCCCATGGAGGACTGGATCCAGTTGGTTCCGGCCTTCCAGGTCCAGCCCGCGCTGATGGACGCCACGAGCAGGGCGATGACCATGAGCATCGTGGCAATCAGGTAGCCGATGTTGAATACGCGGTTGGTGTTGGCCGAGAGCCACAGCTGCGCGATGATCAGCAGCACGGCCGCGGCGATGAGCCCGGAGAGCGGGAACCACATCGGCGAGATCACGTGGCGTTGCTGCTCGCTGACCTGCTTGGAGGTGATGGTGTAGAGCTCCTCGGCGGCGGGCAGCATGGTCCGCTGCATCAGGTGGGAGGCCTGGGTCAGGTAGGACGCGCCGACGGGGTTGCGGAAGCGGTCGTTCGCGCTCGCTTCGGAGACGAGCTCGACGTAGCGGGGAAGGTCCGTCTGCAGCTGGAGGACGAGCTCCATCTCACGGGAGTCGACGTTGTCGATGCCGGCGGAGGCCTTGATGATCTCCTGGCTGGCGTTGGCGATGTGCCGGTCGTAGCTCTGCGACTGGGTGGAGTTCTGCTCCTTGGTTTCGAGGAACTCCGTGGTGGCGGCGGAGTCCGCGACGGAGAGGGAGTTGAAAAGTTCCTGGGCCGCGTTGGAAAGTGGCTCGGTGCGGCTGACCAGGGTGTTGAGGTCGTTCTGCCGCCAGGTGGAGCTCAGCGCCATCGCGCCACCGGCGGCGAGGATCGCGGCGACGAGCAGGAAGGAAATGATCGTCAGGATCCCTGGCGTGGTGGAGATGAAGTTGAGGAAGCGCTTGGGCAGCGCCATGGCTGGGGCAATGAGGCCGCGGACCGTGCGACCGCCGGTGGGCGAGTCGTCACGATCCATCCACCGATCGGCATCGGCATAGAGCGGCGCAGACATGGCCTGATTATAACGCAGGACACATTTCACTTTTGCCACTCCCGTCACAAACGTTGCGCGGGGCTATGCGAGCAAGTGAAGCCGCACCGTGCGGGGATTATGCAGGGGGGATTGCGGGGGATTCAGGGGTGTGCAGCGGGAAGGCAAGGGCGCTGGTCTGTCGGGATGCCTGCTTTCTATGGCAAACTGGTGCGCATGATCAAAGTGAACTCGCTGTCCAAGGCATACGGTGGCACCACCGTTGTCGACAACTTGGATTTTGAGGTCAAACCCGGGATTGTCACCGGGTTCCTCGGTCCCAACGGCGCCGGAAAGTCCACGACGATGCGAATGATCGTCGGGCTGGACACGCCGACCAGCGGGTCCGCCCTGATCGACGGTAAGCGTTACGCGGACTTCGACCGCCCCCTGACCAAGGTTGGCACCCTCTTGGACGCGAAGTGGGTTCACCCCAACCGCTCCGCCGTTAACCACCTGCGCTGGATCGCCGCGGCGAATGGCTTTTCCCGCAAGCGGGTGGACGAGGTGCTGGACATCGTTGGCCTGTCCAACGTCGCTGGCCGCAAGGCAGGCAAGTTTTCCCTCGGCATGGGGCAGCGCCTGGGGCTCGCCGCAGCGCTCCTGGGCGACCCGGAGGTCCTGATCCTGGACGAGCCGGTCAACGGCCTCGACCCGGAGGGCATCCGCTGGGTGCGTGACTTCGTCCGCCAGCTCGCCCACGAGGGCCGCACGGTGCTGATCAGCTCCCACCTGCTCTCCGAGATGGCGCAGACGGCCGACCACCTGGTCGTGATCGGTAAGGGCAAGCTCGTGGCGGATCAGTCCGTCCACGAGTTCATCAAGAGCTCCTCCGAGACCACCACGATCGTGCGTTCCGAGCATCTGGCAGAGATGGAAAACGCGCTGCGTGAGGAGGCAGTGAACTTCGAGCGCACCAAGGACGTCGAGGGCCGCGACATCCTCGTCGTTCCGGATCACGACACCGACTGGGTGGGTGGCCTGGCCTACACCTACGGGCTGCGCCTGAACGAGCTGAGCCAGAAGTCCGCTTCCCTGGAAGAGGCCTTCATGCAGCAGACCGGACATTCCGTTGAGTACCAGGCCAAGACCGCCGGTGTGGGCGAACCGGGCATGCCCGCCACCCCGTCCACCGCCGCGCCGGGTGCCCCGGCAGCCGGCGCCGAGAACCGCATCGAGAAGGGGGAGTAAAGAACCCATGAACCTGATTAAGTCTGAATGGCTCAAGCTCTCCACGACCAAGGCGGTGTGGTGGACCTCCGGGCTGATCCTCTTCTTCTCCGTGGGCTTCGCCGCACTGAACGGTGTTGGCGCCGGTCTGATCTACCAGTCGGCCACCGAGGGCGACGGCCCGGCGGATGTCGCCGGCGTCGTCGACGCAAAGAACGCCCTGGACGCGACGGGTGCGCTGGGCGGCATGCTCGTCTTCGGCATGATGATCATCATCATCCAGGCCGTGCTCAACGTGACCAACGAGTACGCCAATGGCACCGCGAAGAATACGCTGCTGGCCACGCCGAAGCGTCTTCCGGTGCCGTTTGTGAAGGTTCTGGTCTACGGCGTGCTGGCCATGGTGTTGACCTTCATCAGCGCGGTGCTGTCTGTGTGGACCAGCAAGTTCGCCGCCTCCCGCATCATCACCGATAACGAGACGGTCCTGGAGTCCGCGGGCTTCGGCGCCGAGGACCTGTGGACCGCGATCGGGCGCCTGGTGCTGTACGCACTGCTCTCCGTCGTGATTTCCACGGGCGTGGGCTACCTGCTCCGCTCGACCGCGGCCAGCATCGCGGCCCTGCTGCTGTGGAAGCTGGTTGTTGAGAGTGCGGTCGTGCCGCTGGTCCCGAAGATTCGCGACTGGCTGCCGCCGTACATGCCCTTCAACAACATCGACATGGCGGCGATGATGATGGACACCCCGGACGCCCCGTGGGGCCAGGTCGGGTCGATCCTCTACTTTGCGGCCTTCTGTGTGATCTTCTTCATCGCCGGCCTGATCGCCCTGAAGAAGCGCGACGCTTAAAAGTCCCAGCTAGTTCTTGTTACGCCCTGCGCCGCGGTGCCTGTGAGCACCGTGGCGCTTCGTTGTGGAGTGGAAAAGTAAAAGTGGATTCGAAGAAGCAGCAGCTCGGTGTGCTGACCTTGGCGGGCTTCGCGCTGCTCTCCGCGGGTGGGCCGCTGGGTACGGACATGTACCTGCCCGCCCTGCCGCTGATCGGTCAGGATCTGGGGGCGAGCCCCGCCGTGGTGCAGCTCTCCATCACCGCCTACATGGTGGGCATGGCCATGGGGCAGCTGCTGATTGGGCCGCTCTCGGACGGCCGGGGCCGCCGGGGGCTGTTGTGCTTCGGGATGGCGTTGGGGCTGGTTGCCTCCGTGGTGTGCGCGATTGCCCCCACGGCCGCAGTGCTGATTGCCGCCCGCTTCTTCCAGGGCGTTGCCGGCGGCACCGGCGTGGTGCTGACCCGCGCGATGATCGCCGATAAGCTGCGCGGCTCGGCCGCCGCCCAGGCGCTGTCGGTCATGATGCTGATCATCGGTGTGGCCCCGATCCTTGCGCCACTACTGGGCGGGGTCATCAACGAGGCCGCGGGCTGGCGGGCAATCTTCTTCACGCTGGCGCTGATCGCCCTGGCCCAGATCCTGGTGGCCTGGCGCCAGCCGGAAACGCTGCCGGTGGAGCGGCGCCATGGTGGTGGGCCGGTGCGGATGTACCGGAACATGCTGGGGCTGTTCCGCCGCCCCGCCTTCGTGGGCTATGCGATGGCTTTCGCGTTTGGCTTCGGCACGATGTTCGCATTCATAGCCGGTTCCTCCTTCGTCTACCAGGAGGTCTTCGGGCTGAGTTCGGTGGGTTTTTCCGCGATGTTTGCGCTCAACGCGGTCGCGCTGCTGAGCGCGAATTCTTTGAACATCCGCCTGGTGGGCCGCATCGGCGCGCGGCGGCTGCAGCGCGTGGCGGTGAGCTTGATCGCACTCGGGGCGGTGGCGGTGCTGCTGTGCGGCCTGTTCCTTCCCAGGGACGTCGACGCCGCGATGTACGTCCTTGCAGCGTCGGTTTTCGTCGCCACCTTCGGGGTGGGGCTGAACATGTCTAACTCCACCGCGCTGGCCCAGGGCTTGGCGGCGGACCGCGCGGGCGCTGGCTCGGCGGTCCTGGGCGCGGGGCAGTTCGTGGTGGCCGGGGTGATGAGCCCGCTGGTGGGCTTGGGCTCCGACCGGATGCTGGCCCTGGGGCTGTGCATGGTGGCCTCGGTGGCGGTGGCTATCGCGGGCACGCTGCTGGCCGCGAAGTTCGCCCCGAACGCGGAGTAGCGCTACAGCCGTAACGCCGCAGCAGTAACGCCAGGGCTCCGGGGTGGCTCTTCGGTGGCCCTGGGATGGCCCTCAAGTCGGCCCCCGGGCAGCCCCAGCGGTTAGATCACGCGCTCGCGTTCGCGCTGGAGGTTATCGATGATCGCCTCCGCGGCATCCGAGAGTCCACGCAGGGCGGGCACACCGTCGCGCAGCTTGCGGACATCCGAGCGCTCCATCCGGGAGGTGGCCTGGGCGATGAACATTGCCCACTGGTCGGTGATGTCGTTCATGATGTCCACCCCCTTGTCAGTGAGGTAGAGATCCTGGGCGCGGCGGTCGTAGTCATTGGCCTGCCGGTCCACGAGGCCGTCGTTGATCAGGCGGCGGACCGTGGCGGAGACGTTGGAGGCGCGCAGGAAGCGCAGCCGAGCGATCTCGGAGACACCGCAGCCCGGGTGCTGGGAGATGAACTGCAGCACCTCGATCGCGGACTGGGAGATGTTCATATCCGCGCTCGGGCGGCTCATGAGGCGGCGCGTGGCGGAGAGGAAGTCGAAGACGCTGGACGCGATTTCGGAGACGTCGACGTCCGGGAGGACTTCCTTCGCCTTGTGCCCGCTGACGTTGGGCTTGGGGCGCTGGGGGGAGGCCGCTGTGCTACTCATTACTGTTCCTCGCTCTTAGTCCTTGTGAGCTGCATGCGTCAGGGGGCAGTTCGGTGGGTTGAAACTTTTCTTTATGTAGCTAGCTAGTGTAGGCGCGGGCGGGGCTTCTCCGTGCCATTTTGCGGGAGAAAAGTAATTGCCTGCGCCGCGCTACTGCAGCGCGCTGGTCAGGCGGAAGACGTTATCGAGGTACTGCTTGTACCACGGGCGGTTCTTCCACTCCTTCAGATCGAGGTGCAGGGAGGCTTCGCGGTAGGCGTTGATGATCTCCTGGAGGCTGTCCATGACCGCGCCCTCGAAGGTCATGAGAGTGATCTCGTAGTTCAGCCCGAAGGAGCGCATGTCCATGTTGGAGCTGCCCATGACGGCCACCTCGCCGTCGGCGATGGCGCACTTGGTGTGCAGCACGGCGGGGGCGGGGTACTGGTAGATCTCCACGCCGGATTCCATAAGTTCCTCGTAGTAGGAGGCCTGCGCGTGCCCGACCATCATCTGGTCGGATTCCTCGGAGACGTACAGCGACACCTTCACCCCGCGGTAGGCCGCGGTGGTCACGGCCTCCAGGAGGGACTCTTCGGGGATGAAGTAGGGGCTGACGATCTGCAGGCTCTCCTTGGCGTGGTGCGCCATGGAGACGAAGAGCCGCAGGTTCGGTTCGGTGGTAAAGCCCGGCCCGGAGGGGACGAGCTGCATGAGCTCGGCGCCGGTGTCCTTCTTGGCGGTGGCGAGCTGTTCCGCGTGGACGGAGGGGTCGATGAGGTCCAGCGTTTCCCCGGATTCGGTGTACCAGTCCACGGCGAACACGGAGTTGATGATCGACACGATCGGCCCGGTGAACTCTCCCATGATGTCCACCCACTGCCGGCCGAGCTTGAGGTTGCCGGAGTTGAGGTAGCTGGCGTCGATCATGTTCTGCGAGCCCATGAAGGCTCGTTCCCCGTCGATGATGACAAGCTTGCGGTGGTTGCGCAGGTCGGGACGGCGGAACTTCCAGCGCCAGGGCTTCAGCGGCAGCATGGCGTACCACTCGATGCCCAGCCGGTCGAGCTTGCGGCCGAGCAGGTGGGATTCCGGGTACTTCATGGAGCCCACGTGGTCGTACATGAGGCGCACTTCCACGCCCCGGTCGGTGGCCCGGGCCAGTGCCTGGAAGAAGGGGTCGGTGGTTTCGTCCCAGGCCATGATGTAGATCTCGACGTTGACGTAGTGCTGGGCCTCGTCGATGGCGTTAGCGATCTCGCGGATGGATTCCGCGTAGTCGGAGTACAGCTTCTGCAGGGTACCGCCCACCGCGGGCATCGCGGTGAGTTCGCGGTTGAGTTGCACCATGGAGAGCTGCTCTTCGGTGACCTCCAGGCCTTTGGGGACATCCGGCTCCCCGCTGGACATGTCGCGGATCAGAGCGTTGGCCTGCATCTGGATCTTGTGGCGGCGCCGGTTGACCACCGGCGAGCCGATCATGATGAACAGCAGGATGCCGATGAAGGGGATGAGGAAGATCGCCAGCAGCCAGGCCATGGCCGAGGAGGGGCGGCGCTTCTGCGGCACCCACCCCAGGGCCACGAACTTCAGGACGTAGTCCAGCCCGACGATGAGGAAGTGGTACCACTCCAGTTGGTCCACTACTCCCACCGCCATGTCGACGGGCTCTAGCCACCACATCTGCTCGTTCCTCTTGGCTGTTTAGACGGTGTAGTCGATGATGACGGGGGCGTGGTCGGACGCGCCCTTGCCCTTGCGTTCGTCGCGGTCCACGCGCCCCGCCTCGGGCTTCAGCCCGCGGGCGTACTGCAGGTCGATGCGGATGCCTTCGTTCTTCTGGAAGCGCATGGCCTGGTAGTCCCAGTAGGTGTACTGGTCGGAGATGAGCTCCGTGGCCTGGGTGAGGCCGGCGTCCTCCAGCGCGGTGAGCCGCTTGCGCTCGTTCGGGGTGACGTGGGTTTTGCCCTCGAACCAGCTGCGGTCCCAGACATCCTCGTCGCGGGGTGCGATGTTGAAGTCGCCCGTCAGCACCAGCTTCTTCGCGGTGCCGTCCTCCCCGGTGGTTTTTGCGTAAGTTGCCAACGCGTCCAGCCAGGCCAGCTTGTAGCTGTAGTGCGGGTCGCGGATTTCCCGACCATTCGGCACGTACAGGCTCCACACCCGTACGCCGTTGCAGACCGCACCGATGGCGCGGGCCTCCTGGTGCTGCGGCGCGTTGAGGTCCTTATCGAAGCCGGGCTGACCGAACTCGGTCTGCACGTCCTCCAG
>DWUR01000115.1 GCA_019120635.1 Candidatus Corynebacterium intestinavium | reverse complement strand
AGCGCGGGTTTTAGAGGGTGGCGCGCGCCTTCTTCGCGGCGGCGACCAGCACCTCGAGGCTGGCGGTGGTCTCCTCCCAACCACGGGTCTTCAGACCACAGTCCGGGTTGACCCACAGTAGCTCTGGGGCGACGTTAGCCAAGGCATCGGCCAGCAGCTGGTCGACCTCCTCCTGCTTCGGGACACGCGGGGAATGGATGTCCCACACGCCCGGGCCGACACCGAGGTCGTAGCCCGCCTCGTGTAGGGCGGCGAGCACCTGCATGCCGTTGCGGGCAGCCTCGATGGAGGTGACATCCGCGTCGAGGTCGCCGACCGTACCGATGAGCTCGTTGAACTCGGAGTAGCACATGTGGGTGTGGATCTGAGTCTTCGGAGCCACGCCGGAGGTGGCCAGACGGAAGGAGCCCACGGCCCACTTCAGGTACGCCGGCTGCTCAGCCTCGCGCAGCGGCAGCAGCTCGCGGATGGCCGGCTCGTCGACCTGGACAACCTTCGCACCGGCGGAGACGAGGTCGTCGATCTCGTCGCGCAGTGCCAGGGCAACCTGGTCGGCGGTCTCGCCCAGCGGCTGGTCGTCGCGGACGAAGGACCACGCGAGCATCGTCACCGGACCGGTGAGCATGCCCTTGACCGGCTTGTCGGTCAGCTTCTGGGCCTCCTCGAACCAGGAGACAGTCATCGGCTCCGGACGACGGACGTCGCCGAACAGGATTGGCGGACGGACGCAGCGGGAACCGTAGGACTGCACCCACGCGTGCTCGGTGGAGTGGTAGCCCTCCAGCTGCTCGGAGAAGTACTGCACCATGTCGTTGCGCTCCGGCTCACCGTGGACGAGGACGTCCAGGTCCAGCTTCTCCTGGCGCTCGATGACGTCCGCGATCTCGTCGCGCATCGCCTGGGTGTACTGCTCCTCAGTGATCTCGCCCTTGCGCAGCTTCGCGCGCGCCTGGCGGATCTGGGTGGTCTGCGGGAAGGAGCCGATCGTGGTGGTCGGCAGCGGCGGGAGGTTCAGCTCCTCCTGCTGGGCCTTGCGACGCTCCTCGATGTCACCTCGGTGGCGGTCCTCCTCGGTGATCTTGGCGGTGCGCTCGCGGACCTCGTCGTTGTGGGTCAGCTTGGAGGTCGCGCGGGACTGCACGGCCTCGCGGGCCTCGGCCAGCGCCTTCTCGTCGGCCTCGGTGCCCTCGCCGCGCAGGACGCGGGAGAGCAGGGCGACCTCGCGGATCTTCTCCTCGCCGAATGCCAGCCAGCTGCGCAGCTCGTCGCTCAGGGTGGTCTCGCGGGCCAGGGTGTACGGCACGTGCAGCAGGGACGCGGAGGTGGAGACGGCGACCGGGCCGCGCTCGGCCAGCGCCTGCAGGGTCTCCAGGGCAGCGTCCAGGTCGGTGCGCCAGATGTTGCGGCCGTCGACGACGCCGGCGACCAGCAGCTCTTCGCCGGTCCAGCTCGGTAGCTCCTTGCCGCCAGCGACGAGGTCGGCGCCGAAGGCGTCGATGCCCAGGCCGCTGAGGGTCTTGATGGCCTGGTCAGCGTCGCCGTAGTACGTCTGGACCAGCAGCTTCAGGCCGGCGTCGTGAGCGACCTGGGTGAGCTTCTTGTAGCCAGCCTTGACGCGGGAGAGGGTGGCCGGGGAGACGTCGGTGACCAGGGAGGGCTCGTCGAGCTGCAGCCAGGTGACGCCGCGGTTAGCGATGCGCGGCAGCAGGCGGCCGAAGGTCTCGAAGAGGGACTCCAGGTGCTCCAGCGGGTTGGAGCCGTCGGTGGAGCGGGCCAGCGCCAGGTAGGTGAACGGGCCGACGAGGACCGGGCGGACCTTGTCGCCGTGGCGGTTGACCTGGTCGCGGATGTCGTCGAGCCAGGCGCCGTCCTCGAGGCGGAACTCCTGGTCAGCGGACAGCTCCGGGACGATGTAGTGGTAGTTGGTGTCGAACCACTTGGTCATCGCGGAGGCCGGCAGCTCGGCGGTGCCGCGGGCGGCGGCGAAGAGGCGGTCGATGAACTGCGGCAGGCCGTCGTTCTCGTGGTCGCTGATCTCGGCGACGCGCTCCGGCAGTGCGCCGAGGATCGCGGAGGTGTCGAGGATGGCGTCGTAGTAGGAGCGACCCTGGAAGGGAGCGGAGTCGAGGCCCTCGTTGACCAGGCCGTCGGTGTAGTCGTTGACCAGGCGGGTGGCGGTGCCGGCGAGGTCGCGGCCGGTGGCGGAGTCGCGCCAATAGGCCTCGAGTGCCTTCTTGAGCTCGCGATCAGGTCCGATGCGTGGGACCCCGGCGGTGGTTGCGTGGAAAGTCATGTTTTCCTTCTTCGTGGTTGGTGTTGGTGACTCACACAGCGGTCGTGCCCAACCCGAAGGCGCAAGAAAGCATGAAACCCCGGGTGATATTCCCTAGCGGCTGTGGCAGTGGTGGCGCACAGAGTGGTGGCTAGGCGGATATCTCAGGCAAAACCAACGGTTCCTACCGACCGTGTCCGGGGCTCCAGGGGTCGGCAGGTGCTCGCGGCGAACCGTTGTGCGTTGGGTGATATGAAACACTAGACAGCTTGGTCTGTCAACTGCTGTGGAAGAAATAGTGCCCGACCAGTCAGGTTGAGTGTGGCGCCCACCCTGCCCGGCCTCCCGGCAGGCCCGGCGTGATCATTTGACGAAACTTAGGTCCATCGACCACGATGTTTGGGCAACTTTCCACTTTTCCCGCGCCGAGGTGACATAGGCTTTTCGGGGATCGCTTCAACCCTGTTTGGAATAGCTATGTCACGTATGCAAAAAAGCCTCCTTGGCCTGGCGGTTCTCATCATCGCCGCGACGTGGTTGACCCTCGTCATCTCCCAGCCCACGGACTCGAATTGGGAGTCGCTGGCTGACTCCCGCAGCTCGACGCTCGCTCTCGTGGGCTTCCTCGTCCCGGCGATCCTCGCCTTGATCGCGGTCGTGCCGCAGCTGCCGGTACGCACCCTCTCGCTGATCCCGGTCGCTCTGGCGCTGAATATCATCACCGGCCAGGTTATCGGCACCATGGGTCTGCCGCTGCCGCTGTACATGGACTCCATCGGCACCGTGTTGGTCGGCGCGCTCGCCGGCCCCTGGGCGGGCCTGGTCACAGGCGTGCTGAGCTCCCTGGTGTGGGGAACTTTCAACCCGACCGTCGTACCCTTCGCTGCAGCCTATGCCTTCGTCGGCGTGGCCTCCGGTCTGCTGCGCAAGCTCTTCGTCGGCGCGTGGTGGCGCGTGGGTGGGGCGAGCCTCGTCGTCGGCTTCATCACGGCGCTGCTCTCTGCGCCGGTGGCCTCCTTCATCTTCGGCGGCACCGCGGGCACCGGAACCGGCCTGCTGGTCACGGCTTATCGTGGCCTCGGTTTCGACCAGCTGACTGCCGTGTTCCTGCAGTCCTGGACCTCCGATCCGATCGATAAGCTCATCGTCTTCACCATCGTGTGGCTGGTGCTGCGCTGGCTGCCGAAGCGCACCCGAGTGACTTTCAGCCCCGAGAGCAAGTGAGAAAGCTTCACCCCTATACGCCGCTGACCGCCGCGATCTGCGCGGTGGTCGTGGTGTTGCTGGCCCACAAGCTGGTTGTCTCGCTCACCGCGCTGGGGATTGCCGCCCTGCTCGCGGTGTTCTTCCGGCCCGCTCGTGGCCCGCTGTTTGCGGCGGTGTTGCTGGCGATTCCGACCACCGTGGGGCTGTTTTTGATGCACGCCCCGTTTGGTCAGCACCCGGTCTTCGGTCCGCTGACTTCCGACGGCATGCAGCTTGCGGGTTTGCTTTCCCTGCGCCTCTTTGGGGCCGCGGCGATTGGCCTGACCCTCGGTTCTTTCGTGGATGGGGACCGGTTGATGCGGGCTATGCAGGAGCAGTTCCCCGCCAAGATCGTCTACGTGGTGGGCTCCACCATCCGGCTGTACCCGATGGCCCGTGCCCGGGTGGAGACGCTGAATCAGATGTTTACCGTCCGCGGGGTTAACACCGCAGGGGTGCGCGGGAAGCTGAATTTCGTGATGCCCCTGATCGTGGGGCTGGTGGACGACGCCGCGCAGCGCGCCCGGCCCCTGCAGCGCACCGGGATCGGGGAACCCGGCCCGCGCACCGTGCTCAACCCCGTTGCTAACCCGGTGGGGCAGCGTGCCCTGCGCTGGGTGTTGATCGCCGCCACCTGCGCGGCCATCGTGTGGATTGGAGTGAGCTAGCGCCATGCCAGTGACCCGTTTTATCTGGGGCGATGGGCTCTCGGACCACGCCTGGCAGGCCGCGGAGGCCACCGGGGCCGCGTGGGTGGGTAACAACGCCTCCGCCCACATTTCGCTGCTGCGCGCCACGGTGGCCGAGGAGCTGGCCTTCGGCATGGAGCAGCAGGGCGTGCCGCGGGAGCAGATGCGTCCCCGCGTGGATCAGGCCCTGCAGACCTGGGGCCTGCAGCACGTCGCGGCGCAGGACCCGATGCGGCTGTCCACCGGGCAGACTCGCCGCATGGCGATCGCCCAGGCTCTGCTGACCCGCCCCGGTGCCCTCGTTCTCGACTGTCCGCTGGACGGGCTGGATACGGCCGCGGTCAACCATCTCGCCGAGGTGCTGGACGCCTATCCTGGCGAGGTCACCGTCTACGATCGCCGCCCGTCCGCGGTCTCGGAGGCTGCCTCCCAGCAGTTCCAGCTCTCCGGCGGCGAGCTGCGTCAGCGGCCGATTCCGGAGTTCGACCTGCCAGGTTTTCCTCCCCGTACCAGCGACGACGAGGTCAGTGGTCACGCCAGTAACGAGGACGTCGCCGCGCCGCGGGTCGTGCTGTCTGCCCGGGACGTCCGGGTCCGTGGCCTGGGGCCGTTTACGGTGGACGCCCCGGCTGGCCAGGTCACCCACATCGCCGGGCCCAATGGCTGCGGCAAGACCTCCCTGATGCTGGCCGCACTTGGCCTGGTGGACTACGAGGGCGCCATCACGGCCGGCCGCTGCGGCTGGGCGCCCACCGCACTGGACCAGTCCTTCCTCTACCGCCGCGTGATCGACGAGGTCGCCGGCGACCGGGAGGCGCTGGAAATCTTCGGCCTGGAAAAGTGGGCCGAGGAGCACCCCTTGGATGTTCCCGCCTCCGACCGCCGGTTGGTGCTGGTGGCAGCGACGATGGCCGGCCAGCCGGACGCCCTGCTGCTCGACGAGCCGACGGTGGGCCTGGACGTGGACGGCCACCGCAAGCTGTTGGAGGGCATCGACGCTTTCGTGCGCCAGGATCGGAAACCCGCGGTGCTGTGGACCTGCCACGACCAGCGGGTGGCGGACGCGGTGAGCGACCGCTCGATCGTCATCGCGCAGGATTAGAAAACCCAGGCCACAGCCTCTACGAGGGAACGAGGTTAGTTGATGACCTCCACGGCGTCCTCGTTGACCTGAACGTCGCGGGCCAGGGCCATCGGGTCGCGGGAGGGGCCCTCCACCACATCACCGGTGGCGGTGTCGAAGACCGAGCCATGCTTCGGGCAGATCGCGACGGTCATGCCGTCCTGCTCGGCGATCTCGTCGATGCGACCGCGGGCGTGGGGGCATTCGGTGGAGTAGGCCATGAACTTATCCTTCTGCGGCTGCGCGATGATCCAGTTATCGATGATCTTCGCCCCGCCGACCGGGATATCCGCCTTCGCAGCCTTGGCCACGGTTTCCTCGCCCGCGCAGGCCGCGAGCAGCGCGCCCGCGGCCGTGGTCGCCGTGGCCAGCGCCGCCCCACGCAGCAGGCTGCGGCGGGAACAGGAGAACTGGCCAGCGCCGGAGGCCGAATCGGAGGTGGGCTGGGGGCTGGAAAACTGCGAGCTCATGGCTCCATTATGGGCGCCTCAGAACGCCAAAGCCACTTGTGCACGGTGCCCGGGTCTGGGGTTGCGTCTGCGCAGTTCTTAAGCCCCGGGATCGCTACCCGGGTGCCTGAGGATCACGAAAGCGGATTAGACGCGCCCGAGTTGCCAGCTAGAATTGCGCTTCATGTACACCCCACAAGCGATCGGCACCCCCAATAGTGACTGCGCGACAGTCGTCATGATCCTGGGAGCCGGTGAGCTCGGCCGCGAGCTGACCATCGCCCTCCAGCGGTTCGGCGTGGAGGTGCACGCCGTGGACCGCTACCAGGGCGCGCCCGCACACAACGTGGCCAATCACGCGCACGTCATGGACCTCATGGACGGCGACGCACTGCGCGAACTCATCACCGAGGTCCGTCCGCACATCGTGGTCCCGGAAATCGAGGCGCTGGCGGTGGACGTCCTCGCTGAGCTGGAAGCCGAGGGGACCGTCACCGTCGCCCCGACGGCGCGGGCCGCGCAGCTGACGATGGACCGCGAGAAGATCCGCACGATGGTCAGCGAGGAGCTCGGCATTCCCACGGGCGTTCACCGCTTCGCAGCCACCCCGGAGGAGCTGCACGCCGCGGCCGAGGAGATTGGTTTCCCGTGCGTGGTCAAGCCGGTCGTGTCCTCCGCGGGGCGCGGCCAGAGCTACGTGGCCAGCGCCGACGAGCTCGACGCCGCCTGGGACTTCGCGCTCTCCGACGTGCGCGTGAACTGCGAGAAGGTCATCGTCGAGCAGTTCGTTCCCTTCGACTACGAGATCACCCTGCTCACGGTGCGCAGCATCGACCCGGTCAGCGGCCAGCCCGCCACGTGGTTCTGCGAGCCCATCGGCCACCGCCAGGACCTCGGCAAGTACGTGGAGTCCTGGCAGCCGGCGACGATGGGGGACTCCGCGCTGGATAATGCCCGCTCGGTGGCGGCACGCGTGACCAACGCCCTGGGTGGCCGGGGAGTGTTCGGCGTGGAGCTGTTCATCAAGGGCGACGATGTGTACTTCTCCGAGGTCGCCCCGCGGCCGCACGACACGGGCATGGTCACCATCGGCACGCAGCGCTGCAGCGAGTTCGAGCTGCACGCCCGCGCGGTGCTGGGCCTGCCGATCGACACCACGCTGATCTCCCCGGGTGCCTCCGCCGTGATTCTCTGCGAGGACCTGCCGGAAGGTGCTGCGGTGGAGTATCACGGCCTGGCCGAGGCGCTCGCCGTCCCGGAGACGAAGGTCCGGCTCTTCGGAAAGCCGGTCGGCTACAGCCGACGCCGCATGGGCGTGGCCGTCTCCACCGCGGAGACGATCGAGGACGCGCGCGACCGCGCCGCCGATGCCGCCGGGGCCATCAAAATGCGGGCAGCGGAGGCCGCCCACGAGGACCGCGCGACTGCCGAGGGTGCCGGTCACTCGACCGAGGACGAGGTCGATCTGCCGACGGGCGAGCAGCCGGCGGTGGACTAGCCCGCCACCGTTGGTGCAGCTCCCGGCGGTTTAGGGCGTCCCCGCTGGTGGGGCTACACTTTGAGGCATGGCTGTTAGCGCGACCGACCTCAAAGAATCCCGCATCCTGCTGTACTACTGGTTCACGCCCATCGCGGACCCCACGGCGATCATGCTGTGGCAGAAGCAGCTCTGCGAAAACCTCGGCCTGACCGGGCGCATCCTCATCTCCGAACACGGCATCAACGGCACCGTGGGTGGTTCCCTGCACGCCTGCAAGCAGTACGCGCGCCGCACCCGCGAATACCCCGGCTTCAAGGGCATGGAGTTCAAGTGGTCGCAGGGCGGGGCGGAGGACTTCCCGCGCCTGTCCGTCAAGGTGCGCGACGAGATCGTCGCCTTCGGCGCGCCGGGCGAGTTGAAGGTTGACGAGAACGGCGTCATCGGGGGAGGGACCCACCTGAAGCCGGAAGAGGTCAACAAGCTGGTCGAGGAGCGCGGCGACGACGTCGTCTTCTTCGACGGACGCAACGCGATGGAGGCCGAAATCGGCCGGTTCAAGAACGCCGTCGTCCCTGACGTGGAGACCACCCACGACTTCATCGAGGAACTGGAGAGCGGCAAGTACGACTGGATGAAGGACAAGCCGGTCGTCAGCTACTGCACCGGCGGGATCCGCTGCGAGGTGCTCAGCGCGCTGATGAAGAACCGCGGCTTTGAGGAGGTCTACCAGATCGACGGCGGCATCGTCCGTTACGGCGAGAAGTACGGGGATAAGGGGCTATGGGAGGGCTCGCTGTACGTGTTCGACAAGCGCATGCACATGGAGTTCTCCGAGGACGCGAAGCAGCTCGGCTTCTGCAAGAACTGCGGGGCGGCGACGAATACCTTCCACAACTGCGAGAACTCCGAGTGCCGCGAACAGATCCTGCTGTGCGAGGACTGCGCGGCCGACCCCGCGATGACCTGCGGGGAGTGCTAGCCGCCGGCTAGTCGAGCTCGAGCTGCATCTCCACGTGGTCGATGCCCTCGACGTCGAAGAGTTCGCCCACGGTGGCGAAACCGTAGCCCTCGTAGAAGGGCACGGAGTGGCTCTGCGCCTCGATCTTCACGATCGCCTTCTGGGTCGTGGGATCGAGGGCTGCGGCGCGCTCGCGGACAACCTCCAGGGAGCGTGCGAAGAGGTTGTGCGCGATCCCGTAGCCGCGCAGGTCCGGGTGGACGCAGAGGCGGCCGATGTGCTGTTCCTCCGGCGGGCCGAAGACGCGCACGGTGCCCACGAGCCGCATGGGGGAGCCGGGGTCCGCGGTGCCCCACGGGTAGTCCGGGCCGCTGCCGGGGTGGACGTAGGCCAGCAGGTGGTGGGTCTCCGGTAGGGCGTCCTGGTCATCGATCTCCGGGAACGCAGCGCGCTGTTCGTTAACGAAGACGTCCACCCGCAGCTTGTAGAGGGCGTGGACCTGGTACGCGGGCATGGACAGCAAGGTTCGCCCGGTGATATAGACCTTTGGTGCTTCTTCTGCGGCGTCGTTTTCCAGAGTCATGAATCGCATGTTACCTAAGCCACAAGGGCTCTGAAGGGGAAAGGAAACCCCCACGCAAAACGGGGGTAGAGCTGTGCCTTTGCAGTAGGAATGTTAGTTTTTGCTAACTACTGCGCTGAGGTTCTTCCCGTGTGCGTGGGGGTGCGGTCGGCGCGGTTTTTGCTACCGCGCTGACCAGGGGATGCTTACTCCCCGGTGTACTTGGAGTGGTGGTGCATCTCGTCCCACTCGCGGACCTTCTTGCGCTCGCGGCCCTCGGCCTCGCCGAGTTCGCGTTCGTGCTTATCCAGGGCGTACCAGCCCTCCCAGTCGGTCCAGGAGATGTTCTTGGAGCGCAGCAGCTCCTCGACGCTCTCCAGCTCTGGCTTGGCCGGCTGGAATCCGATGCCATTTTTGATGTCGGTCAGCAGGTTGTCGACGGCCTCGTTGGCGTCGCCCTTGGTGTTACCGATCAGGCCGACGGGGCCGCGGCGGATCCAACCGGTGGCGTACACGCCCGGCAGGGTCTCGCGCTTCTCCGCCTCTGGGTCAGCGCTTCCCGGCACGCCCGCGATACCGTCTGCGGTGGGACCTTCGGCGAGGACGCGGCCGCCGACGTTCGGCAGGACGTTTTCCTTCTCATCCCACGGCAGGTCGGCCTGCTGGTCGGACTTGTAGCCGACGGTGCGGTAGACCGCGCCGACTGGCCACTCGCGGGTCTCGCCAGTGGGGGAGACGGAGCCGTCGCCGTTGAGCTTCGTGCGCTCGGTGACCAGGGCGGTGACATTGCCCTGCTCGTCGGTCTTGATCTCCTTCGGGGACTCGAAGAAGTGGATGTAGACGCGGTGCGGCTCCTCGCCCGGGTCGGCGATGGCGTACTGCTCCAGTAGGGAGCAGACCATGTCGGTGATCTTGGAGCCGCGGCGGGCCTCCTCGGAGGCGGCGTCGTACTGGATGTCCTCCGGGTCGACGATGACCTGGATGGTATCGGAGTAGCTGAGCTCCTTCAGCTCTAGCGGAGTGAACTTCGCCTGGGCGGGGCCGCGGCGGCCGAAGAGGTGGACCTCCTTGGCCTTGTTCTTCTTTAGGGACTCGTAGACGTTGTCCGGGATTTCGGTGGTGAGCAGTTCGTCGCCGGTCTTCGCGATGACGCGCGCGACGTCGAGGCCGACGTTGCCCACGCCGATGACGGCGACGGACTCGGCGTCCAGGTTCCAGTCCTCGGAGAACTTCGGGTTGGCGTCGTAGAAGCCGACGAACTCAGCGCCACCGTGGGAGGCTTCTGCGCCCGGCAGGTTGAGGTCGCGGTCCTTGGTTGCGCCGGTGGCGTAGATGACGGAGTCGTAGTGCTGCTTGAGTTCCTCGAGGGTGACATCCTCGCCGATGTTGACGTTGGCGAACAGGCGGATCTGCGGCTGGTCGAGGACGCGGTGCAGGGAGCGGATAATGCCCTTGATGCGGGGGTGGTCGGGTGCGACGCCGTAGCGGATGAGCCCGAATGGGGCTGGCATGCGCTCGAAGATGTCCACGCTCACGCCATCGAAGGTGATGTCGCCGCTAGCCTCCGGGATGGTGGCCTTGGCGAGGGCGTTGGATGCGTAAATGCCGGCTGGGCCGGATCCGATGACCGCGATGCGGAGCGGACGAGTGGTCTTTGCTGCGTCTGACACTTTTATTCAGGGTCCAATCGTTGGTTCTAAGTGCATATTCTTCACCCACCAAGCTAATCCCACCGTGAGGGGATTGCGAGATTCTGGGGGGTGGATCACAACAGAGTGTAGACAGCATTGTCTAGTTAACGCAATTGGCTTTGCTGAAATTGCTTGCAACCTGGCGCCTCGGCGGTTTAGTGTGTCCAGTTATAGACCGCACGGTCTGTCTAGTGTAGGTTGATCTGCAGCCCGTCCTGCGGATCCAGACAAGACCGCCGCAACGCACGATCAACTGGAGAAATTCACCATGACTGCAACTACCACCACCCGACCGAGGCCGAAGCGTAAGCCCCGGCCGCAAGGCCAGTGGCTCGTCGACGGCACTACTCCGCTCAACGACGACGAGAAGATTAAGCAAGAAGACGCCGGCCTCGGCGTCATCGACCGCATTCGCGAGACCTACGCGAAGCAGGGCTTCGAGTCCATCCCGAAGGAGGACCTCGCGCCCCGCTTCAAGTGGGTCGGCCTGTACACCCAGCGCCGCCCCGGCCTCGACGGCGTGGCCACCTCCACGCTGAGTACCGAAGAGCTGCAGGATAATTACTTCATGATGCGCATCCGCCTCGACGGCGGACTGGTCAGCAGCGAGCAGCTGCGCGTCATCGGCGAGATTTCTAGCGACTACGCCCGCGATACTGCGGACTTCACCGACCGCCAGAACGTCCAGCTGCACTGGATCCGCATCGAGGACGTCCCGACCATCTGGGACAAGCTCGAGGCCGTCGGGCTGGACACCAACTTCGGCTGCGGCGACGTGCCCCGCGTCATCCTGGGCTCCCCGGTCGCCGGTATCGCTGCCGACGAGATTATCGACGCAACCCCGGCCATTCACACCATCAAGGAAGAACTACTTACCAGCGGCGAGTTCGACAACCTGCCACGCAAGTTCAAATCCGCGATCAGTGGTAACTCCCGTCAGGACGTCACCCACGAGATCCAGGACCTGGCGTTTATCGGCTCGAACCACCCGGAGCACGGCCCCGGCTTTGACGTCTGGGTCGGCGGCGGGCTGTCCACCAACCCGATGCTCTCTCAGCGCCTCGGTGCCTGGGTACCTCTGGAAGAGGTCCCGGAGGTGTGGGCCGGCGTGGTCCGCATCTTCCGCGACTATGGCTACCGCAAGGTCCGCAACCGCGCGCGCCTGAAGTTCCTCGTCGCCGACTGGGGTGTCGAGAAGTTCCGCAAGGTGCTGGAGGAGGACTACCTCGGCCGCAAGCTCGTCGACGGCCCGGACCCGGGGGAGTACCCCGGCTACCGCGACCACATCGGCATCCACGAGCAGCGGGACGGCAAGGTCTACCTGGGGGTGAAGCCCACGGTGGGGCACACCGACGGCGCTCAGCTGCAGCGTCTCGCGGAGCTCGCCGAGTCCTATGGCTCCACGCGCCTGCGCACGACCCCCGATAAGGAGCTGCTCTTCCTGGATCTGACCCCGGAGAATGCAGACAAGCTCGCCGCCGAGTTGGAGAAGGAGGGCCTGTCTGCGAAGCCTTCGGCCTTCCGCAGAGACATCATCAGCTGCACCGGCCTGGAGTTCTGCAAGCTCGCGCACGTCGTGACGAAGCAGCGCGCCATCCAGCTGGTCGACGAGCTGGAGGAGCGGGTCGGTGACCTCGACGTCCCGCTGAAGATCTCCCTGAACGGCTGCCCGAACTCCTGCGCCCGTTCCCAGGTCTCGGACATCGGTCTATCCGGCAAGGTGCTGACCGACGAGGACGGCAACCGCGTCGAGGGGTTCCAGGTGCACCTGGGCGGCAAGGTCGGTCTCGAGCCGGGCTTCGGCCGCAAGCTGCGCGGCAATAACGTGTTCTCCGAGGACGTCGGCGACTACGTGGTCCGCGTCGTGGAGAACTTCAAGGAGCAGCGCGAGGCAGGCGAGGAATTCAGCTCCTGGGTCGCCCGCGCTGACGAGGAGGCTCTGCGATGAGTGTTCCCGATACTGATTCCCTGCCACCGGTGAACCAAGCGATCGGTGGGAAGTCCGGGCACAGCAACGGTCGGCGTGCGACCGTGAACTTCTGCCCCTACTGCATGGGGGAGAACTTGTTCCCGACCACGGAAACGGATAATTCCTGGCAATGCCGCGAGTGCCGTCGCGAGTTTTCGGTGAAATTCCACGGCCTGTTGGCCTGACCTAAAGCGCTGGGCACACGGTGAATCCCCGGCCCCTCGGTACTTATACCGCGGGCCGGGGTTCTTGTTTTCGCCCGCTGACACGGCCGAATGCATCTGGTAGCCAGGAGCTATGAGCACTTTTGCATTGCAGAATCCAAGTACTGGCCAAGAAGAAGAGCAGTTCAACCGCATCGATGATGCCGACCGCGATGCAATTCTGGATCGCGCCACCGCTGCAGGCGAGCAGTGGCGTCAGACTCCGATCGCGCAGCGCGCGGACGTCCTGCGGAAGACCTCGAAGCTGTTCCAGGAGAACAAGGAGCAGCTGGCTGAACACATCGGGCGCGAGATGGGCAAGCTGACCCGTTGGGCCGAGGCGGAGATCGACATCGTTTCGGACATTTTCACCTGGTACGCCGAGCATGCCCACGAGCTCATGGCAGATGAGCAGCTTTCCCAGCAGGGCGCGCAGCAGACCTGGGTGCGCAAGGAGCCCCTGGGCGTGATTCTGGGCATTATGCCGTGGAATTTCCCCTACTACCAGGTCGCCCGCTGGGCAGCGCCGAACCTGCTGCTGGGCAACACCCTGGTCCTGAAGCACGCATCCATCTGCCCGCTGTCCTCCCAGGCCTGCCAGGACCTGCTGGAGCAGGCCGGGCTGCCGAAGGATGCTTTCATCAACGTGTACGCCTCCGGCTCCCAGATGGATGCCTTTGTGGCGGATAAGCGTGTGGCGGGTGTGTCCCTCACCGGATCCGAGCAGGCTGGTGCCGCCGTGGCGAAGACCGCCGGCGAGCACTACAAGAAGTCCCTGCTGGAGCTGGGCGGCAACGACCCCTTCATCGTGCTCGACGATGAGAACCTGGACTGGGTGCTGGAGCAGTTCACCAAGATCCGCATGTACAACACCGGCCAGGCCTGCAACGCCCCGAAGCGCCTGATCGTCATGGACGAGTTCTACGACCGCACCGTCGAAACGCTGGAGAAGCGCATCGGCGAGATGAAGGTCGGCGCATTCGACGACGAGAACGCCGATGTCGGTCCGCTGTCCTCCATCGGTGCCCGCGACGAGATCGTCGAGCGCCTCGCCGAGGCGGAGAAGAACGGTGAGGCCACCATCCGCGTCGGTGGTAAGGCCATCGACCGCGACGGCGCCTTCATGGAGCCGACTCTGCTGGTCGACGTGGACCCTAAGGCGGACGTTGGCTGCAACGAGATCTTCGGGCCCGTGGCTATCGTGTACCGCGCTAAGGACGCAGCGGAGGCCATCGAGATCGCGAACGATTCCGACTACGGCCTCTCCAGCTCCGTGTGGAGCACCGACCTGGATGCGGCCCGTAAGGTCGCTGAGCAGCTTCGCGACGGCATGACCTTCATCAACGAGCACGCCGTCACCGGGGCTGGCCTGCCCTTCGGCGGAATCGGTCGCTCCGGCTATGGCCGCGAGCTCGCTCGCTGGGGCGTTGGCGAGTTCGTCAACGAACACCTCTATCGGGTATCTGACCAGTCGAGCGCAGGTCTTTCCCCAGCGCTGTAATGGCTGAGTAATAACTCAATAGCGCAGTGGCCGCGGGTTCTCCCCGCGGCCACTTGCTTTATATGGGCAAGGCTAGCCCTAGAGCAGTTCCTCGCCGCAGGCGATGTAGCTAGCCATTTCTTCTTCCGGCACCATCGCCCCGCCCGTGATCCACGCCAGGTGGGTGCCCGCCCGGCCAATGGTGCCGGGGCCGAAGAAGCTGGTCGCGGAGCTCGGCTCGCACTGCACATCCTCGGAGCGGTCGAAGAGTGCCACGCCGCGGAACATGTTCTCGTCGCTGACGGTGTAGTAGCCGTCGATGAGGTACTGCATCCGCTCGCCGACGAAGCCGGAGGGCCGCCCCACGGCCAGCCCGTCGGCGGCGGTGACGTTGTCGATGCCGAAGTCCTGCACAGCCAGCTGGTCATGCGCCCCGGTGTGCACCCCGATGAACATGGCGGGGGAGTGGGTGGGCTCGGCGAAGTAGCAGCGCGCGGAGTCGCCGAAGATGGCCTTGATGCCGAATGCGACACCACCCGGGCCACCGCCGACCCCGCAGGGCAGGTAGACGTGGAGTGGTTCCTCCTCGGTGATCCGGACGTCCATGGCCTGCAGCTGGCCGGCTAGTCGCGCCCCGGCGACCGCGTAACCGAGGAAAAGGGAGACGGAGTTCTCGTCGTCCACGAAGTAGACGAGGTCGTCGTCCTCGGCGGCCTTGCGACCAGCGGCGACGGCGACGGAGTAGTCCTGCTCGTACTCCACGACCTCCACGCCGTGGGAGCGCAGCAGGTCCTTCTTCCACTGCCGGGCATCCGCGCTCATGTGGACCGCGGCCTGGAAGCCCAGGTTGGCGCTCATGATGCCGATAGACAGCCCCAGGTTGCCGGTGGAGCCCACGGCCACGCGGTGCTGCCCGAAGAGCTCGCGGGCCTCGGCGGAATCGAGGAGCCGGTAGTCGCTGTCCAGGGTGATCAGGCCGTGCTCCAGGGCGAGGGCCTCGGCGTGCTGGAGGACCTCGTAGATCCCGCCGCGGGCCTTGATGGACCCGGAGATCGGCAGGTGGGAGTCGAGCTTCGCCCACAGCTGCCCCTTGATCTGCTGCTCGGTGAGGTTCTCGATCGCTTCCTTCATCGCGGGCACGTGGCGCAGCGGGGATTCGATGACGCCGGCACTCGGCGCGGTCTCTGGGAAGATCTGCTGCAGGTAGGGCGCGAAGCGCCTCAGCCGGTCCGCGGCGTCCTGGATCTGGTCGGGGGTGATCTCGACGTGCGCCAGGCCTTCTTCGGCGCGGGGCAGGTCGGGCTTCAGCCACAGGGTTTCCTCGAGCACGACGAGGCGCTCAAGGAGGGGGTAGTCGGTGATCCACTCTTGCGGGGTTCGGGTTGCCATGGCGCCCAGCTTAGTGAGCTTGTCGGGCGTTCTCTGCCGAATGTCGCTGCCTAGCTGAGCCCGTACTCCCTCGCGGTCTGCTGCGCCTCGCCGACAATCCACTCCACCATCTCCTGGGTGGGTGCGCCTCCGGAGGCGCGGTTGCTGGGGTTCTGCATGACGCGGCGTACCACGCCTTCGCAGATGATCGCAACTTTCCATAGCCCCAGGACGTGCCAAAAAGCCAATGCCTTTCTGTCCCGTCCCGTGGCGCTTAGATAGCGCTCGGCTAGTTCTTCACCCTTCGGAAATCCGTCGAGGAGGGGTGCTTCAAATCCAGGGAGGACCAGTCCGTCCTTGACCGGCCAATAAGCCAGCATGGTTCCCACGTCAGCGAGGGGGTCTCCCAGCGTGGTGAGCTCCCAGTCGATGATGGCGTTGATGGTGCCGTCGTCTGGGTTGGCTATGACGTTGCCGACGTGTAGGTCGCCGTGGACCAGCACTGTTTCCTTCTGTTCCGGGGTGTGTTCCTCCAGGAGAGCCGTGAGTTTATCGAGCGCAGGTAATTCCCGTGTCTTGGTCTTATCCCATTGCCCGGACCAGCGCTTGAGCTGTCGTGGGGCGTAGGGGTCGTGGGATGCCAGCGTGTCCAGTCCGGTGGATGCGAGGTTGACGCCGTGGATGTGGATCATCGCGTCCAGCATGTTGGTGGCGATTTTGTGCCGGATGTCCAGCCCCAAAGGGGAAGCGGCTTCTGCAGAGCTAATGGTCACTCCGTCGACCATGCTCATCGCCACGACGGGGGCATCGGAGACAGCTTGACCGTGGTCGGCGAGCTCGTCGGTGTTGCCGTAGATCACCGGGACGGGCACCTCGGTGGCGTGAAGGGCCGCCATGATTTTTCCTTCGCGCACGACGTTGTGGGCGCTGGCGGCAAGTTTTCCCAGCGGCGGGCGGCGGACGATGCAGCGCGCGCCAGTGGTGTCTTCGACGAGGAACGTGAGGTTGGACTGCCCGTTTCCGACGCGGTTGAGCGAGAGCTCACCGCTTAATGGGGTGATGCGGGTGAGCCAGGCCTTCAGCTCGTCCATATTGAACGGCACGGCCGGGTTCTTCGTGGCTGAATTGTGGCTGCCGGTTGTTGGGTCGTTCACCGTGGCTCCTTCATAGGTCTGTGCTGTGCCGGTGTGCTACTTGTATTTGCGCAGTTCTTGTCGGGCGATGGTCATGCGATGGACCTCATCCGGGCCATCGGCCAGCCGGAGTGATCGCAGGCCAGCCCACATGTGAGCCAGCGGGGTATCGGAGGTCACACCCTCGCCACCGAATACTTGGATGGCTTCGTCGACGATGCGGAGCGCGACCTGTGGGGCAACAACCTTGATGGCAGCAATTTCCTGGCGAGCGGCCTTATTGCCGACCGTGTCCATCATCCAGGCGGCCTTCAAAGTCAATAGCCGGGCCTGCTCGATGTCGATGCGGGCGTTGGTGATGCGTTCTTGGATCGTGTCGCGCTCGGCCAGCGCTTTGCCGAAGGTGCTTCGAGACAAGGCTCGTTCGCACATCAGCTCGAGTGCACGTTCTGCCATGCCGATGGCACGCATGCAATGGTGAATCCGGCCTGGCCCCAAGCGGTCCTGGGCGATCCGAAAACCCGCTCCCTCCTCCAGGAGGATGTCGTGGTCCGGGACGAATACGTCCTTAAATTCCAGTTCGGCGTGGCCTTCGCGGTCGTGGAAGCCGAAGACGGGAAGGTCGCGAAGGATTCGGACGCCGGGGGCGTCGGAGGGGACAACCAGCATGGACTGCTGGCGGTGGGGCTCAGCCTCTGGGCTGGTCTTGCCCATGACGATGAGCACCTTGAGGTTGGGCCGCATGCCGTTCGAGCTAAACCACTTCCGCCCGTTAAGTACATACCCATCGAGGGGCTTATTCGAGCCTCCGGCGGTGTAGTCGGTCACTCGTTCCATGCGCATGGACACATTGGTGGCATCTGAGGAGGCGACTCCGGGTTCGGTCATGGCGAACGCGGAGCGGATTTCACCATCGAGCAGCGGATTCAGATACTCCCTGCGGTGGGCCTCAGTTCCATAAAGCTCGAGAACCTCCATGTTCCCCGTGTCCGGGGCGTTGCAATTGCAGGCTTCGGGTGCGAGTTCGGGGGAGCGGCCCATGATTTCTGCCAATGGGGCGTAGTCGACGTTGCTCAAGCCCGGGCCAGTGCCGGCGTGAGGGTGGAAGAGGTTCCATAGGCCCTGCTTCTTAGCTTCGGCTTTGAGGTCCTCAAGGATCGCTGGGTGGTGGTGCGGATCACCGGAGTCGGTCATCTGCTGGTGATAGATCGGCTCGGCCGGATAAACGTGTTCATCCATGAAGCGAAGGAGCTTTTCCTGATACTCCTTCGAGCGCGCGCTGGGTGCGAAGTCCATATCTTTCCTCGTTTTTGGGCTGTTTGGGGTGCTGTTGCTTGGGTGGGTGATCGGACTTAGGGCTGGACGAGCATGCCGCCATCGACAACGAGGTTTTCACCAATGAGCCAGGTCGTTGCGGGTGCTGCGAGGAAGGCGATAGCAGCGGCGATGTCTTCGGGCTCGCCAATCCGCTGCGCGGGCGTGATAGCCGCGACGGCGTCTTCGTGTTCCTTCCACAGCGCTTCGGAGAGTTTGGTGCGCACCACGCCTGGGGCGATTGAGTTGACGTGGATGGTGGGGGCGAGCTCGTTGGCCATCTGGCGGGTCATGTGCAGGAGCGCAGCTTTGGTCCCGTTGTAGACGCCGAGCTTTGCTTCCTCGGTGAGGGCGCCGATGGAGGAGAGGTTGACGACCGCGCCCTTGCGGTCGGTTCCCATGCCTGCGTCCTTCGCGGCGGCGGTCCAGATGACGGGGCCGATGACGTTGACTTCGTAGGTCTTCGCCATGGCTTCGGGGCTCTGCTTGTGGATTGGCCCGTAGGCGGGGTTGGTTCCGGCGTTGTTTACCAGGACGTCAATGCTGCCGAATTCTTGAACGGTGGCCTCGCAGGTCCTTCGGGCTGCATCGGGGTCTGCGACGTGAGCAGCGATTCCGATGACGCGACCGGCGTTGGGGCTCAGCTCGGCAGCTTCGGCCTGAATGGCGGCTGCGGCGGGTTCGACGGTTTCTTGTTTGCGGCCGGTGATCGTCACGTTCGCGCCGCTGGCAGCTAAGAGTCGCGCCGTGGCGTAGCCGATGCCACGGGTGCCGCCGGTCACGATCGCGTTGTGACCGGAGTAGTCGTAGGCGATCGGCTTGTTTGCTGGGGTGTGGTGAGACATGAGGACCTACCTGCCACTGTGTGTTGTTTCGGTGAACAACGTTGATCCTAATGTGAGCTGAATCACGATTCAATCGTTTCGGGGGTTTCGGTTTTGGCTACCTTTTCGGGGGGAGTTGGAGGCGACCTGCGATGGTTGGGGTCTGGCCCTTTTTGGTGGCCTAGAGGCCTAGTGTGCGAAACCAGATGTCGTTGACGGTGCTGACGATGCGCTCAATAGTGCGCGCTTTATGTTCCTCGGTCGTGGCGCCACCGCCTGCCTCGCCGGCATCGGGGATCATATTCTCGACGAAGACTGAGTAGCACAGTCGGGAGACCATGATGGACAGGCTGAGGGCGAGCATCTCGGCATCCCGGTCACTGGCGAGAGTGCCATCGTCTTGGAGTGACTTAATGAGCCGTTGATTGCGGGTGGTGAATCCGCGCGCCCGAGAGGTGCGCAGCTTGTGCATTTCGGGGTGGGTCTGCGAAACCTGCTCCATCAGGGCGAGTTCCGGGGCGTTGTTGGCGTAGCTTTCGACATATGCGCGATTGGCGGCGCTGATGAGTTCGCGGGGGTCGTCGCTGGCTATTCTTCCGCTGGCGCTGCGCATCTCATGTTCAACTTGTTGCAGGACGGCTGTGAAGAGATCTTCGCGGTTCTCGAAGTAGGTATACAGCGTTCCCGCTGCGCATCCGGCCTCTTTAGCAACATCGAGGAGCTTCGTCGCGGTGTAACCATCGCGGACAAAAACCTTCCGGGCAGCGGCGAGGATTTCCTCGCGCCGGGCGGCGGCTCTGGGCGATACCTTCTCAGTTTTCTGGAGTTGCTCCTGGGGCGGATGTGTGGCCATAGACTTGATCCTAAGGCACCTTAGATTGCCCGATATCTCAGAAAGTTGAATTTTCGCATGACAGGAACGATCTACCTGCTCCGGCATGGCCAGGCGGATTCTGCTGCTGCAGGGCGGGGTCAATGGCAGAGGGGAATGGAGGAGCAATACGATCGCCTCACCTGCGTTGGGCGTCGGCAGGCGCGTCTCGTGGCTGCGGAGCTGCAGCGAAGGCTCAAAGGGGGCGCAGTGCTTGTATCGGGCCCCTTGCGCCGCCAGCGTGATACTTTGGCACCGCTCGCCGAGTCGCTCGAGCTTGATCCAATCCTCATCGAGGGGTGGTGTGAGTTCAATTCCGACTCTGTCGTGATGCCCTATCTTGACGAGCATCCGGAGGAGCGTGACCGCTTAGCGGAGGTTTATCGGCAGGCGGAAGGCGGCGGGGATTGGGAGCTGCTCATCGAGGGGCACCGCCTGCTGGGGATCGTCTTGGATCGGGCACTGAGCCGTTGGGTGGATGCTCCGGAGTTTCAGGAGTTCCGCAGCGAGGTGCTCAACGCGTTCGCGACTGTGGTGGAGTTGGCTCGCGAGCGGGATGTGGTTGTGGCGACGAGCGGTGGCCCGATTAGCGTGATTGTCTCCTCGCTCTTTGGTTCTCATTTTCGCCACCTGATCGGGCGTACCTACACCGCCTCCTTGACTGTGCTGAGGGTTCTCTCGAGAGAGGCAGGGGCCAGCGCTGATGGATGGGTTGGTGGCGCTCGCCAGTTGGAGGTGGCGCCGTTCGATGGAGGGGGCCGAGGTGTGGACGGGCTTACTCCGGTGCGGCTCGTGAGCTACAACGAACATTCACATCTTTTTGATGGGGCGGAGCGGTTGCTTCACCTGAGGTAGTCCGCCGGTGGTTGCTGGCGTCGGATAAAGGTCCGCGTAGTTGTTTTTCGAGAAAAACATTTGCCAGGGAAAGGGTTTCTGCTAACCTCGCGCTTGTGACCTGAATCACGTTTCAGATTTCAACTCTGGGTCACGCTCCGCGGTTCGTTGATACGCCGAAAGGATTACCGCTATGCCCATCCCAAGCCCTTATCCAGACGTCACAATCCCACAGATTCCTCTTTATGACGCCATCTTCGGCGACCTGTCGGGCGGGCTGGCAAACAAAACTGCGCTCATCGATGGTCTGACTGGCGAGGAGATGACATTTCAGGAACTGAAGGCGAGTTACGAGCGCATGGCAGGCGCTCTCGCTGCTCGCGGGGTCGGGAAGGGGGACGTGGTTGCGCTGCACTGCCCCAACCATGCCGCGTTTGTCATTTCCTACTTCGGCATTCTTCGATCCGGGGCCACGGTGACGACGCTAGGCTCCTTGGCGACTGCTGAGGATGCTGAAAAGCAGTTGCGGGCGGCGGATGCAAAGATGCTGTTCACCACAGATCTGCTGGGCACCGCAGGCATGGAAGCTGCGCAGGCGAAGGGGATTCCGGCTGAAGGGATTATTAATCTCACCGATGCCGAGGCTGGGCTCAAGGCGCTTCTCGCCGAAAATCACTCTGCGCCTGAGGTTGAAATCAACGCGGACGAGGATATTGCTGTGTTGCCGTTTTCTTCGGGAACCACAGGGATTCCGAAGGGTGTGAAGCTGAGCCACCAGAACCTGGTCGCCAATCTCTTCCAGGTGTCCCCGTCCATGCAGCACAATGGCATGAATACCGGCTCGGTGGTCTGTGGTGTCCTTCCCTTCTTCCACATTTACGGTATGAACTGCCTGCTTGGGGCGGCTCTGTTTCAGGGGTGCACGATGGTCACCCTGCCGAAGTTCGAGTTGGAATCCTTCTTGTCAGCACACGAGCGATTCAACATTGACTGCACCTTCATCGCGCCGCCGATCGCTGTTCTACTCGCGAAGCACCCGGCGGTGGAGTCCTATGACCTGAGCTCTCTGCGCGCTATCCAGTCCGGAGCAGCACCGCTCGACCGGGAGCTTGCCATCGCGGTGCAGCAGCGGCTCAGCGTGGATATCTACCAGGGCTTTGGGATGACTGAAACCTCCCCGGTTACCCATAACTCTTTGGTTAACGTGACGCCTCTAGAATCCGTTGGCGCTCCATTGCCAAATACTGAGATCAAAATCGTTGATATCTCCAAGGATGATCTGCCGGAGATTCCCGCGCCCACACAGTCGGGCGAACGATCGGCGGTTGGTGAAATGTGGGTCCGCGGTCCGCAGGTGATGAAGGGCTATCTCAACAACGAGGAGGCCACGGCCCGGACCCTGCTGCCGGATGGTTGGTTGCGCACCGGTGACATGGTCGCCGTGGACTCAGAAGGTAATTGCTACGTCGTTGATCGCGCGAAGGAATTAATTAAATACAAGGGCTACCAGGTGCCTCCGGCAGAGCTGGAGGCGCTGCTCCTGGCCCGGGATGACATTTCTGATGCCGCGGTGGTCGGCTACGTGCGCGAGGAAGACGGCGAAGAGATTCCTCGAGCTTTTGTTGTACCGCAGCAGAATTCTGCTGGCGTTCCGGCAGAGATTGACCCGGAGGAGCTGAAGGCGTGGGTTGCGGAGCGGGTAGCGCCGTATAAGAAGGTTCGCATCGTGGAGTTTGTGGACGCTGTTCCAAAATCTGCCACCGGAAAGATCCTGCGCAAGGACCTGAAAAACCGCCCACTCGACGCGCAGCTGGTGCCAACACCACAGTAGGTAGTGGCATGGTTTGTCCTGGTTCCAGCTAGCAGTCGCGCCCTGCGAGTTCCCGGTCCTTTGGCCGGGGACTCTGGCGTTCTGGACCGTGGTGTGGGGTGTACACGTCAGCTCACGCTTCAGTAACGATGCCTCAGCGCTGTTGGGGGTGCGTCGTACCTCCCGCGACCCGCTCTGCCAGCCGGACGATCGCCGCGTTGACCTCCTTTGGCGCCTCCAGCGGGAGCATATGACCCGCGTTGGTTACCTCGACCAGCTCCGCACCCGGCCACGCATCGATAATCTTTCCGGCCTGTTCGCGCGATGTGACGTCGTCGTTGTCCCCGACGAGGATAATCCCGGGCACGCCGGAAAGATGCGGGACGACCGCCGATTCGTCGTGATCCCGCAGGTCGTCGAGGAAGCCCAGGTAGGTATCCAGCGGTGTTTCGTTGATCATATAGGCATGCAGGTCGATGATCCGGCGGTTCGTGGGGCGGGAGAATACCGCGATCGCGAGCGCAGGAGCGATCAGACCAGCGATTTTGTCGCGCAGCCTTCGCACCCTCTTCGGTGAGGCCTTCAGTAGCCCTGCCAGCCAGCCGACGACGCGCAGATTCAGCAGCTCCGGCACACCGTTCGCGGCGAAGCGGTCGATGGCCGTGGATACCAGCACGAGCCCCGCGATGCGGTGCCGCACGTCCTCGGGGGCACGCCGCAACGCGGCGAACGCGATCTGTCCACCCAGGGAGTGGCCGGCGAGGATGAGCTTCCCGGCCGGTGCGCGCTCGGCGATGACTGCGAGGACGTCCTCCGCAGCCGTGTCCGTCGAACACAAGGAGGGCGGCACCTCACCGGTCTTGCCGTGACCGCGCAGGTCGAGGGTGAGCAGGCGCACTCCCGGCAGCTCTTTACGCAGCCCGCGGAACTGGCGGTACCAGGAGTCCGCGCCGAGGGTGAACCCGTGGATGAATACGATTGTGAGTGCTTCCGCGGCGGCTGTGTCTGCGGCACCCGGCTCGGCGGCTGGGTCGCGATCGGGGCCGACCTCGTACCAGTGCAAGGGGATGACCGTGCCGTGGTCCTGGACGGTGAGGATGCCGGTGGCATCGAGGTCGCGGATTCC
>DWUR01000114.1 GCA_019120635.1 Candidatus Corynebacterium intestinavium | reverse complement strand
TACCAGCCTGGATCTCGGCCGTTTTATTGACGTTCACAAGGACACAAGGAAGAAAACACATGCGCATTGCTGCGAAACTCCCCCGCCCGTCCCGTATGGGGAAGGCGACGCTTGCCTTGCCGCTGGCCGCGGCTCTCGCCCTGCCGCTGATGCCAGCCGCCAACGCGCAGAGCCCTGCCGGCGGCCTGGCCGGCTCCAGCGGCCCAGGCTCGGGCACCGGCTACCTGGAGCCCCACGACGTTCCGGACCGTAAGCCGGTGCGCGTGACCGAGCAGAACCTCCCGGGCCTGCCGGAGGGCGTGTCCGTGGACAAGGTCGAGTGGATCACCGACCGCTGGGCGAACGTCTACATCAACTCTGCCGCCATGCCGGGCAAGCCGGTGAAGGTCCAGATCCTGCTGGCCCGCGACTGGTACTCCAAGCCGAACCAGAAGTTCCCGACCGTCTGGGCCCTCGACGGCCTGCGCGCCCGTGAGGACGAGTCCGGCTGGACCCTGTCCACGAATATCGCGAACTTCTACGCGGACAAGAACGTCAACATCGTCCTTCCGGTTGGCGGCGAGTCCTCCTTCTACACCGACTGGCAGCAGCCGGATAACGGCAAGCACTACAAGTGGGAGAGCTTCCTCGTCAACGAGCTCCCGGCTGTCCTGCGCGAGGGCTGGCGCAGCACCGAGGACCGCGCGATCGTCGGCCTGTCCATGGGCGGCACCGCGGCGATGAACCTCGCGCAGCGCTTCCCGAAGATGTGGAAGTTCGTCGGCTCCTTCTCCGGCTACCTGGACACCACCTCCCCGGGCATGCCGCAGGGCATCGCCTACGCCACGCAGGACGGTGGCGGCTACGACGCGCAGAAGATGTGGGGCCCATTCGGCTCCAAGGACTGGTACGAGCATGACCCGAAGCTGGGCGTTGGCCTGCTGAAGGATATGTCCGTGTACGTCTCCGCCGGTAACGGCACCCCGGGTAACCCGGAGGAGAACAGCCCGGCCGGCATCGGCCTGGAGGTCATGTCCCGCCTGACCACCCAGACCTTCCTCAAGGAAGCCAAGAAGAAGGGTGTGAAGGTCACCGCCCGCTTCCGCAACTCCGGCATTCACAACTGGCCGTACTGGCAGTTCGAGATGACCCAGGCGTGGCCACAGATCGCTAACGCGCTCTCCCTCTCCGAGGATGACCGTGGCGCCCAGTGCGCTGCCGGCGGTGCGATCGGCGATGCGCTGAAGGCTAACCCGCAGATCGGCGCCCAGGTCGGCGCCTGCGTCTCCGGCGAATACGACGCCGCCCGCGGCGGCAAGGTCCAGGACTACCGCTCCGGCCGGGCTTACTGGCACCCGAACACCGGCGCGCACTTCCTGTGGGGCCGCATCGGTGCCCGCTACGTGGAGATGGGCGCAACCCACTCCTGGCTCGGCTACCCGAAGAGCGAGGAACACGAGATCTCCAAGGGCCGCGGCCGCTTCGTCGAGTTCGAGCACGGCAACATCTACTGGACCCACGAGACCGGCGCCTACGCGGTGAAGCACGACATCATGCGCACCTGGGGCGAGAAGGGCTACGAGAACGGCCCGCTCGGCTACCCAGTGGCAAACGCCGAGAAGGTCGGCGACGGCCAGGTGCAGCGCTTCCAGAACGGCGTCATCACCCGCGACAAGGATGGCAAGACCCAGTACGTCCAGGGCGAGATCGCCAAGAAGTACATGGCTGCCAAGGGTCCGGAGTCCAAGCTGGGCTTCCCGGTCACCGGCGAGAAGGATCTGCCGAATGGCAAGGGTAAGTTCTCCGAGTTCACCGGCGGCTACATCTACTGGTCCCCGAAGACTGGCGCCCACATCATCTACAAGGGCGCGATCTTCGAGGCCTGGGGTGAGGAGAATCACGAGCAGGGCAAGTACGGCCTGCCGGTCTCTGACCAGGTCGCGATCCCAGCGGGCGGCGAGGTCGTGCGCTTCCAGGGCGGCGAGATCCAGCAGGTCAACGGGGAGATCATCAAGAAGTAGCACTCGCCCATAGGGCGGGGCCGGGCAAATAAACCCCGGTAGACCGGGCACCAGGAGGGGCGGCGCGTGCGCCAGCGCTCTCCCCGGTGCCCGGTATCGTTTTAACTAGTCAATCCGTTCACCGCGCCTGGCTACTAGCCCCGGCGGGGTCGTAATATGGCTGACCCGCCGAATTCCGGCGCCAATGGAAAGGAAGCGCACTGTGCGAAAGACCAGCCTCCCAACGATGCGGCGGCCGCTAGCCATCCTGGCGAGCCTGACCCTCCTCGGCGCGGCCAGCGCATGTGGCACGGGCAGCACCGTCGACAACTCGGAGCAGGCCGATAACACCGCCGTGCCGAGCGTCTCCGCATCCGCGAAGCCGGATAAGGGCGACGATAAGAGCAAGGACAAGGACGACTCCAAGGACGAGGGCGCGTCCTCCGGCGACCACGGTGCGACCGGCAAGGGCACGCAGGACGGCGCCGTCGAGGAGGTCGAGGACGTTCCCGAGGGGGAGGACCGCAGCGAGGGGGAGGAGAACTTCCTGGCGGCCCTGGAGAAGTCCGGCGTGCACTTCGACAAGGTGGACGAGGCGAGCCGCAACGCCGTCGAGTCGCAGATCATCGCCGCCGGCTACCACCACTGCCGCGAATCGGATACCCCGCTGATTGGGGTCGCGGCCGGTCAGATGCTCGCCCAGGGGCTCGTCGACCCACCCAAGGGGGACGACGCCCTCACCCAGAAGTTCGAATCCATGATGAAGGATCTGCGCACCGCCGCGGATGAAAACCTCTGCCGCTAAGCGCGGCCGGGAGGAAAGAAGACTAATGCGCAAGCCAATCGGCAAAACCGTGACGATCATCGGCCTGGTGGTGCTCCTGGTGCTCATCATCGCCGGCGTCGGCTCCTGGCTGGGTACCGATGGGAAGGGTGGCTTCGGCGGACCCGGCTCCCACGAGGGCTCCGGGAAGCCGGGCCGCGAGGCGAGCCCGAACCCGCCGGGGTGTGTGGACTACGAGGTCATCGCCCTGCCCGGTACCTGGGAGTCCAAGGCGGACGACGACCCGGTGAACCCGACGGCCAACCCCCGCTCCCTGCTGCTGCACATCACCCAACCGCTGCAGGAGCAGACCGACCCGGAGCGCGTGAAGATCCACACGGTGCCCTATACCGCGCAGTTCCGGAACTTCAACGCGCAGCACGAGATGAGCTACGACGACTCCCGTAAACAGGGCCTGGGGCGCGCCGTCGGGGAGATTCAGGCGACGCACGAGAAGTGCCCGGCCACGAAATTCATCCTCGTTGGCTTCAGCCAGGGCGCGGTCATTGCCGGCGACCTGGCGTCGAATATCGGCAACCAACGCGGGCCGGTGGACCCCTCCCTGATCGCCGGTGTCGCACTGATCGCGGACGGCCGTCAGGAGCCACAGCACGGCGAGCTGGTGGGAAATAAGGAAAACACTGGCATCGGCGCGGAGGTTGCGCTGCACGCGGTTAACGCGCTCGTGCAGCCCATCGTGCCGGGGGCAACGATGCGCGGCGGGCGTCCGGATGGCTTCGGCGAGCTCAATGACCGCGTGAAGAACTTCTGTGCTGCCGGGGATACTGTCTGCGACGCGCCGCCGACGATCGGCAACGCAGTGTCCCGGGCCAAGGAGCTGGTGGGATCCAACGGTATCCATGCCCATTACGACACCAACCGCGACGTCGTCGATGGAATGACCGCGCCAGAGTGGATCACCAACTGGGTGCGCGACCTTGTACAACAGCCCATCTAAAAAGTCAGACACGAACCCTGAAGTGGTGCATTCGTCACCTAAATAGTTTAGGGTACAAAACAGCAATTTCTGAGCTTTAGGAAGGGACTAGGTGGTCTACTGATGGATATCAATGCAGCCATGGGGCAGTTCTTCGATGAGAACGGCCAAATTGCCGTGCCCGATGCACTGACGCTCGCCGGCATGAACGAGATGCTCTTCGGCGCGGCAAAGGCGCAGGGAGAGGCTGACACGGTCCTGTACCGCTACTGGGACTACAACGACTCCGCCGAGGGCGTGCTTCGCGAGTACACCCGCGAGGAGATCAACACCCGCATCAAGGCTGTGTGTGTGCGACTGCAGCAGGTCACTAACCGTGGCGACCGGGTGGCCATCCTCGCCAATAACTCGCCCGAGTACGTCTACAGTTTCCTCGGCATCATGTACGCCGGCCTGGTGCCGGTGCCACTCTACGACCCGACTGAGCCCGGCCACGCTGACCACCTCACCGCGGTGCTGGATTCCTCCACCCCGGTGGCCGTCATGACCAACAAGCGCTCCGCCGCAGCGGTCCGTGAGTTCTTCGCCGACCGCCCGGCCCCGGAGCGCCCGCGCGTGCTCGTCGCCGACGCTCTGCCGGACAGCCTCGCTGAGCAGTGGCAGAACCCGGCCGAGCTGCTGGCCAAGCACCCGGAGCTGGCGCCGAAGAGCTCCGACGAGGCGTTCCTGCAGTACACCTCCGGCTCCACCCGCACTCCGGCGGGCGTGGTCCTGACCCACAAGTCCATCGTCACCAACGTGCTGCAGATCTTCATCGCGGTGAAGCTGCAGCCGCCGGTGCGCATCGTCAGCTGGCTACCGCTGCACCACGACATGGGCCTGATCCTCGCGACCTTCGCCTCCATCCTGGGCCTGCCCTTCGACCTCATGAGCCCGCGGGACTTCCTGCAGAACCCGGCCCGCTGGATCAAGCAGCTCGACAAGCGCGACGACGAGGAGAACATCTACACCGTCGTCCCGAACTTCGCCCTCGAGCTGGCGACCCGCTACGCCAACCCCGCCGACGAGGCGAACGCCGAGCTGCTCGCCGGCCTGGATCTCTCCCGCGTCGACGGCCTGGTCAACGGCTCCGAGCCGGTCACCCACGCCTCCGTGGAGCGCTTCCTCGACCTCTTCGCCAACTATCAGCTGCGCCGCGACACGATGCGCCCGTCCTACGGACTGGCCGAGGCCTCCCTGCTGGTCACCACCCCACAGACCGACAAGCGGCCGTGGACCCAGTGGTTCGACCGCGAG
>DWUR01000008.1 GCA_019120635.1 Candidatus Corynebacterium intestinavium | reverse complement strand
GAGGCGTCCTCCCGAACAGCGGTGGGGGGGTTCGAGTTCCGGGCGGCGGGCACCGTCGTCGCCTCCGGCGGAATTGGCGGAAACCTTGACCTGGTGCGCAAGCGCTGGCCGACGGGCCGCTGGGGACCCGCACCGGAGGACATGGTTACCGGCGTGCCGGCCCACGTGGATGGCCGCATGATCGGCATCTCCGAATCCGCGGGTGCGAACCTCGTGAACACTGACCGGACCTGGCACTACCCGGAGGGCATGCACAACTGGAACTCCATCTGGCCGGGCCACGGAATCCGCATCATCCCAGGTCCGAGCGCGATGTGGTTGGACGCTGCGGGGCAGCGGCTGCCCAGCAACCTCATTCCGGGCGGCGATAACCTCGCGGCTCTGAGCCATATTGGGCGCACCGGGATGGGTTACAGCTGGTTCATTCTGAACAAGACCATCGCCGCCAAGGAGTTCATCTTCTCCGGTTCCGAGCAGAACCCGGATCTCACGGACAAGAGTGTGAAGAAGCTGCTCTCCAAGCTCGGATCCGGCATGCAGGTCGCAGTGCAGGCCTTCATGGACCACGGTGAGGACTGGGTGATCGCCGACGACCTCAGCAGCCTGGTGAAGAAGATGAACGAGCTGGTCGGACCGGATAAGCCACAGGTCGACGAGGCCGAGCTGCGCCGCCAGATCGAGGACCGGGACAGCCAGATCGAGAACAAGTTCTCGAAGGATTACCAGATCAACTACATCCGCACCGCCCGCCAGTACCTGGGCGACAAGGTGGTGCGTTGTGCCGCGCCGCACGAGCTGATGGATCCGAAGCACGGGCCGTTGATCGCCGTGCGTCTGAGCGTGCTGACCCGAAAGACACTGGGCGGGATCGAGACCGACCTGGCGGGGCGCTGCCTCACCAACGATGGGGAGGTCCTGCCGGGGCTCTACGCGGTCGGCGAGGTCGCCGGCTTCGGTGGTGGCGGTATGCACGGCCAGAACGCGCTGGAGGGAACCTTCCTCGGTGGCTGCATCCACTCCGGAAAGCGGGTTGGCGAGCAGCTGAAATACACGCTGCCTAAGGCGGGCGCCGGGGCGTAGCGCGGGCCCACGGGGCATATGGGCTCACACGCGGGTGTGGCGACCGGGCGAGCGCTGTGCCCCGTTGTAGCCCGGGGCCGGCGATGGAGATTGATCGGAAGAAAGCGGTTGATGAAGATGTCACCTCAGGGACACAACGCCGGCATCCGGCGCGAAAACACCGGGGACACCCCGTGGTACGAGCTCGACGTGCACCAGTGGCGCGCCCGGGTAGCGGAGCGTTCGGCGGTTGAGGGGGTGCGCGCCGCCCTCGACCGCATCGAGGAACGGGATGGCTACATCAACGCCTTCAGCCAGGTCTTCGCGGAAGACGCCCTGCGGGATGCGGCATCGCTCGACCAGCTTGACCCCTCGGAGCGCGGCGCCCTCCACGGCGTTCCCGTTGCTATCAAGGAGGAACTCGATGTCGCGGGTGCGGTGACGAGCTTTGGAACCCGCGCGAACCACACGCCGAAGACCGCAGACTCCGCGGTCGTCGCCCGGCTCCGCGCCGCGGGGGCGATCATCATCGGCAAGACACACATGCCGGAGTTCGGCGCCTACCCGCTGACCTCCTCTCAGGGCTACGGGGTGACCCGCAATCCCATCGACCTGTCCCGAACCCCGGGTGGGTCCTCCGGCGGCTCCGCGGCAGCGGTGGCTGCGGGGATGGTGCCGATGGCGATGGGTGGCGACGGCGGTGGCTCGGTTCGGATCCCGGCTGCGATGTGCGGGCTCGTGGGGCTCAAGCCGGGTCGGGGGGTGCTGCCCACCGCCCCCTATACCGACCTGTGGAAGTCACTGGGGACGTCCGGCCCGATGGCGCGCACGGTGGACGACGTCGATCTGTTGATGTCCGTCTTGCAGGACGGCGATCCTGCCCCACTCGGATCGGATGGGCGCGCAGGGGAGAGGTCCTGGCGGGTTGCGTGGCTGGACTGCTCGAGCACGCCATTCATCCCGGTGGCAGAGGCCAATCGGGAGGCGCGAAAGCGTGCCGCCGCGCAGCTCGAGGCGCAGGGGGTGGAGCTGCAGCCGCTGTCTGCCCGACTGCCGGACCCCACGCTGCCGTTCCTGATCCTCATGTTCGCTGGAATCCGCAACGAAATCGAGCTGCTGGAGAACCCAGATCGCATCGAGAAGCGTCACCGACTGACCAAGCTGGTGGGCGCGCTCATGAGTCCGAAGATGGTGTCCTGGGCGGAGAAGAGGGCAGCCACCATTGGGCGCAAGGTCTCGGACATCATGGCCCGGGAGGGCATTGATGCGATCCTCACGCCGACCGTGGCTGACCGGCCACGCCGCGCTGACCTGTTGGTGGGGAAGGGGGCCATTCGTGCATCCCTGCTGAGCATGCCCTCGATCGCATACACGGCCATGTGGAATGTCGCGGGTCAGCCGGCACTAGCCGTGCCGATGGGGCAGGGCAGCGACGGGCTGCCCACGAGCGTGCAGCTGGTGGGAGATGTCGGCGCCGAGAAAAAGCTCCTGGATCTTGCCCGTGACCTGGAGTGATTCGGGAAAACCTGCGGAGGGAATGTGTTCGTGAACACAGTTTCGAAATATGAGGATAAGCGAATTTTAAGCAATACTGGAGAGCGTTCGTATTTGTGATATTTACGAAAGAGGCTCTCGTTAGTGTCTTTAAAAAGCACTTTTAAAATTGCTTTATCTTTTGTTGGCCTCCTGGTCGGTGCGGGTTTCGCGACTGGTCAAGAGGTCATTCAATATTTCGGCTCCTTTGGGCTTTCCGCGCTGTGGGGCGCGCTGCTCGCCGGAGTCCTGATGACCATCGCCGGGGCAGTGATCCTGCAGCTCGGCAGCTACTTCCTGGCGCAGGAGCACCGCATGGTGTTCCGGAACATGTCCCACCCGATCGTCTCCAGGTTCCTGGACTTCGGCGTGACCTTCACGCTGTTTGCCGTGGGCTTCGTGATGCTCGCGGGGGCGGGATCCAACCTGGAGCAGCAGTTCGGCTGGCCCGCCTGGGTCGGCTCGCTGATCATGCTGATCCTGGTGATGATCACCGGGCTGATGGATGTCGACCGGGTCTCCAGCATCATCTCCACGGTGACGCCGCTGATTATCGTCGCGGTGGCCTTCGCATTCGGCTACACGCTGTTCAATCTGCCGGATGACATGGCAGCGATGGGGCAGTTGGCTCAGGGGGCCGAATCGCCAATCAGCCCGTGGTGGCTTTCCGCACTGAATTACACCGGGCTTGCGCTGCTGCTGGGGCTGTCCATGGCCCTGGTGATCGGTGGCGCCAACACGAAGCCGCGCGAAGCGGGTGTGGGTGGCCTCATGGGTGGTTTCATCTACCTGACGATGCTGATGATGGCGACCTTCGTCCTGCTCGCAAACTTCGACGTGGTCGGGGACTCGAGCGTGCCGATGCTCAGCCTGATCGATCACATCAACCATCCGCTGTCCTATGTGATGGTCGTGATCATCTTCATCATGATCTACAACACCTGCATCGGCATGTTCTACGCGCTGGGGCGTCGCCTGACGGCCAACCACCGCGATAAGTATCGCCCCGTGTTTCTGGGCGTCTGCCTGGTGGGCTTCGGTGTGAGCTTCTTCGGCTTCGAAGCCTTGATGGCCAATGTGTATCCGATCATCGGCTGGGTGGGGCTGTTGACGATCGCGGTGCTCGTCGCCTGGTGGATCAAGTCCCGCGTGCGCATCCAGCGCGAGGCTAAGTTCCGCGAGCGCGCCACCGAGTTGGTTACGAAGTTCCGCGAGGGGGAGGAAGAGCTGAGCGACTCGGAGGGTCGTGAGCTCAAGAAAATCGTGGAGAAGTCCAACGTGGGCAACTACGAGCTCGCGGAGGCGCTGACCCGCGAATCTCATCCGGACGTTGAGGAGGCTGACGCGGAAGACTCTGATGGCGGCGCAGACGCCTCCGAGGACGCTGCGTCCGATAAGAAGGACGCGACGAAGGAAATTGAGGAATCGACACAGGAGCTCATGGATGAGCTCGAGGTCGATTGGAGGCCCGGCGAGGATTCCGAGCTGAAGGAGCGCAAGGACTCCTAGGGAGTCCTGGGGGGGATTCACACCGCCCGCTGTGTCCACGGCGGGGCCGGAGGGGCTTGGCGCAGGCCAGGACCCCACAAAGCTAAAGTGTCATAATGTATATTATCGGACAACAATGGCCAGGCGATGCGGCAGCGGGATGATATCGCCCCGTTATGAGGCCTACGCGTTCCTCATCCCGCTCTCCGTGCCCAGCGCGGTGACGCTGCGCTATCTGTCCGCGGTCCTGTCGGCGCCACGACGCCCACGGCGACGTCACCGCAGCGTCACCGTAAGACGATGCGTACGCCGTGTTCGCGCTAGCCACCCGTAGCCTGGCGGATCTGATCAGCCATGATCACACCGGCGATGCTGAAGTAAATGATCAGGCCGGTGGCGTCCACCAACGTGGACACCACGGGCGTCGAGAAGACCGCCGGGTCCACGCCCAGCTTCTTCGCGACCAGCGGCAGCACGCCACCAACGATGCAGGCCCAGGTACAGATCGCAACGATCGTCAAGGAAATAGTGAACGCGACCTGCGGATAGTACAGGAAGGCCAGAATCGGGAAGATCACCGTACCGAGGAAGACGCCCAGCAGGAAGCCCACCCGAACCTCACGGCCGATGACGCGCAACACGTCCCGGGGTCTCACCTCGTTGACCGCGAGCGCACGCACCACAGAGGACGCCGCCTGCGAGCCCGCGTTACCGCCCGTACCGATCAACATCGGCACGAAGATGCTGAGCACCACCACGGCCTCGAGCACGTCCTCGAAGTACTGCATCACGTTGATCGTGAGGAAGGCGGCCAGGATCAGGACGATCAGCCAAACGCCGCGCTTCTTCGCCAGCGTCATCACCGTCGCCGTCAGGTATGGCTCGTTCAGCGGCTCGGCACCACCGGCGCGGTAGGCATCCTCCGTCACCTCGGCCTCGAGGACCTCCATGGCGTCATCGACCGTGATGACGCCCAGAATGCGGTCCTCGTCGTCGACGACGGGCAGTGCCAGAAGGTCAGCCTCCTGGATCAGGCGGGCCGCGTGCTCCTGGTCGTCGTAGGCGGAGACACTGTGCTGCTCCTCCTCGAGCAACTCCCCGACCAGCGTGCCCTCGGGCGCGGTGACCAGATCCGCGAGCTCCACCATGCCGAGCAGCTTGCGTGACTCATCGGTCACCGCCACGGTGGCCAGCGCGATCGAGTGATGCGGGCCCGAGGCATAGCGCTGAGCGCGCGACTGCAGCTTCTCCAGGGACTCCTCCCGGGTCGCGTCCGGAGTCAGCACAGTTGGCGTGGGCACCATCAGACGGCCCGCAGATTCGGATGGATAACCCAGCAGCCCGCTGGTCACACGTCGTTGGGAATACGGCAGTCCCTGCAGCAGGCGCGAGGCGACCTTCGCCGGCATCTCATCCAGCAGGGACGCCTGGTCATCCGGGGCTAGACTCGCGAAGATCTCCGTGACGTGGTCGTCTCGCAGCGCGTCCAGCAGCTCGGCCTGGTGCACCGGATCCAGGTATTCGAAGACATCCAGGGCGCGGTCTTTGGGCAGCAACCGGAAGGCCACCGCCTGCTCCGCCCCGGAGATTCGGCCAAGCTCCTCGGCCACCACGACGGACGAACGATCGGCGAGCCACCGGCTCACCGCGTCGAGGTCCTTGTCGTCCAGCAGGTCTTCGAGAAAACGTGCATTCGATGCCATATCAGTGGCCTCCCCTCTGGCTGCTCGCCCACAGTTGATAGCAGGTCAGTGCGATCAGCGCGGCGCAGACCGCGGCAAAGAAGTAGTCAAGGCCGGTGCCATTACTCACGAGCCACCCGCCGAGCGCGAGCAGCACCACAAGCCGGATAACCCGGGACCACAGGAGAAATTGTGTATTCAATGGTGCTCCTAAATTTGACCGCGATTGTTCTCGCGCGCGTCGCGTGTGGGGTTTAAGGCTTCTCGAAAACGAGGAGCAGGTCGATCGTTCCTTCGTCAGCGATCTTGGCCGCGACGAACTCGGGGGTCTTGATGTTGAAGTCCGAACGCTTGAACGGCACCTTGCCCTGGACGACAACCTTGTCCCCCGTGCGCAGCACCTTCAGCGGCGCGCTGACCTTATTGGAGTCGCCGCGGAGGGTGAGCTCTCCCGTGACGTCGACCTCACCGACGGAGCCGTCCTCTGGAATGCCACTCAGATCCACCGGCTCGGTGATGCTGAACTTCGCCTTCGGGTAGTCCTCTGTGTGCAGGATCGAGCGGCGGACGTTGATGTCTCGCTTCTCCACGTCCGAGGAGATCCCCGCGACGCGGACCTCCACCAGGCCCTCCGTGAGGGTGCCGTCCGAGACCTGCAGGTCGCCCTTGATGTTCTCCTCCGTGCTGTTATCCGCACGTCCGGAGGTGGTCTTCTCCTGCCCCGGCAGGATCTCACGGAAGGTATAACCAGCCTGGGTGTGGTTGGCACCGGCACCAGGGACGATCACCCAGTGACCGTCCGCTGACGTTGTGGGCTCGGGTCCGCCCTCGACGAGATCCGCGGTCTGCAGACCCCGGTCAGTGAGCAGCTGATACGCGATCGGCCCAACGCCGAACAGGAATGCCGCGATAATACCGATAACACCCAGAGTGATAATTCCCTTGCGCATGGCACCCAGCCTAGTGCTAAGCAGGGAAGATTAGGAAAAGGTGGGGCTTAAGCGCGTCCCGGGAGTTGGGGGTGGTTCAGCTGCTCCGCGCGGTGTGCCAGCCGCACCAGGTCCGTAGCCATGCCGCGCAGCTCGGCGGGCTCTGCATGCTCGTCTATCGCGGTGACGAGGTCCTCCGCCGCGCACCGGAGTTCGAAGAGCTGATCCCCCAACTCGTCCCCGGTGTCCCCTGGCGCCCCCGGGCGGGTGCCTGTGGGCGTGGGCGCGTCCGCCGCCGGCTGGCTGGCACGGTGCTCGTAGGCCCGTTGGCGGCAGGACCGGCTGCAGAATTTTCGTGGCCTCCCCCGCTGCTGGCCGGGCATTTCCTCCCCGCACCATGCGCAGAACCCCGGCGTGTGGGGGAAGTCTTCGCGCGCAATGGGGGTGCTCATGGCTAAAGATCCTAACCCTTTCGGGGAACCTGGGAACAAAAGCCGCACCCGGTACGTTATCTACATTGACGGCGCCCCGGACGCGCCGCTAGCGAACTTCGGAAGTGAGGAACTAATGGCAGACCGCGTACTGCGAGGCAGTCGCATGGGTGCCGTGTCGTATGAAACCGACCGGGACCACGATCTTGCGCCACGTCAGATGGTGAAGTACCAGACTGAGGACGGCGAAATTTTTGAGGTCCCGTTCGCTGACGACGCCGAGATCCCGCAGGAATGGCTGTGCAAAAACGGCCAGATGGGCACCCTCGTGGAGGGCGAGGGCATCGAATCCAAGCCAGCGAAGCCGCCACGTACGCACTGGGACATGCTTCTTGAGCGCCGTTCCCTGGAGGAGCTCGACGAGCTGCTGGAGGAGCGTATCGAGCTGCTGCGTAAGCGCCGCCGCGAGGCGATGAAGCTGCTCAAGGAGCAGGAGAAGGCTTAAGCCCTCCCCTTCCCTCAATACAGATAAGGCCTGGCCACGTTATCAACGTGACCAGGCCTTTAGCGTTGCGCTTTTCGGTTAGCTCTGCAGAGCGCGCTCCACGGTGCCGGCGCCGATGCGTGCACCTTCGCGCATGAGCTGGCGAACCTGGTACATGCGGTGGCGGAAGCCCCAGCGGGTCACCTGAGCCATCGCCTCGCCGACGATACGGCCGCTCATCTTGGACTCGCCGATCTCGCGCTCGGTGAAGGTGATCGGGACCTCACGCACGTCGGCGCCCTCGTTGACGGCACGCCATGCCATGTCCACCTGGAAAACATAACCCGCGGAGTCCACGGCGTCGAGGTCCATGCGCTCCAGCAGGTCGCGCTGGAAGGCGCGGTAACCGCCGGTGATGTCGGACAGGCCGGCACCCAGCGCCATGGAGGCGTAGATGTTGCCTCCACGGGAGAGGAACTTGCGGTCTGCCGGCCAGTTCACGGTCTTGCCACCCTTGACGTAGCGGGAACCCAGAACAAGTTCCGCGCCATCGTCGATCTTGTCCAGCAGCAGGTGGAGCTGCTCCGGGGCGTGGGAGCCGTCGGCGTCCATCTCGCAGAGAACCTCATAGCCGTTCTCGATGCCCCACTTGAAACCGGCCAGGTAAGCCCCGCCGAGACCGCCCTTGCCCTCGCGGTGAAGTACGTGGATGCGGGAATCGTCCTTGGCCATCTGATCCGCCAGCTCCCCGGTGCCGTCCGGCGAGTTGTCGTCGACGACGAGAACGTTCACGCGCTCCGGCTCGGCCTCCAACAGGCGACGCGTGATGATCGGGAGGTTATCGCGCTCGTTGAAAGTCGGGATGATGACGAGAGTCTTATCGCTGAGCTTCTTCATAATGTGATTAGTTTATCTGCTTTTCTTGCGCCGTGTGGATCGAGACGCGAGGAAGGCCCCGATTATCCCCAAAACACCCGCCGCAGCCAGCCCCAGCTCCACCCAGGGACCCGCGGCCACGGACGGCGTGATGCCATCGCGCAGGGGAATGTCGGCCTGCAGGATATCCGGACGGAACAGCCGGCTCTGGGCCACCACTTCCCCATCCGGCATGACGATCGCCGAGACCCCGGAGGTCGCGGCTACGACGACCGCCCGGTCCGTCTCGATCGCCCGCATCCGGCTCATCGCGAGCTGCTGGTAGCTCATGTCCGTGAAGCCGAAGGTGGCGTTATTCGTTGGGCTAGCCAGGAACTCCGCACCATTGCGCACCGCGTCGCGGGCGCTGGCGTCGAAAGAGATCTCGTAGCAGGTGGACACCCCCACGAGGACGTCCCCGCGTGCAGCGGGCATCCGCACCACGCCGGGCCCGTCGCCAGGGACGAAGTTGCCCGCCCGCTCGACGTTCTCGTTGACGTGCTTGAGGATCTCCCGGAAGGGCATGTACTCGCCGAAGGGCTGGAGGAACTTCTTCACGTGCTTCTCCCCCGGCCCCGGCTCGCTGCTCGTGGCAGGGCCCCAGGTGAGCATCGTGTTTTCATTTCCGATGACGGTGCCGACCATCACCGGAGCGTTGACCGCCGTGACCGCCGAATCGATGGCAGTGTGGGCGTCCGGGTCCTTAAACGGGTTCACATCGGAGGAGTTCTCTGGCCAGATCACCACGTCAGGCTGCGGTGCGTCGCCGGTCGAGACCGAGTCCGCCAGCTCGTGGGTGCGCTGCACGTGGTTGTTCAGTACGGCGCGGCGCTGGGCCGCGAAGTCCAGGCCAGCTCGGGGGACGTTGCCCTGGATTGCGGCGACGTCGACCTGACCCGCAGTGGGCTCCTGGCTAAAGCTCGAGTCGTAGATGACGGAGGCCAGCAGCACAACGCCCACCACGCCGGCGTACTGCAGTCGGGCCTTCGGGGTGACCGCAGCCCGGGTCTTGTACGGCGGTCGGGCTGCCAGGTAGATGAACCCGCCCAGCAGGACGACCAGGAAACTCACGAACGCGGAGCCACCGAGCCGAATATCAGCGGCCAGTGGCCCGGAAACCTGGCCCCACGCCAGCCGTCCCCAACCGAAGCCCCCGAAGGGCCAGTGGGAACGGAAACCCTCCACGGCGACGAAGAACGCGGCCGCGCCCACGATGCTGCGCCAGTTCCAGGCTTCGCTGCCCCAGCGCAGCAACCAGCGGACCCCGAGGCCAAAAAGCAAGGCGTACAGCGCCTGCACGATGGCGAGCGCGATCCACGCGGAGGCGCCGACGAACTCACCGATCCAGGGCAGGAGGAAGCCATACGTAGCCAGCGAGTTGAGGAAGGCGAGCGAGACTGCGTGCCGCTGCGTGACAACGGCGAAGAAGAGCGCGTAGCCCAACGGGGCTGCCCACCACAGTCCGGTGGGCTCGTAGGAGGCGAAGACCATGAAGCCCGCAAACAGGGCTCCCACCACCCGCCACGGTGAGGGAAGGTTAGCGAGCCACTGCTTCATCGGGCGCTATCGGTCCCGGCAGGACCCTCGTCGCCGAACTCCTCGCTGCGGTGGTCAATGACCTCTCCCCAGCCCGGGATGTTGCGTACCTGCGGATCGCTGGCGCGAGAGGACACGATGAAGGATTCCCCACCCAGGCGGGTGATCTTCGCGCGCAGCGCGGTGCCCATGCTGCGACGGGCGATCGAGCGGGTCGGCGGCAGCATAAACAGAATGCCCACGACCCCCGTCACCACGCCCGGCAGGGCGACCAGCAGAGCACCGAACGCAGACAGCGCTGCATCGCCGGTTAGTTTTCCTGGCGACCTGCGGTCCCGCAGCACGCGCACCGTCAGCACACGCATCTGCCAGGCGGCGATCGCGACACCGAGGATGAACAGCCCCAGGTAAAGCAGGATCGTCCAGCCGAAGCCGAGCCACTTGCCCAGCAGAATAAAGGCCAACAGCTCCACGACCACGTAGAGGAAGAAGCTCCTGCGCATAAGTTTTCCGTGTCCTCCTAAAAGACAGTCAGCGCACCAGCGGCATGCGGTACCTGATAGGACTAACGCTGCAGCGGTGTTAGAGATTCCATCGTAGTCCCGGCGGCAGCAAAAGCGCTCTAACGCGGCGCGAGCCGCCACAGCCACCGCGGCACCAGCTGCATCACCCCAGCCAGCACGCGGAGTTTACCCGGAATCCACACGTCGTCACGCTTGCCTTCCAGAGCCTCCACGGTGGCCTTGGCAACCACGTAAGGGGTGGAGGACATCGGAGCAGGGTCCATTCCTTCGGTCATCCGCCCGATGACGAAGCCGGGGCGCACGACCATCAGCCGCACCCCACTGCCCCGCAGGGCGTCCTGCATCCCCTGGGCGAAACCATCCAGGCCGGCCTTCGCGGAACCGTAGACGTAGTTCGGGCGGCGCACCCGGGCACCGGCGATCGAGGAGTACGCCACCAGCGTGCCCGCGCCACGGTTCTTCATCCGCTGGGATAGCTCCGTGAGCAGCACGGCCTGCGCGGTGAAGTCGGTGTGCAGCACCCGGTAGACCTCATCACCGTCCTCCTCCGCGAGCTGCTGGTCGCCCAGCACCCCGAACATGGCGAAAGCGGTGTCGATCGGCCCGCAGTCCGCCTCCATCTCATCGATGACGCTGCTGTGGCTCGCGGTATCTGCCGCGTCGAAGAAGTAGGTCTCCACCCGGATTGCACCCAAGCCTCGTAGCTCCTCGGCCAAGGTTTCCAGCGCTTCAGGCCTGCGTCCTGCCAAAAGGAAGGACTGCCCCGGCGCCAACAGGCGCGCAATATGCTCGCCGATCTCGCTGGTGGCGCCGAAAATGGCGATATTAGACATCGATAGCCACAACTCCTCGTTGCATCGCGTCCACGGCCTTGCGCGCGGACTTCCGCACGTCGTTGGAATAACCGGTCATCTTGATCTGATCCAGCAGGTCCTTCACCCGACCACAGGCGCGGACGAAATCGCCCGGGGTCAGCACCGCCCCTGAGGCCTCCGCGGCCTGCAGGCAGTACTCCAGCGGCGCCCCTGCCACCCACTGGTGCACCGCCGTGGCGAAGCCCAGCTGGGGCTCCCGGGTGGCGGTCAGGCGGTGGCGTTCCTCGTCGCTGACCAGCTCCTTGTACACGCGCAGCGTGTGCGCCACAGCCTCCTCCAACGCATCCGTCGGCAACTGGGTGCGCACGGTGGACTCCCGACGGTTCTCGAACACGCAGGCACTCACCGCAGCGGCCAGCTCGGCCGGGTCGAGCTCATCCCACAGCCCGCGGCGGAGGCACTGGGCCACCAGCAGATCGGATTCGTGGTGGATCCGGGCCAGCTTCTCGCCCTCTTCGGTGACCTTCGCCGCCGGGGCACCGCCCTCACCCGCCCAGGTTTCCACGTAGCCCAGCTCCTCGAGCAGGGCGATGATCCGGTCGAAGGTGGCGGTCAGCGAGTCCCCCGGCTGCTCGGATTCCTGCTTCTGGTACTCCCAGCGCCGGCCGGCCTTCAGCACGGACTGTGCCTTCTTCGCCAGTTCCTCGCGCTCCGCCCAGGAATGCACCGGGTGGATATGCAGCTGATTGCGCAGCTCCGCGGCCTTCTTCGAACCCCCGCGGGCGTGCGGGCGGATCTTCTTCGGCTTATCCAAGTGCATGCGCCGCAGCTGGGAGGCCACGGCCCGGGCGTGGCGCTTCGGTGCGCGCTCCACGCCGCGGTGGATCCGCATGTGACCGATGATCACCGGGGTGTTACGGAACATGTCGGCGGCCACGCGCTCTACCCAACCGTCGTCGAGAACCAGCGTGGGGCGCGGATTGCGGGATGAATCGGAACGGACGACCACGGCGGTCACCGGGTTCTTGCCCGTCGGCAGGGCGATCACATCACCAACGTTGATCGAGCGCAGCAAGTGTTCGACCTCCTGCTGGCGTTCGAGGGCGGCATCCCGCTTGGCTTGCCGCTCCTCGTGGGACAGCGTGCGCCGCAGCTCGGCGTAATCCAAGACCTGCTCGGTGAGCTCGGCGGCGTCGGCCCGCTGTGCGGCCTCGGTGCGTCCCACCAGGGCCTCCAGTTCTGCACGCTCCCGGTCGAAGTCCTGGCGCCGCAGCTCGACGGCGTGCGCGCGCTCCACGATCGTGTCATTGGCCTGGTACTGGGCGAAGGAACGCTCCAGGATCCGGTGCGCCTCCGCCCAGCCCTTGGTGGCGATGAGGTTGACCGCCATGTTGTAGCCCGGCCGGAACGTCGAATCCAGCGGATACGTCCGGGCCGAGGCCAGCGCTGCCACCGCGTAGGGATCGACCTGGGGGCTCCACAGCACCACGGCATTGCCCACCGTGTCGATACCGCGGCGCCCTGCGCGCCCCGTCAGCTGCGTGTACTGGCCCGGGGTCAGCTCCGCGTGAGCCTCCCCGTTGAACTTCGTCATCTTCTCCAGCACCACCGTGCGCGCGGGCATGTTGATGCCCAGCGCCAGCGTCTCGGTGGCGAAGCACACCTTCAGCAGCCCACGGCTAAACAGCTTCTCCACGATGTGCCGGAACGCCGGCAGCATCCCCGCGTGGTGCGCCCCGAAGCCCCGCATCAAGGCCCGGCGCCACTGGCGGAAGCCCAGCATATGCAGATCCGCCGGCTCCAGCCCAGCCACGCCCTCGTCGATGACCTCGCCGATCTCACGAGCCTCCTCGGGCGTGGTGAGCTCCACCTTCCGGATCAGCAGCTGCTGCACCGCCTTATCGCAGCCGATGCGGGAGAAGATGAAGTAGATCGCCGGCAGCATCTTCGCCTGCTCTAGGTGGCGGACCACGTCCTCGCGCCGGGGCCCACGCTGATTGCCATAGGCCTCGGCTTTCCCCACGGCAGAAAGTAGGGAGCGGTTGATCGCGCCGGGGTGATCCTCCCCCGCCAGGTGCTCGGCGTTCTTGCTGAACAGGCGCATGATCTTGGAGCCGACCATCATGTACTGGGTCAGCGGAACGGGGCGCTTATCAGTGACGATGATGTCTGTCTTGCCCCGCAGGGTGCGCAGCCAGCCGCCGAACTCCTCCACGTTGGAGACCGTCGCCGAGAGCGACACCAGGGACACGCGCTGGTCCAGGTTGAGGATCGTCTCCTCCCACACCGGCCCACGCCACCGGTCGGCCAGGAAGTGGACCTCGTCCATCACCACGTGGGTGAGGCTGGCCAGCCGGTCCGAGTCCGCGTAGATCATGTTGCGCAGGACCTCGGTGGTCATGACGACGATCGGCGCGTCCGGGTTGAGCGTGACGTCGCCGGTGAGCAGCCCGACGTTCTCCTCGCCGTAGCTGGCGCACAGGTCGTGGTATTTCTGGTTGCTCAGTGCCTTGATAGGCGTGGTGTAAAAGCAGGCCCCGCCACCGTGGAAGGCCATGTAGACCGCGAATTCGCCGACGATCGTCTTTCCAGCGCCGGTCGGTGCTCCCACGAGCACTCCCCTGCCCTCGGCGATCGCAGCGGCTGCGTCGAGCTGGAATTCATCGAGTTCGAAGTCGTATTCCTTCCGGAACTCTTCGACCAGCGTGGGGTAGTTTTTTGCGTTGCACGTAGCGCTGTTAGCCATATGTGTACCGAGTCTATCCGCTCGCTGTTTCTCACGCGTTTCAGGACGTCGGTTCGAGCAGCCGCTCAAACACCGGTCTGCCGCCCATTGGGGCTGAGGTGGTTTTAGATGTCCTCGTCGAAGATCTCGGCGTAATTGAAGGAGTTCCGCCGTCCCATGCCCGGGTCCGCCGGTCCCTGACCCGCGATCCCCTGGGAGGCCCTGATCGGCTCGGCCCGTTCGACTGCTTCTGCGGGCGCGACCGCGCCGGAGGACCGAATCTGGGAACCAGAGGCATCCGCCTCCCGGGCCTGGCGCTTATCCCGGCGCTTATCGTTGAAACGGATGATCAGGTAGGCGATCTCCATCATCAGGGTCAGCGCGCAGCCGAGCGCCAGCATGGAAAACGGGTCAGCCGGAGTCACGAAGGCCGCGAAAGCGAACAGGCCGACGATGATGTAGCGGCGCTTCGTCTTGATGCTGTCGTAGCGCAGCAGCCCCGCGAAGCTCAGCAGCACCGTGAACAGTGGCAGCTCGAAGCTCACACCGAAGACGAGCAGGAGGATGAGGACGAAGCTGAAATACTCACTGCCCTTGAGCGCGGTGATCTGGGCCTCGTCGCCGACCGTGAGGAGGAAGTGCAGGCCGTGGTGCAGGACCAGGTAGGCCAGCGCGGCGCCGAAGAAGAAAAAGAGGGTCGCAACGAGTGACACCGAGACTGCCCAGCGGCGCTCATTCTTCTTCAACCCTGGGGTGATGAAGCCCCAGATCTGGCCGATCCACACCGGAGCGGAGAGCACGATGCCGGCGATGAAACCGACCTTCAATCGCAGCAGGAACATCTCGAAGGGGCCGGTGGCCAGCAGGCGGCACTCCCCGGTCGCGGCACCGAAGCGCACCTCGGAAGGGAGTTTGCAATAAGGCTCGCGGAGGATCTCCCCCAGGCTGCGCAGCGGGCCCACGCTGGTGCCGTACCAGAGGTAGCCCAGGATCGTGCCGATCAGGATTGCGATGACGGCGATAATGAGGCGGCGGCGCAGCTCCTGGATGTGCTCGACGATGCTCATCGCGCCGTCGGTTGGGCGCTGGTTGGCACGGCGAAAAGCCCGGCGGCGGGGCCGCTGGGCTGTGCGTGCTGCCTGAGGGGTGTTACTCATGCGGAAATGCGAAAACGCGCCGAAGGTGGGCGCGAGTTTCTACCTAGTTGCTGTTCTGATTCTGCTGCTGCGCTGGGTTAACGTTCTGCGCAGGGTTAACCTGCTGCGCCGGATTAGGCTGGGACGCACGCTGCTGCTCGATGGCCTCCTGCTCGTTCTGCTCTGGGTTCTCGGTACGCATCTCGTCCATCTCGGACTTGAAGATGCGCATCGAACGGCCGAGGGAACGAGCGGCATTCGGCAGGCGGGATGCGCCGAACACGAGAAGGACAACCAGCAACAGGATGAGGATGTGGCTACCAGAGAGCATGAAGGTTTTTGCCTTTCAGGACCTGCGTTAAAAATCTCAGCCTTCAGCTTACATCGGGGAAACGGTCCCGATAAACCCCCAGTCCTGTTTCCGCGCGTCGCGCGACGCGTCCGGCGAGGCCCGGGGTCGATAGTTCCGCGACCTGCCCGGCATGGGCGATCAGGAAGCGCTCCAGCCAGGCTCCGGTGTCCGGCATCGTCACAGCGGTGCTCCTCGCATCGGTGCGGGTCGCAGCGGAGGTGGATTCGGCACCGTCGGCTTCGCTACCGTACCCGTCTTGCGCGTCGGCGTCCGGCCACAGCGGGAAGTACTCCAGCATCCACAATGCGGAGTCGGATAGGCGGAAGTGGGCCCAGTCGGCGGCCGCGCCGAAGTCGAAGGGATCGGTGGCATCGACCTCGGAGGACAATCGTGCCGGTGCGCTGGCCTCCTCCCCGAGCGTGACCTCGCTCATGCGGGAAACCCGGAAGTTCTTTGGGGTCTCGTCCACCACTCCCATGTCATCGAGGCTGCGCGCCAATAGATAGGCGTTGCCCTCGATCATGCGGATCGCATCCGGCACCAGGCGGCGGCTACTGCGCTGATCCCGGCTGAGGGTGAGGTACTCGCAGTCCACGACACGCCTCTCCGCGAGTGCGGTGCGCAGCAGCTCCAGGGTGGACTCCACAGTGTTCTCAGGGGCGTTGGGCTGAGGTTGCGCAGCCGTTTCCTGGTGCTCCGGGGTGATGACGCCGACTTGAGAGGCACCGGCATCGGTGCCCGTCGAAGGCTGGTTGGCCGCGCCCTGCTTGCCCTCCAGGAGGCCACGCAGCTTCTCGGTCACCGAGTCCACGGCTTCCCGCTGCTCGGCGGGGACGGCGTCCCGGACCGCTTCCAGGTTGAGCAGCAAGGCACCGGCCTCCACGGTGCTCAGCCGCACCGGGCCGTCCAACCCGGCGGTGAACTGCGCCTCCGCGGTGGTGCGGTCCATCGCGATCTCAACCAGCGAGCCGGGGTAATAGCCCGGCAACCCGCACATGCTCAGCTGCTTCAGCTCGTGCTGGATCTGGGCCACGCTGAGTCCCAGGTCGCGGGAGGCCCGCATGAAGGAGCCACGCGGGTGGGCCTGGAACCAGGCCAGTACCGAAAGCGTCTGGGCGAACTGCTGGGCGACCAAGTTGACCGGCGGCGCCTGGACGTCGGCCGGTTCGACCTCGTCCATGGCCTGATCGGGGGCATCGGCTTCCGTGATCTCCGGCTCTTGCTCGGCCACCGCTGAACCGCCATCCAAGGTCGCGGCGTCAGCGTCCGTAGCCTGCGTGGTTGAGATCTGTTCCTGGGTGCCCAACTGCTGGGCGCGCTGCAGAAGGTCGAGGACCTCAACGACGAGCTCCTGGGGCTCCAGCAGCACTGCATCCGGGGCGTAGCTCGCCGCCGTCTGCACTAGCCAATCACGATCCACCGGCCCGACCGTCCCCACTCGTCCGTCGGGCGTATCGCGGAGCTCGCGGGCCATGTCCTGAAGCTCGATGGCCCCCTCCCCCGTGAACAGCACGCTAGCCGTGACCTTCGTCTGGTGCCCCGCCAGTCCGCGGCGAATCAACTCGCCGGCCGGCACAGGCTGACCGGTCGCGGGGTCGGTGGGTGCCGGGTGCTCGACGAACTGCGCCTCCGCCCGCACATCGGAGAGCCTTGCGAGGCGGAAGGTGCGCTGGGCACCCCGGTCGACGTCAAAACCGGTGACGTATAGCCGCCCATCGATCCCGGCGACCGCCCACGGATCCAGCGTGCGCTGCTCCGGTTCGACCAAGTAGGCCGGGTAGTACCAGAAAGTCATCCGCAGCCCGCGCTGGGTGGCGCGGAAAATAGCGTCGACGCTGCGCGGATCCAGCTCCACCATGTCGGGGACGGGCTGAACCACGGCGGCATCGTCGACCCTGCTGAGCCCCGCGCCGGCGAGCTTCAGCTGCGCCCGCGCTGTGGGGCCAGCCATCGCGGAGTCCACCGGTTGGCGTGCCCACTGCGTGGCGGTTGCCAACACCTGCAACTCGGCTTCCGAGAGGTCCAGATCCGGGAGGAAGACCTGCTCGGGGCGCAGCAGCCAGTAGTCCTGCCCCTCCCGGCTTTCGTGGCCCAGTTGGATCCCCAGCTGGCGCAGCGACTCCCGGTCCCGGTGGAACACGCGTTCCCGGGACTTGAGCTGCCCGGAATAGCCCTCGATATTCTCCACGACCCAGGCGGTCGGGCGCGGGCTGGGGGCGTTGAGCAGGCCGATGACCAGGTTGAATAGCCTGCTCGCGCCCTGCTGCCAGGTCACCTTCACTGGCCGGTTGCGGGACCCGGCGCTGCCGGGCTTTCCTGGACCCACCATCAGTGCTTAACTCCGCGCGGGCGCGTCGGCACCGCCGAGATCGGCCATGCTGGCGATCATCTCGTCTACCTGCGGATCCGTGGCCGCAAACGGGTCCGGGAGCGCAACCTCGCTGCCGAATTCACCGTTGATCTTCAGCCGCATCCAATCCACGGTCGTGGCGCAGCCGTGCTCCCGCGCGGTGGCGAGGAAGCGTCCACGCAGCGCCGCGCGAGTCGTCGCCGGTGCCTGGTCCATCGCCTCGCGGATCTGCTCCTCGCTCAGGATCGACGCGGCCTGGCCGCGGCGCTTCAGCACGTTGAACAGCCCACGGGTGGGGTGAATATCGTGATAGCGCAGGTCAATCTGCGCCAGCCGCGGATCGGTCAGCTCCAGTCCGTGGCGGGAGGCCATGCCGTCCAGCAGCTTCTTCTTGATCACCCAGTCGATCTCGGTATCCACCGGGGAGAAATCCCCGGTCTCGAAGCAATCCAGGACACGACCCCACAGCTCCACCACCGGCTCCAGCTGCTCGCGCGGGGTGCCCAGCCAACGCCCATCGACGCACTCTGGTTCTGGGCGGCGCTCCAGCCACTGCACCGCAGCGGCGTGGAAGGTGCGCTGCATCTCCAGTGGGGTGGCAGTCTCGCCACTGCGCAGCCTGACCTCGGTGAGCCCCGTGAAGTCCCGGGCGATATCCCGAATGGCGCGAATCTCGTTGGCCAGCTCGTAGTTCGGCAGCTCCACGCCCGCCTCGATCATCTCGAGGACCAGCAGCGCGGAACCGATCTTCAGCGCGGTGGTGGTCTCGGACATGTTCGAGTCCCCCACGATCACGTGCAGGCGACGGTACTTCGAGGAGTCCGCGTGCGGCTCGTCGCGGGTGTTGATGATCGGTCGGGAACGGGTGGTGGCACTCGAAATGCCCTCCCACATGTAGTCCGCCCGCTGGCTCATCATGAACCCGGCCTCGAAGTTCTCATTCGGGGCGCCCGGGCTTGGGATCGTGAGCTTGCCCGCCCCGCAGATCAGCTGGCGGGTCACCAGGAAGGGCAACAGCTGGGAGGACAGGTGCTTGAGCAGCACATTGCGGCTGATCAGGTAGTTCTCGTGGCAGCCGTAGGAGTTGCCCATCGAGTCGGTGTTGTTCTTCAGCAGGAAGACGTGCCCCCCGACACCGTTGCCGGCCAGCTCCTCCTCGGCGCGGCTCGCCAGTTGCTGGACGAGCTCGTCGCCCGCCCGATCGTAGGCAAGCAACTGGTGCAGGCTATCGCACTCCGCGGTCGCGATTTCCGGGTGCGCGCCCACATCCAGGTACAGCCGGGATGCGTTCTCGGTGAAGATATTGGAGCTGCGGTACTTCTCCACGATGGGAGAAAACAGCAGGCGGGAGACCTCATCGGGCCCCAGGCGACGCGTGCCGTCGAGGACGTTCGTGATGCCGTACTCCGTCTCCAGCCCCATGATGCGGCGGACGTAGACGGGGTTCTCCGCAGCTGCCTGCTCCGTTGGTGTCGCTTCTCCGGTCACCGGGCTCACTGTCCGCCCTTCTGGACGTAGGAGCGGACAAATTCCTCGGCGTTGGTCTCCAGCAGTCCGTCGATTTCGTCCAGGAGGTCGTCCGTCCCGGTGACGTTGACCTGCTGGGTGCCCGAACCCTGCTGCGGAGCATCGTTGTTCTCGGCGTCGTCGCCGCCTCCGCCGCCGAAGACCTGCTGCTGAGCGTTTGCCATGCCTATCTCCTCAAACGTTGTTTAGTTGACCTTCACATTACCTGGGCTCCCGGGCGCGTCCGGCGCTAGCCCACACCCATCACGCGCTCGGGCAGAGCAGCGATCAGCGCGGCCACCACCTCGGCGAACTCCGGGGCCTGACCCACCGCAGTTTCCGCGAGATTCTCTAGCACGGTGCCAGCGAAACTGCCGGCCGTGGACTGCAGCGGCTCGGGCAGCCCCACGCGCATCGCCGGGTGCCCGTCGTGCGGGTGCTCCAGGACGACGCTATCCCAGTTCGCGGCCAGGATCTTTGGGGCGTAGTGCTTCACCAGCGCTCCACGCAGCCAGGCCCGCGTCCCCCGGGGAGGGGTGTCGATGGCCGCGGCGATCTCGGAATCGTCGACCAGCGTGCGCATCTTCCCGCGCGCGACGAGCGCGTGGTACAGCCCGCGGGCCGGGTCGATGTCGTGGTACTGGATATCGATCAACGCCATCCGCGGATCCGACCACTCCAAGCCCCGGGCGTGGTATCCCCGCAGCAGCGCGTATTTCGCCGTCCAGTCCAGCCGGTCGGAGGTGCGCAGCGGATCAGCTTCCAGGTCGTCCAGGATCTCCTCCCACAGCGTCAGCACGCGCTGCTCGTCGGTGGTGAGCTTTCCTGCCGGTTCGAGGGCGACGATAACCTTCTCGCGGATCCTACGCTGCAGCTCGATCGCGGTGGCGGTGGTGTTGCCGTAAAGGCGCAGCGGGGTCTTCAACTCCAGGTCGCGGGAGACCCGGCGGACATCCTCGACGGGATCGATCAGCACGATGTCGCTGAAATCGGCGCCCGCCTCGACGGCCTTGAGCACCAACGCGGTGGTGCCGAAGCGCAGGTAGGTCGCGAACTGGCTCAAGTTCGCATCGCCGATGATCACGTGGAGGCGGCGCCAATCATCCGCGGTGGCGTGTGGCTCGTCGCGGGTATTGACGATGCCGCGGTTCAGGGTGGTCTCCAGGGACACTTCCGTCTCGATGTAGTCGGCGCGCTGGGAGATCTGGAAGCCCGCCTGCTCCCCCGCCTGCCCGAGCCCCACGCGGCCCGCGCCGGCGTAAATCTGGCGGGTGACGAAGTGCGGGATCAGCGCCTGGTGCACGTCCTCGACGTTGAGGCTGCGCGGGTAGAGGTAATTCTCGTGGGCGCCATAGGACGCGCCCTTGCCGTCCACGTTGTTCTTGTAGATCTTCAGCTCCGGCTGGCCCTCGACTTGACCCGCTGCCTGCGCCGCCGCGTGCATGACCCGGTCGCCGGCCTGATCCCAGACCACCAGGTCATAGGCGCAGGTGACCTCAGGCGAGGAATATTCCGGGTGGGCGTGGTCCACGTAGAAACGCGCACCCGCCGGGGTGATGACGTTGGCGATGCCCACCGCGTTCGGGTCATAGCTGGGGGCCGCGCCGGAACGGTAGCGGCGCAGGTCGAAGCCACGGGCGTCGCGCAGCGGGGACTCCGAGTCATAGTCCCAGCGGGTCCGGCGGTTCACGCCCTGTCCGGAGACCTCTGCGTAGGCAACGACCGCCTGCGTGCTCGTGTACACCGGGCTTGCTTCCGGGGCGTCGACGGCGACGATGCCGAACTCCGTCTCGGAGCCGAGCACGTAGCCGGTGGCCTCGTTATTCTTCTGCGCGTTCACCAGGGTTTTCCTTCCAGGAGTCGAAAAGTGTTCTCTCGTCGGGCTTAGTTTCTAGTCCGGCCTAGTCCGCCAGGGTGATGTCCACGACCCGGCCGGTGGCGTGCCCGGAGATTCGCGCCCATTCCGTGGGGTTGGTTGTGTCCGGCAGGTTCTCGCTGTCGTTGATCTCCGCCGTGATGGCGTCGAGGACGTCCGCGGTGCTCAGCCCGCCCTCGGTGGCAGCCTCGCTCGTGCTTGCGGTCTGCGAGAGGGCGCGCTTGATCGCGAAGGTCTTCGCGCGGTCGACGATATTGGCCAGCATCGCGCCGGAGACGAAGTCCGCCCAGAACAGGTCCTTGGTCTGCCCATCCGCCAGGTGGAGGGTCACGTAGCGGTGCGCGGCATCCCGGCGGAAGAGCTCCTCGGCGATGATGCGGCACAGCGCGGCCGCGGCCTCCTCCTTGCCGCCGTGCTCCGCCACCAGGTCCGCGGCCAGCGGTAGGGAGCCGTCGATGTGCTTGGACAGGATGTCGAATGCGGCGTCCTGGTCGGGGCGGTCCACCCGGATCTTCACATCCAGGCGGCCTGGGCGCAGGATGGCCGGGTCGATGAGCTCCTCGCGGTTCGAGGCGCCGATGACGATGACGTTATCCAACCCCTCCACGCCGTCCAGCTCGGAGAGCAGCTGCGGGACGACCGTGGACTCCATGTCCGAGGACACTCCGGTGCCACGGGTGCGGAAGATGGCCTCCATCTCGTCGAAGAAGACGATCACCGGTTTACCGGCGTGGGCGATCTTGCGGGCGCGCTCGAAGATCTGCCGGATCTGGCGTTCCGTCTCACCGACGAACTTATTCAGCAGCTCCGGGCCCTTGACGTTGAGGAAGTAGGAATCCGCGAAGCGGGACGCCTTGTCGCTGGAGCCCATGGACTTCGACAGCGAGTTGGCCACTGCCTTCGCGATGAGCGTCTTGCCGTTGCCAGGCGGGCCGTAGAGCAGCACGCCTTTCGGCGGGCGCAGTTCGTAGTGGCGGTAGATCTCCGGGTGCAGGAAGGGCAGCTCCACCGCGTCCCGGATCTGCTCGATCTGATTGCTCAGGCCGCCGATGTTTTCGTAGCTGACGTCCGGGACCTCCTCCAGCACCAGGGAGGTGACCTCGGCCCGGGGGATCATGTCGAAGGCCCAGCCGCTGCGACGGTCGACGACCACGCTATCGCCGGTGGTGAGCTCCCGGTTCGTGATCAGGGACTGCAGCGGGCGGGCAGCCTTGACGATCGACTCTTCCCCCAGCTTGTCCGCGATGATCAGGCGATCACCGACGACTTCGACGACCGCAGCGACGTCGCCAGAATCAGCGAAGCCGGTGACCTCCACGACCTGGAGGTTCTCCCCCAGCCGCACCGTCGCCCCGGGCTGCAGATCCATCCGGTCCAGCAGCGGGGAGACAGCCAGGCGCATGTGACGGTTCGAGGTGAAGACCTCCGCGGTCTTCCCAGTGCCGTTGAGCTGCAGCAGTGTGCCGTAGGTGCTCGGCGGCTCCGCCATATCCGCCAGGCGGGAATTGATCTCCGCCAGCTTCTCGCGGGAGGCCTTCAGCGCCTCGGTGAGCTTCTCGTTCTGGGCCCCCAACCGATGATTGGCCAGCCGCAATTCGCGGGCGGTGGGCGAAGGCTGATCGGAAGGATTCTGCGCAGTCATGCCATCAATCCTACTGATGACCCGGTGGCCCAAAACCTGCCGGTAGCCCTATCCCAGCGCGAACCGCGACGCGAGCCCCGGTGTCGACACTCGGCTAGCGCTAGCGGCGTGCCCGCCGTTGTGGCCGCGGGGCGGTCACGCCATCCGCCAGGCGACGGGCCCAGATGAGGAACGCGGTGTGCGCATTCATGCGGTGCTCCGGGCGGGTGGCCAAGCCCTCCACCTTCCACTCGCGCACCAGCGACTCCCAAGCGCGCGGCTCAGTGAAGCACCCCAGCTCCCGGATGCCCTCCATCACCTTCATCAGCTGCGGGACGGTGGCCACGTAGGTCATGAACACCCCGCCCGGGACCAGGACGTCTCGCACCGTCTCCAGAACCTCCCACGGCTCCAGCATGTCCAGCAGGACGCGGTCGACCTCGCCCACGGACTCGCGGGTGGCCCCCTTGACGTCGCCCAGGCGCACGTCCCAGTTCTTCGGCTCCCCACCCATGATGTTGTGGACGTTGCTCACCGCGTAATCCAGGTGATCCTGGCGGACTTCGTAGCTGATGACCTTCCCGTGCTCACCGACCGCGCGTAGCAGCCAGCTGGACATCGCGCCGGAACCGGCGCCAGCTTCGAGCACCGTCGCGCCGGGGAAGATATCCCCCTCCACCAGGATCTGCGCAGCATCCTTCGGGTAGATCACCGCAGCGCCACGCGGCATGGAGAGCACCTGGTCGACCAGGAGGTGACGGAAGCAGAGGTACTCCCCTCCCACGCTGGACTCCACGACGGTGCCCTCGTCCGCGCCGATAATGTCGTCGTGACGAATCTCGCCCTTATGGGTGAAGAAGCTCTCCCCCGGGGTCAGGGTGATGCTGAAGTGTCGCCGCTTCGCGTCGGTCAGCTGGACGCGGTCTCCGGCGGTAAAAGGTCCGGTATAAGCCATAGGAAAACCCTAACCTACTAGACTCTCAAATCACTATGATGGAATCGCGTCCCGGGGAACGGGTGCTGGCAGGCGTATTCGCCTTCATCGCCGGCTTTATCGACTCGGTGGGTTTTCTCTACCTGGGCGGGGTGTTCCTCTCCTTCATGTCAGGCAACACCACCCGCTCCGCCACCGCCATCGTCGACGGCAACTGGGACATGGTGAGGGTGGCCGGCGGCTGCATCATCTTCTTCCTGATCGGCGTGATCAACGGTGCGTTCACGAAACGCATCGTGGTCCGCGCCTTGGACGAGACCCGGGGCCGGGAGTTCGTCCTCGTCAACGTGAGTTTCTGGTTCGTCCTCTCCAGCGTCCTGATCGAGTTGGAGCACCACAGCGCGGCCATCATCGCCCTGTCCATCGGCGTGGGTACCATGAACAGCATCTTCGAACGCAACGGCGAGGTCGCTATCCCGCTGACGTATATGACGGGCACGCTGGTGCGCACGGGGCAGCGCTTCGTTGACGCGTTCTTCGACGGCCGTCACCTCGTCTGGATCCTCAACCTCTCGCTGTGGCTGAGCCTGTCCGTAGGGGCGATCGCTGGGGCTCTGGCCTACCGGATGCTGGGAATCCACGCCGTCGAGCTGATGACGCTGATCACCCTGGTGACCGTGGCGATCAACCAGCTGGTCCGCGACCATCGACGCCGCGCCGGCCTGCCGCTGTAGCCCCACCGCAGCCACGCTTCGCAGAGCCCCTGCGGTGGCCCCAAAATCGAGAACAAAGCCGAAGGAGAATTAGTGTCCACCCCGACCGAGAAACCGCAGCCGAAGGTCTCCCTCGACCGCTTGGCGCTCTCCCCCTCCCGCGCCGGGGACTATCAGCAATGTCCGCTGCTCTACCGCTTCCGCAGCATCGACAAGCTGCCGGAACCCAAGACGATCGCGCAGGTGAAGGGAACCCTCGTCCACGCGGTGCTCGAGGAGCTTCACGCCCTGCCAAGGGAGCAGCGCACCTACCCGGCCGCGGTGAAAATGCTGAAGCCCGCGTGGGCAAAGATGGTGGACAAGGACGCCGATCTGAACGAGCTCGTTCCGGAAGGCCAGCTCTACGACTTCCTCGTCGATGCCCGCTCACTGGTTAAGGGCTATTTCCAGATGGAGAACCCCCAGGGCTTCGACGCCCACGAGGTCGAGGAGTTCGTCGAGGCCACCCTGCCCAACGGGGTTCCCGTCCGTGGCTTCATCGACCGGGTGGACGTCGCCGCGAATGGCCAGGTTCGCGTCGTCGACTACAAGACCGGAAAGAAGCCGCCACCGCGCTTCGCCGCCCAGGCGCTGTTCCAAATGAAGTTCTACGCGTTGGTTTATTGGCGGCTGCACGACCTGATCCCGGCCCAGCTTCGGCTGATGTACCTGAAGGTGGCCGATGACCTGGTGCTGCAGCCCACCCCCGCCGAGCTGCAGTACTTCGAACGCGACCTGCGCGAGCTCTGGGACAGCATCCTCGCTGACATCCATAGCGGGGACTTTCAGCCGAAGACCTCCAAGCTCTGCGACTGGTGCTCCTTCCAGGAGATCTGCCCCGCCTTCGGCGGCACGCCCCCGGAGTACCCGGGGGTCCGCTAGCGCCTACTCGTAGCGGCGACCCCGGTACATCGGGTTGAGCAGGTTCTCCGTGCTCAGCACCTCGTTGAGGGTGTCCTCGTCTAGCAGCCCCTTCTCCAAGACGAGTTCGCGCACCGACTTCCCGGTCGCCGCGGCCTCCTTGCCGATCAGGTCGCCATTGTGGTGGCCGATCAGGGGGTTGAGGTAGGTGATGATGCCGATCGAGTTCTCGACGTAGTTGCGGCAGACATCCTCGTTCGCGGTGATGTCCACGACGCACAGCGTGCGCAGCGTGGTGCAGGCCCGCGCCATGAAGCGAATGGATTCGAAGGCGCACTGCGCGATGACCGGCTCCATGACGTTGAGCTGGAGCTGGCCGGCCTCGGCGGCCATGGAGACGGTGACGTCGTTGCCGAAGACCTTGAAGCAGATCTGGTTCACGACCTCAGGGATCACCGGGTTGACCTTCGCCGGCATGATCGAGGAACCCGCCTGGCGAGGTGGGATGTTGATCTCCCCAAGGCCGGCCCGCGGGCCGGAGGACAGCAGGCGCAGGTCGTTACAGATCTTCGACAGCTTCATCGCGGTGCGCTTCACCGCCGCGTGGGTGTTGACGAACGCACCGGTGTCGCTGGTTGCCTCCACCAGGTCGTACGCGGAGGTGATGTCCAGGCCTGTGATCTCCCGCAGGGACTCGATTGCCGCCTGGCGGTAGCCCGGGGGCGTGTTGACGCCGGTGCCGATCGCGGTGCCACCCAGGTTGACCTGGCGCAGCAGGGACTGCGCGTGCCTGAGCTGCGCGGACTCCTCGGCGATGTTGTTGGCGAAGGCGCGGAACTCCTGACCCAGCGACATGGGGACGGCGTCCTGCAGCTGCGTTCGGCCCATCTTGATGATGTGGTCGAACTCCTGAGCCTTCGCATACAGCGCGCGCTCCAGCGCAGCCAGGTGCTTGAGCAGCTCGTCGATGTCGAAGTGGAGGCCCAGACGCAGCCCGGTTGGGAAGGCGTCGTTGGTGGACTGGGACATGTTGACGTCATCGTTCGGGCTGATGATGTCGTAGCGGCCCTTGGGGTACCCGAGGTGCTCCAGTGCGAGGTTCGCGATGACCTCGTTGGTGTTCATGTTTTGGGACGTCCCTGCCCCGCCCTGGAAGACGTCGATGGGGAACTGATCCATCGCGCGGTGTTCCTCGAGCACCGCATCGCAGGCCGCGACGATCGCCTCGCCCTTGTCGATGGGCAACGCCTTGACCCGCATGTTGGCCATCGCGGCGGCCTTCTTCACCATCACCATGCCGCGGATGAGCTCCGGGATGTGGTTGATGTTCGTGCGGGAGATCTGGAAGTTATCCACGGCTCGGAGGGTGTGGATTCCGTAGTAGGCGTCTGCCGGAACTTTCATCGTGCCCAGCAGATCTTCCTCCAGGCGGTAGTGTGCGCCGCTGCGGGCTTCCAGGGAGGAGGATTCGGCTGAGGTGATGATATCCGTCGAGCTCAGGACGTGCCCGTCGCTGGAGCTTTGGGAGTTCGGGGAGGGCTTGGGGCGGTGTGCCATGTGAAACTGCCACCTAAACTTTCGCGTCAATCGCCACAGGCGTTAAGGGGTGTTGGGAGCCGTACTGATGTCCCGGTGCGGCGGAGCATGGGGACGCTCTCGCTGACCGGTGCTGGTACGGGTGTACTTAAAGAGTGTAGAAGAAACGGCGCGCTGCGGGCGCGGGGCTATCTCCCCTGGGGTAGCCGTGGAAGAAAACGGGGCCGCCACGACGGCGACCCCGTTGAGGGATAAGGCGAATCCGCTAGATACGGGCGATGCGGATATCCGTGGCGAGGATCGCCTCTGCCCCCAGGGCAGACAGCGAATCCATCAGCGCGTTGGCCTGCTTGCGCGGCACCATTGCGCGCACCGCGACCCAGCCTTCATTGGCCAGCGGGGAGACGGTCGGGGCCGAGAGCCCCGGGGTGATGGCGGCAGCTTCGTCCAGCACGTCGCGGGAGACGTTGTAATCCAGCATGACGTAGTTCTGGGCGTGCAGGATGCCCTCCATGCGCTTCAGCAGCACCTGCTTTGCTTCGTCCATCTCGGCCCCCTTGCGGCCGATCATGACGGCCTCGGAGACGCACAGCGGCTCGCCGAAAGGCTCCAGGCCCTGCGTGCGGAGAGTGCGACCGGTGGAGACCACGTCGGCGATCGCGTCGGCTACGCCCAGGCGGATGGAGATCTCCACCGCGCCGTCCAGGCGGATCACCGTGGCGTCGATGCCCCGGTTCTTCAGGTCCTTGCGAACGAGGTTCGGGTAGGCGGTGGCGATGCGCTTGCCCGCCAGCTTCTCGACCGTCCAGCCCTCGCCCATCGGGGCGGCGTAGCGGAAGGTGGAGGCCCCGAAGCCCAGGGGCAGCAGCTCGGCGGTTTCCTCGCGGGTATCTGCGGCAAGGTCGCGGCCCGTGATTCCGATGTCGAGGTGGCCGGAGGCGACGTAGATGGCGATGTCCTTCGGGCGCAGGAAGTAGAACTCAACCTGGTTCTCGTGATCGACCGCGGTTAGCGCCTTGGAATCAGCGCGGGTGGTGTAACCCGCCTCCTTGAGGATGTTCGTCGCGGCTTCCGAGAGCGAACCCTTGTTCGGGACGGCGACGCGCAGGTAGCGCTCGCTGGAATCGGCAGCGTTGTCTTCAGGAAGTGGGGCGTTCAGGTTGGGCGCGACCGGGGACATGTGGCTCCTTGCGTGGTGGGTGCTGTTTCCGCGCCGTTGCGGCTCTGCGTGCGGCGCAGTCGGGTTCCGTGCGTTTAGTTCGGGCTTCTAGCTGGGCCTAAAGATGCTTGTAGATGTCCTCGAGGCTGAGGCCCCGGCCGACTGCCACGACCTGCAGCCAGTACAGCAGCTGGGAGATCTCCTCGGCCAGCTCCTCATCCGACTCGTACTCGGCGGCCAGCCACACTTCCCCAGCCTCTTCGACGATCTTCTTGCCCTGGAAATGGACACCGGCGTCGAGGGCTTTGACGGTGCCGGAGCCTTCTGGGCGGGTGCGCGCCTTCTCGGAAAGCTCCGCGAATAGGGAATCAAAATTCTTGGGATTGCTCACGCCCCTATTGTGGCACGCGTCTCCCTCGAAGGTTGCAAGGAGCCCCGATAGTGGGGTGAATAGTCGCACCACTATCGGGGCAAGTGTCCAGCCCCAGGGGCTTAAAGGGCTACTCCTCGACGAGTTCGCGCACGGCGTCGCAGATCACCGAGGCCTCCCCACCCACCGTGGCAGTGAGTCGACTGAGGAACACCAGCAGCTCGTCCAGCTCCTCGCTATCCAGGAGCAGCCCGCCGTTGGCGTCGGAGATTGCGATGATTCTGCGGACCCCGGCCAGGGAGGTCTCCTGAGGATCTGCCCCGCCCAGGATCGCCGCCCCGATGGTCACCAGCTCTGCCTGGGCCTCGTCCACCGCAGACTCCGGGTACGGGGGATCCCAATACTGCCCCTCCTCGGCGCGCAGGTAGCTGCCGGTAGCCATCATCCGGAGGTTTCCGATGAACTCCGTAGCGGCCTCACGGACATCTGGTGGCCATTCGGAAAGCGAAGAATCGCCCGCCGGGTATGGGTGCTGTGTCACGGCGCTCGTCCCGCGCCCTAGACCGTGACGCCGAGCAGCGCGTCGAGACCCGCGGCGAGAGCCTTGGAAGGCGCAGTGCGCTCGGCGGCAGGGGTGACCCGGTAGCCACTGGCTCCAATGCCCTTGTTGACCGCCGCTGCCCACTCGTCGAGCGTGCGCAGGACGGCTGGGGTGTCGAGGTCGTTGGACAGGTGTCCGGTGACGGCCGCCAACACTTCCGCGACGCGCTGCGGATTGTTCTCCTCAGCGGCAGCGGCGCGCCACTTGGCGAGGCGATCCTCAGCCTCACTGAGGACCTCCGCGGACCAGTCACGATCTGCCCGGTAGTGCCCGGCGTAGAGCCCCACGCGGATTGCCGCGGGGTCGAAGCCCTGCGCGGTGAGCGCAGAGACGAACTCCAGGTTGCCCAGGGACTTGGACATCTTGGTTCCCTCAAGGCCGATCATGCCGGTGTGCACGTAGTGTCCCGCCATACGCTGGGTGCCGCAGGCAGCCTCCACGTGAGCTGCCGAGTACTCATGGTGCGGGTAACGCAGATCAACGCCGCCACCCTGGATGGCGAACTGCTCCCCCAAGCGGTTCATTGCGATGGCCGCGCACTCCACGTGCCAGCCAGGCCGCCCCGAGCCAAAGGGAGCATCCCACTCTGGCTCACCCGTGCGGTGGGCCCGCCACAGCAGTGCATCCAGGGGGTGGCGCTTGCCTTCCCGCTCCGGGTCACCACCGCGCTCGGCGAAGAGTTCCCGCATGGTGGCCTCGTCGTAGCGGGACTCGTAGCCAAACTGTTCGGTGTAGGTGTGGTCGGCGTAGACATCCGGGTACTCCCCCTCCACGACGTAGGCTGCGCCCTTGTCGAGCAGCGTGCTGACCATCTCGACGACCTCATCGATCGTCTCCATCGCCCCGACGAAGAACTCCGGCGGCAGAATCCGCAGCTGAGTCATGTCGGAACGGAACAGGTCGGTCTGCTCCTTGCCCAGCTCGCGCCAGTCCACGCCATCACGCTCGGCGCGCTCGAACAGCGGATCGTCGACATCCGTGACATTCTGCACATAAGTAACGGCGTGCCCGGCGGCGCGCAAGTAGCGGTTCACCAGGTCGAAGGTGTTATAGGTCGCCGCGTGCCCCAGGTGGGTGGAGTCATACGGGGTGATCCCGCAGACGTACATGCCCACCGGGGCGCCGTGCTCTGGCAATGCGACGGGCTTGACCTGGTCATCTGCCGTGTCGTACAGCTGCAACGCTGGTGGGGCTACCACCTCCGCTGCAGCGGAATCGGCCACCGCCGGAATGGTCGTCGGGAACTGTGGGACACGGGGAGCAGACCAAGAATGCATGGTTCCCCACTATAACGGCTGCAAAACTCCAGCGCCCAGCAGCACCATCACCAGCACACCGACCGGGATGCGCCATGCTGCGAACCAGGCGAAACTGTGGTTAGACACGAACTTCAGAAGCCAGGCGATGGAGGCGTATCCGACGAGGAAGGCGATCAGCGTGCCGACCGCCAGCTGGCTCCCGCTCGCCGCCTGGCCTGCGGCCGGATCGAACACATCCCCCAGGGAAAAGATGCCGGACGCCAAGACGGCGGGGATAGCCAGGAGGAAGCTGAACCGGGTGGCGACCTCGCGGTCCAGGTTGAGGAACAGACCGGCGGAAATCGTACCGCCCGATCGGGACACGCCAGGGATCAACGCGAGGCACTGGGCCAGACCCATGAGCACCGCATCCCGCATGGTCAGCTCGTCGAAGGAGCGGCGTCGACGTCCTAGCTTCTCCGCGAGAATGAAAACGAAGGAGAAGAGGATCAACATGGCAGCGGTGATCCACAGGTTGCGCAGCTGATCGCGGATCAAATCCTTGCCGAAGAACCCCAGCACCGCGATGGGAATGGTGCCCGCGATGACCATCCACCCCATCTGATAGTCGTGGTTCCGCCGGGACTTATCCACCAGGCCGGCGAACCACGCGGTGAGGATCCGCCAGATGTCCTTAGCGAAGTACACGAGCACCGCCAGCTCCGTGCCGAGCTGGATCACAGCTGTGAAGGAGGCGCCCGCGTCGGCTCCCCAGAACAGCTCGGAGACAATCCGCAGGTGGCCAGAGGAGGAAACGGGTAGAAACTCGGTGAGACCTTGCACGATCGAGAGCACGATCGTCTGCAGCCAAGACATTTCGGTAGGCATGCTTAAGGACGATACACCGACCCACCCAACTCGGCTGGTAGCGTACTACCTGATGAATGCAGGTAAGCGTGTTTGGCGTAAACGAGGCGATGACGCGATGTCTTGGAAGAAACCTCTGACGTGGGCGGCTGCGTTAACCGCCACCGTGGGGCTCGGGTTGGCAGGCTGTGCCACTGAGGATGCGGCGGACAACGGCGCACCGGAAGGATCTGCCGCCCCAGAGTCGGCACCGAAGGGCGGCACGCCCGCCACCCCGGCGGATTCCCCGGCAGCGACGGACCCGCTCGGTGAGGTGCAGAAGGATAGCGAGGCCGGCGAGGTCGTCGACGTCTCCCAGATCGGCCTGGATCCGAAGACTGAGCAGGTGGGGGCACTGAGCGCATCCACGCTGCGCATCGGAACGTTGGCCGAGCTGTCTGGTGAGGGCGAGGCGAAGAAGATCGACGTGCCGGAGAAGTGCACGAAGGTCACGCCTTCTGCCGACGGCGTCATGCTCGCCTGCGACGGCGCGCTGTACGAATACGGCGCCGACGGCAAGCAGCTTAAGAAGTACAGCCTCGACGGCACCCCCACGGTGGCCACCGTCACGACGGACGGCCGGGTCTTCGTGGGCTTCAAGGATTCCAACCAGCTGCACTACTACTCCCCCTCCGGCGATCAACTCGGAGAGGCGGAGACCATCGTCGTCAGCCGTAGCCTCGACGACCTCGTCCACGTCAACAACGAACACGGTGAGGAAAGGCTCGCGGTGATCGACCGCGACCAGACCAGCATCACCGACATCGACCTCGCCACCAACGGCCCGCGCGGTGCCCTGCGCATCGGCCAGGGCGTGGGGCTGAACAGCGTTGGTCGCGGGGATCAGGGGATCTTCATCGCAGCGGATACCGTGCAGGACCAGTTCCAGGTCTTCACCTTGAACGACGTGGTGCGCCAGGTCCAGGCCGCTCCCACCGGCAAGAGCCCGTGGGCGGTGCTGTGGGACGGCAAGCGCCAGATCGCCTGGGTCTCCACCACCGGCGATAACAAGGTCACCGGCTACCGCATCGACAGCGGAACCCCGATCCAGGCAGCAGCGTTCGACTCCATCCCGAACGTGCGTCACATCCTGGACTCCCCGGACGGCGACGTGCTGCTCTTCGGCGCGGACGGCGCCACCCAGCGGGTGTCGGCTGCGGATATCGACGCCGCTGTTGAGCGCGGGGTGCCGGAGGCTGAGGACTTCCCCGTGATTCACGAGGATCAGTAGTCCACTGGTCGCCACAGAGAACCACGTCCACCACAACACAATTCAGGAGACTGCCATGGCCAACACCCCAACTTCCCGCCGCTTCGATCACCTCTCTGATTCGGCCTACGAGAAGCTGTTGAAGCTGATGTTCCGGATCCCGCCGGAGCGGATCCACGGCATGCTCTCGGGCGTCTTCCGTCGAATCGCTGACTCGCAGGTTGCCTGCGCTGCGGTGCGCCGCGCGCTGGTTGTCGACGACCCGGTGCTCTCCCAGACGGTGGCCGGTATTCGCTTTGACCGGCCGCTCGGCCTGGCTGCCGGCTTCGATAAGAACGCCGAGGAGTTCCACATTTGGGGCCCGCTCGGCTTTGGCTACTCGGAGCTCGGCACGCTGACCAGCGTTGCCCAGCCGGGTAACCCGACCCCGCGTCTGTTCCGGCTGCCTGAGGACCGCGCGATCCTCAACCGCATGGGATTCAACAACGACGGCGCGATTGCTGCTGCTCAGCGCCTCTCCCGCCGCCGCTGCCTCGAGCCCGTGGGTGTGAACCTTGGCAAGGCGAAGATCACCCCACCGGAGCTGGCGCCCAACGACTACCGCGAGTCCGCGCGTGCGGTGAAGGACGTCGCCGACTACCTGGTGATCAACGTATCCTCCCCGAACACGCCGGGGCTGCGCGACCTGCAGGCTGTGGACTCGCTGCGCCCCATCGTCGCGGCGGTCCAGGAGGAAGCCGATCTCCCGTTGTTCGTCAAGATCGCGCCGGATCTTTCCGATGAGGACATCGACGCCGTGACCGATCTGGCCATCGAGCTTGGGGTTACCGGCCTGATCGCGACGAATACGACGATCAGCCGGGAAGGGCTGAAGTCCGACGCGCAGTGGGTTCGATCCCTCGGCGCTGGTGGAGTATCGGGTGCTCCCCTGGCAGAGCGTTCCCTCGAGGTGCTGCGTCGCATCGCGGCACGTGCGGAGGGCAAGCTGGTGCTCATCGGCGTGGGCGGCATCGAGACCCCGCAGCAGGCCTGGGAACGCATCGCTGCAGGTGCCAGCCTTCTGCAGGGCTACACCGGCTTCATCTACGGCGGTCCGAACTGGATCTCGAAGATCCACCGGGGCCTGGCCGCACAGATTCGAGCCCACGGCCTGCGGAACATCTCCGAAGCAGTGGGCTCGGGTCTGGAATGGAAGGAGCTCTAAGCAGCTCCCTCGCGTTGAGTGACTAAGGGGCTTAGTTCTCTGCCCAGCCCCACAGGATGCCGCGCGCCAAAGCCTTGAACTGGAGGTTGAACCCCAGGACGGTCGGCGTTGCGGAATCGCTGATGTCCAGCTTCTCCCCGACGGCGTGCACCGCGAAGAGGTAGCGGTGCGGGCCATGGCCCTCTGGAGGCATGGCGCCGTAGTAGCCGCGGCTTCCGGAGTCCCCGCGCAGAGCTGTCGCTCCCTTTGGTAAGCCGGCGAGCTCCTCGTCGCCGGCGTCGAGATCGAGGCTGGTCACGGAGGCTGGGATATTGAACACGGCCCAGTGCCAGAAGCCGCTGGCAGTGGGGGCATCCGGGTCAAAGCACGTGACTGCGTAGCTTTCGGTCCCTTCCGGGCCTGGTTCCCAGCTCAGCTGCGGGGAGACATCGTTGCCACCGAGTTGCGCCTCCGGGAGGCGGTCTCCGTCAGCGAAGGTCTCGCTGCCGACCTTAAGCTTGGGCAGGTCGGCTAGTGGCGCATATGGGTCTGGACCCGGAAAGCGATCGTCGACATAGGAAGCTTTGGTTGAAGCATCTTCTGGGTTAAGAGTCATGCTGTTTAGTCTACCGAACAATCTTGTACTCTAGCCACGGATTTCCGGAACTTTTATTGCTCTGACCTGCCAATTTGTTTTAATTTCATAAGCTGGATAGAGTGTTTCAAGCACGCACGGGCTAGGTGCTAAGGTACCTAAGCACAGTGCATGCTTACCCTGTCCGGGTGGCGGAATGGCAGACGCGCTAGCTTGAGGTGCTAGTGCCCTATTAACGGGCGTGGGGGTTCAAGTCCCCCTCCGGACACCATGATTCGCCCCGCTTGAACCAAGCGGGGCGATTTTTTATTGGATCTCACGAGGCTGGAAGGGACGCCCTCAAGTGCTGACCCATCTTCGCGAACGTTGGGCGCAACTGGGAACTCGGGCTCAGATCGGCCTCGTCCTTGCCTCGCTCGCCGTGGTCGCGTGCCTTTTCTTTATCCCGCTGCCCTCCCCGCACACCATCCGCGACTGGGTGGGGTCTACTGGTCCCTGGGCGCCACTGGCATACCTGGTGTTGATGGTTCTGTGTACCCAGTTCCCGTTCCCTCGCACAGTCTGGACGCTGACCGCGGGGCTGATGTTTAGCCCGTTGTTGGGCATCACTCTGATGTTCCTGGGGCTCGGCTTGTCGGCGACCATCTCCGTGCTGATTTTCCGTCGCTTCGGCGGCCGGTGGCGCCCGGCCGAGGACGGTGACGACCCGCGCGTCGGGACCTTGCGCGAGCTGATTAAACAGCGTGGCTGGCTGGCTGTGTTGGGGCTCCGGCTCGTACCAGCGGTGCCGTTCAGCTTGTTAAACTACGCCTGTGGCCTGGTTCGCATACCCCTTCCAGGTTTCCTTTTTGCCACGGTGGTGGGCAGCGCTCCCAATACTGTCGGTCTTATCATTGCGACCAACAGCCTTACCTCCCAGCACCTGGACTCCGGGGCGCGGATGCTGTGGATCGCGGTCTCGGCCCTGTTGATGCTGGCGGGCCTGGCTATCGCGTCCCGTGAGGCCTGGCTCTGGCGCAAGCTCGTGAGCAGCAGGCCTTAGAATGAAAATCACTGGTGCGAACGCGCCGTCCCGTTTGGTGCGACCCTGCCACCGCAGGCCACCAGCCAATGTCCCGCAGTTCCCAATAAGAAAGCCCTGACAGCAAGTGTTCGCAGTTTTCGCTTCCTACCGTGGCCGTTCCCGCCGCCGGGCGGAATACGTCGAGGAGGTCACCGAAGCCTTCGCTAATGCGGACTCCGTTCTGAACGTGGAACAGGTCGGGGTCGAGGACCTGCTCTGCCACACCGAGGGGGCTGAGGAGACGCTCGCGGTGGTTTTGAGCCTGATCCAGGCCGGGGACTTCGCAATCGGCATCGGGCGAACCGTGACCATGGCCGAGCTCTACCCAGAAAGCGCTGAGGAATGGGAGGAACTGGCACCCCACGAGCAGATGGCTGCCACCGGCGAGGTCGCTCGGCGAGCGATCCGCATCCGGCAGCGGCCTGGTGAGGTGAGCGTCCGGCTGGAGCTTCCCGGCTCGGACCACACCCAGGCACCGGGCAAGGGAACGGAGATCGCCGAAGATGTTGCCGCCGCGTTTACCCTCATCGCCCATGTGTTGGCCCGGCGGACAAAGGAGGGTCGCGAGGCTACTGCCCTCCTGCGTTCCGGTTACTCGCAGTCGGAGGCAGCGGAGGTTGTCGGCATCTCCAAGCAGGCGATGAGCCAACGGCTCGCTTCTGCGGGTTGGCAGGCCGAGCAGGCCGGGTGGAACCTTGCGGTGCACATGCTCGCCCGCGTGGACGAGCTGGGCTGACGCAACACCGGGCTTGAGGCAACCGCTGGGGTGGGTACTGAACCCGCCTGGGGCTCAACTGCGTGGCGCAAGAGACCGCCCGCCGATATAAGGAGTTTGGCTACTCCCCGACCGTCACGAAGTCGATCAGCCGCTCCACTGCCCCCAGCAGCGAGGAATCGAGGTCCCTGAAGGTCTTCACAGAGGAATAGACTTTCCGCCAGCCATCCTGCGGGGTTCCCCAACCGAGCTGCTGGCACACCCCGGTCTTCCAGTCGATCCCACGCGGAACGTGAGGCCAGGCTTTGATTCCAACTGAGGATGGCTTCACGGCTTCCCAGATATCGATATACGGGTGGCCGGTGACCATCACGTGGGGGCCAAGGCTCTGCACTAGCCGCATCTCCTTGGTGCCTTCGATCAGGTGATCGGCGAGAACGCCGACACGCCGATCCGCGGTGGGCTGGAACTCGGCGAGCCTCTCGTGGAGGTTGTCCAGGCCCTCGATGTACTCCACCACGATGCCTTCGACGCGGAGGTCGTGCCCCCAGACCCGCTCGACGATCGCGGCGTCGTGAATCCCCTCCACCCAGATACGAGAAGGGGCAGCGACCTTTGCTTCGACGTTGGCAACTCGCCGGGAACCAGAATTGGAGATCGTGGACTTTGCGGGCACATCGCGGGGAGCGACGTACCGGCTGAGGCTGACCCGCTGCCCCTCGAGGAGAAAACCGCCAGGTCGCAGCGGGAACAGGCGCTGGGCGCCGTGGCGGTCCTCGAGCTTGACGCACCAGCCGTCGATCGTCTTCTCCCCACCGACGACTTCTCCCACGAAGTCATCGGCGAGAACCTCGATGATCAGCCCAGGTTCGGCAGGCACCTCCGGGTACTGTGGTCGCTTCGTGCGGGCGTGACCTTGAAAGATGTCGCCTGCGTAGGGGTCGCGATTGTTGAAGCTCATGGCTGTCAAGCTTAGGCTAAGGCGAATGAAAGAGGTCGGTGGCGCAATGCCTAATGCTGAAACGAAGCGGCTGATCCGCAGCCAGCTGTGGTCCCCGGTGCAGAACACGTCCCTGTGGTTGGCGTGGTGGCTGCACGGGTTCATTAGCACCGACGAGGTGATCGACTCCTTCCACGCGGTGCAGGGCCGGCATCACCGGGTGCTGGCCCGAGCCGGTGGGACGGTATCCGGGACCGCCGCAGAGGCGGATGGGGCCACCGGTTTGATCGACCTCCTCAAGAACGTGCGCGCAGTCACTGAGGGAGCGGCCGTCGGCTTGGAACACCGGCCGTTGGTGAATTTGGTGCTGGCTGGAATGGGGGATCCGCCCCCACTGCCGGCTGGGGAGGCCGCTTCGGCGGTCGCCGCCGCGGGTGCAGGGATTGCCTTTGCGGACGAAGACCCGCTCGTCCACCACGTCGCCGTGCCCGAGATCGTTGATTCCTCGGTGATCTACTGGCACTGGCACACCGCCGAGGGCCGGGCTCCGCAACTGCCAACCAACGGGCCGGGCGACGCGGATGCGATGTTGCGGCAGGCGACGGATCGGGCGGTTGCGGGAATCGAATCCAGTGGAGTGATGGTCCGCTGGCCGACCGGGTCGGTCGGGCCACGGATGCTGGTGGGGGCGCTGAGCGATGCTTTCGGTGTGCCGGGGTTGCCGGTGAACGTTCCCTCGCGCGCGGAGAAGCTCATGGCCCGTGCGGACTATGTCGCGGCCATTATTGATGTCGCGCGCGATTCGGCACCGCAGTCAAGCCTCGATCCTTTTCTCCTTCCGCTGGGGCGGGCGGTGCGTATCGCGCGGATGACCGCGGTGGATTACGCACAACGAGAACTGCTCCGTTAGTCAAGTCTTTTGCCTTGACTAGCGGAGCAGTTCCCCAGGAGCTCTTTTAGCGTCTCATCACTCGATCATGCGCACCGCGTAGGGGCTCATGCCGTTGTAGCGGACGTCGGAAATCTTAACCACATCGCCCGACTGCGGGGCCTCGATCATCTTCCCGTCGCCCAGGTAGATCGCGACGTGGTACTCGGCGTTCGGTCCCCAGAAGAGCATGTCGCCACGCTTGATCTCCGAGACCGGGATCTTGCGTCCCTGGTTGTACTGGTAGCCGGTGTAGTGACCGATATCCAGGCCCACTGCGGCGAAGGCGTAGAGGGTCAGACCGGAGCAGTCGAAACCGATCTTCTGGTAGTCGCCGTATGTGTCAGCCACACCCCCGTCGCGGATTCCGAGCGTCGGGCCATTGGCGTTTCCACCGCCCCAGGCGTACTGCACGCCGAGCTGGCTCATCGCGCGGTCGATCACACGCTCGATCTTCTCTTCAGCGGTGCCGCTGGTGTCGACGGTGGTGTCTGCGGCCGGCAGGTTGTCGTTATCCGGTGCCGTGACCGGTGGCATCTCGCCGGGGCGCTCCTCCTGGAGGCCGGTCTCCGGGTTGATCAGGATGCCCTGGGACTCAGCCTGCTGAGCCGGGTTGTCGCTCTGTTCCTGGCCCTCCGCCTCTACGGTCGGCTCGGCCTGCTGTTCAGCGGTCTCCTGCGCGGACTCCGGGGTGGTCGCGGTCTGGTTCTGTTCGCTGCCTGCGTTAGCGACGAGCTGATCGTAGTGCTGACCGGCGGTATTCCGGCCTGCTTCCCCAGCGGCGCGCAGCGCGGCGGCACGATCCTGCCCATTGGCGGTGGCGGTGGCGCCTGCCCGGAAGGCGTCCTGGCCGGCAGCGATCAGGCCGTCGATGGCCTTCTGGCGGTGGTCGTCGCCAGCGCTGGACTGCTCGAAGGTAGCAGGTGTCTCCGGCGCAGCAGCTGCTGCGGTGTCAGGAGCAGGTGCTTCGGACGACGCCTGGGTTTCGGTAGGTGCTGCAGTGTTTTCAGCAGCATTGTTGTCGGACGTCGTTTCCTCAGTCTGCGGCGTGTTCTGCTGTGGCGCGCTCGGCTGCTCGGAGTTCTTATCGGAGTCCTTCTCCGCCTTTTCCTCGACCAGGTTCGCGGCCTTCTCCGCTGCAGCACGCTTTTCAAAGGAGGAAGCCTTGGGCTTCTGGTTTGCCAGCGTCTCGATAGCACTCTTGGCTGCGCGAAGCTTTGCCTGAGCCTGCTCGGCCTGGCGCCTGAGCTTCTGGTACTCCGCCGAGATCTGCTGCAGCCGCTGCTGGGAGTTGCGCAGCGTGTTCACGGCGGTCTGGTGCGCCTTGACCGCGTTCTGCACCGCGTTATCCGCGGCCTCGCGGGAGGCGCGCAGGCGAGACTCCTCGTTCGCACTCTGGGTGCGAGACAAGTCCAGACGATTGACTACGCCCTGCTGCTTCTCCGTCGCGAGACGAACATAGCTGGCGCGATCCATCTGGGACGCGGCGGAATCGGCGCCCGCGGCGAGAGTGACCGGAGCCGTGTGGCCGCCTTGCTTATATGCGGAGCGAGCAATCTCGTTCAGCTTTTCCTGGGCGGTGTTGACGTCCTTTTCGGCACTGTCGAGCCGCTTGCGCGCGGACAGTGTCTTATCCTGCGCTTCCTGGGCGGCCTTCTGGCTACGCTCCAGGTCCACGCGGGACTTATTTGCTGCTTCGCGGATGCCGCCCATCTGGTTGAGGATGTTGTCAACCTCGGACTGCTTGCTGGACGTCTCATCCACCAGGTCCGCGAGGTATGCCTCAACGGACTCCTGGTCGTCTGCTAGTGCGGGTGCGGTGGCCGTGTGCGCATAGATGCCAGCGGTCACAGCGACCGCGAGAAGAGTGCGACTAGACCGCGCGATGTTTGCCGTGTCGTTACGGCCGATGCTCGGGCGAGATAGCACGTTAAAGGTCTCCTGGTTGACGGTGGACATCCACAAGAAGGTCACCCGCGGTCCGGTTTATCTCACTTCCCCATGAGATGAAGCACGGTCCAGGGGGTGTCCGAAGGTTTCGGTGCAGCTCGAGCAACTCGAGTTCCCTCCTGTTTCAGTCAATGACGTTCAAAACCCTAGGGCACAAATGCATAACTGAGCGACTCAATTCACATAAGTATCAAATTAAACACACGCCACTTTGGTCATGTCACATGGATTGACCAGCGAAAAGGTAAAGAATTGGCAATCTTGTGACGTGGCTCACAATTTTGAAGATGCTGGCGTGTCTGCTTGAAGGATGCAAGTAGGCGTGTAAATCGCTCAACTCTCGATTAAGGGCTGTCAAGCCTCTGGGGTTGACCAGCTTTTTGGCAGTCCGGTTGTACGGTTTTCTTCGCCTTTTCGTGACCTTCGTCGCCGAAAAGTGCGTGGAACTGAAGGTCTGCCTGCCATCGCCCTGGTGATCCGGTGGGTACGAGCTGGGGCGGAGGGGCTAAAGGTTAAGAAGCGGTGCTGCGGCCGCGTGCGCATCGCTGAATCGTGCGCGGCCCTTGCGGCTACTGTGGTTCCGCTAGCGGCGCCGCTGCGCGAACAGTGCGGTGATCGCAATCGAGAGAATGGCGATCCCCAGCAGGCCGTTGCTGACGGCAGTTGTCGGTGTTGCTGTGTTTTCTACCGCGCTGAGGAAGTTCTCGACAGCGTCCGCGCTGAGGTCGCCATGGAGCTTTCCGTGGTTTCGTTCCAGGGTGAAGCGTGGGTAGAGGTCGGACACTGACGTCCCCCACTTTGGCGTCATTACGAGAGTCGTGTCCGAACATGTTGCGTCGTGGAGGACTTGCGCGAGGTCGCGTTCGGTCGCTGGCTCTAACTGGGTGCTGTTAACCACTGCGAGCTGAATCCGCGACCCCCCTTGCGCATCGTCCAGTGCGGCACGCATTCCCGAGACTTCAGGTTCCACACGAGCCTCAAGTTTTGGGTCCACCCACAGTGTGTCCTTTTCGAGGCCGCTAATGATCTGCGGGGTATCGATTCCCAACTTGGCGAACTTTTTCACGGTGTCTGGGTGGGGTGACGCGGCTGCGGGGCACGCAGTGTTGGTCATGAGGGCTCCATCCAGAAGTTTAAAGGGGAACTTGAGGGTTCGATTCTATGGAGTGTAGTTCATAGCGGTCTCGTCGCGCACCTCGAGCTAGCAGTTCTCTCGTCTTCTCAAGGGTTTCGCTGCCTGTGGGTGGCCGGGGGTAATGCCTCCGCGCGAAGCGAGACGGAAAGATTTCTAAACGTAACGGCCGTACTGTTAATGTCGGTGGCAGACGTCACCGGGAAAACCTGCATAATAGAGGTGTACTCCCCGTGCTACGTCCACGACGAACTCCGGGACGTAATTTTAAGGAGCGCTCCCCCGCGCTCCAGCCCGCGGAGCGACTTATCGACTACGAGAAGAGACTCAGGAGCTAATAGTGACTGAAAGCATCAACTCCTTCGACGCGAAGGGCACGCTGGAGGTTGGCGAGAAGAGCTACGACATCTTCCGCCTGTCCGCAGTGCCTGGCATGGAGAAGCTCCCTTATTCCCTGAAGGTGCTTGGCGAGAACCTGCTGCGGAACGAGGATGGTAAGAACATCACCCGTGAGCACATCGAGGCCATCGCGAACTGGGATCCAAAGGCTGATCCATCCATCGAGATCCAGTTCACCCCGGCTCGTGTGATCATGCAGGACTTCACCGGCGTGGCCTGCATCGTTGACCTCGCAACCATCCGTGACGCAGTGGTCTCCCTGGGTGGCGACGCCGACCAGGTCAACCCGCTGAACCCGGCCGAGATGGTCATCGACCACTCCGTCATCATCGAGGCATTCGGTTCTGACCAGGCCTTCGAGAAGAACGTGGAGATCGAGTACGATCGCAACGAGGAGCGCTACAAGTTCCTGCGTTGGGGCACCGGCGCCTTCGAGAACTTCCGCGTCGTTCCCCCGGGAACCGGTATCGTCCACCAGGTCAACATCGAGTACCTCGCTCGCTCCGTCTTCGAGAAGGACGGCGTGGCCTACCCGGATACCTGTGTTGGTACCGACTCCCACACCACCATGCAGAACGGCCTGGGCATCCTGGGCTGGGGGGTTGGTGGCATCGAGGCCGAGGCAGCAATGCTCGGCCAGCCGATCTCCATGCTCATCCCGCGCGTCGTTGGCTTCAAGCTCAGCGGCGAGATCCAGCCGGGCGTGACCGCAACCGACGTCGTTCTGACCATCACCGACATGCTGCGTCAGCACGGTGTCGTCGGTAAGTTCGTCGAGTTCTACGGCGCTGGCGTTGCCGAGCTGCCGCTCGCAAACCGCGCAACCATCGGCAACATGTCCCCAGAGTTCGGCTCCACCGCCGCTATGTTCCCGATCGACCAGGAAACCATCGACTACCTGGCTCTGACCGGTCGCGACCAGGAGACCCTGGACCGCGTCGAGGCTTACGCCAAGGAGCAGGGCATGTGGCTCGACCCGGAGGCCGACGTCGAGTACTCCGAATACCTCGAGCTGGACCTGTCCACCGTCGTTCCATCCATCGCTGGCCCGAAGCGTCCGCAGGACCGCATCGAGCTCACCGACGCGAAGAACCAGTTCCGCAAGGACCTGCACAACTACGCAGGCAACGGCTCCGGCGACGCTGGTGCTCAGGACTTCGTCGCAGAGGGCGGCGCACCGTCCTCCACCCCGGCATCCCCGGCTGATGCGAAGGGCAACGTCCCGTCCGCAGCCTGCGGCGCCGCAGGCCGTCCGTCCGTCCCGACCGCTGTTACCTACAACGGCCAGGAGATGGAGCTGGACCACGGTATGGTCGCCATCGCGTCCATCACCTCTTGCACCAACACCTCCAACCCGTCCGTCATGCTCGGCGCGGGCCTACTTGCACGCAACGCCCGCAAGAAGGGCCTGAAGTCTGCGCCGTGGGTTAAGACCTCCATGGCTCCGGGCTCCCAGGTTGTCACCGGCTACTACGAGAAGGCCGGCCTGTGGGAGGACCTCGAGGCAATGGGCTTCCACCTCGTCGGCTATGGCTGCACCACCTGTATCGGTAACTCCGGCCCGCTGCCTGAGGAGATCTCCGAGGGCATCAACCGCTCCGACCTGGCTGCTACCGCAGTCCTGTCCGGTAACCGTAACTTCGAGGGTCGCATCAATCCGGACGTCAAGATGAACTACCTGGCGTCCCCGATCCTCGTCATCGCCTACGCCATCGCCGGCACCATGGACTTCGACTTCGAGACCCAGCCGCTGGGCCAGGACCAGGACGGCAACGACGTCTTCCTGAAGGACATCTGGCCGTCCACCGAGGAGATCCAAGAGGTCATCAAGTCCTCCATCTCCAAGGAGATGTACGTCTCTGACTACGCCGATGTCTTCAAGGGCGACGAGCGCTGGCAGAGCCTGGAGGTCCCGACCGGTAAGACCTTCGACTGGGACCCAAAGTCCACCTACATCCGCAAGGCTCCGTACTTCGACGGCATGAGCCGCGAGCCGGAGGCAGTCGAGAACGTCGAGGGTGCACGCGTCCTGGCTCTGCTGGGCGACTCCGTCACCACCGACCACATCTCCCCTGCTTCGACCATTAAGCCGGGCACCCCGGCTGCTCAGTACCTCGACGAGAACGGCGTTGCCCGCAAGGACTACAACTCCCTCGGCGCACGTCGTGGTAACCACGAGGTCATGGTCCGCGGTACCTTCGCGAACATTCGCCTGCAGAACCAGCTGCTGGACGGCGTTGCAGGTGGCTACACCCGCGACTTCACCCAGGAGGGTGGCCCACAGTCCTACATCTACGACGCTGCAATGAACTACAAGGAGCAGAACACTCCTCTCGTGGTTCTCGGCGGCAAGGAGTACGGCACCGGTTCCTCCCGTGACTGGGCTGCAAAGGGCACCCTGCTGCTCGGCGTGAAGGCCGTCATCGCAGAGTCCTTCGAGCGCATCCACCGCTCCAACCTCATCGGTATGGGCGTTGTTCCGCTGCAGTTCCCGGAGGGCGAGTCCTGGAAGTCCCTGGGTATCGAGGGCACCGAGACCTTCGACATCACCGGTCTGGAGAAGCTCAACGAGGGCGAGACTCCGAAGACCGTGAAGGTCGTCGCTACCAAGGAGAACGGCGAGAAGATTGAGTTCGACGCCGTGACCCGTATCGACACCCCGGGCGAGGCTGACTACTACCGCAACGGCGGTATCCTGCAGTTCGTCCTGCGCAACATGATGGACGAGAACAAGTAGTTCTCCCCATCCGCTGAGGGGCCTTCCGGCCTAGCCGGTGGGCCCCTTTCCCCTTTTCTTAAACTTTTTCTTCGACCCCGCGCGACCTTCAACCCCCTCCTCGAAGGTGCGCAATCAAGGAATCTGCCATGCCCATCGTCAGCGACCGTGAACTATCCCGCCGCCGTCGGGAGATTATCGAGCAAGCCCGTGGTTGCTTCGCGCAATATGGCTACGAGGGGGCGACCGTCGCCCGGCTGGAGAAGGCCACCGGAAAGACCCGGGGCGCGATCTTCCACCACTTCGCGGACAAGGAAGCCCTGTTCCTCGCGGTGGTGCGGGAGGACGCCGCCCGCCAGGCGGAGGTTGTGTCGAACCACGGCCTCATTGAGGTCATGCGGCACATGATCACGCACCCGGAGACCAATAGCTGGTACATCACGCGTGCGGAAACGGTCCGCAAGCTGCGCACCGACCCGGAGTTCGAGGCGCGGTGGCGCAAGCACCAGCAGGTGCTCGATGCCGCCGTCCGGGCCCGCCTGTCCCACAACGTCTCGATGCGCACGGATGTGCCCCTGGAGGTCATCCAGACCTACCTCGAGACGGTCATGGACGGGCTGATGGCCAAGATGGCGGAAGGGGCTGACGCCGCGCAGCTCGAGAAGATGCTCGATCTCGTCGAGCAGTCGGTGCGCGGCGGGTAGCCCCTGCGGTTAGACGTCGGCGACCGAGCCCGTTCCGTTTTCGAAGTCGAGGGGGTTGCGGTCAAACGCCTCTCCGCGCCCGACGGACTCGACGATGACGTCGGCGACCAGCTTGCGCGCCGTCTCGGACGCGGGGTCCATGGTGCCGTCCAGCACCGTGATTCCCGCGGCTGCGTCGTCGGTCAGGCGGGTTGGCCCCAGAATCTGGTACGGCAGGGTGGATCCGAGCAGCCTCTTATCGACGGCCTTCTTGGACTCGACGTAGGCGAACCAGGAGCCACCGTCGTCCTCGGTTTCCGCCTCGGATGCGCCCGCGTAGGAGACCATGACGGTGAACGGGGCTGCGTCCCCGAGGGACTCGAGCGCGTCGATCATCGCCATCGCGGCGTCGCGGTCGACAGCGTAGGTCAGCTCCGCGGAACCGCCTCCAGCACCGGCGGACCAGACGACCACATCGAAGGGGCTCAGCAGACGCGCCCAATCCTCTGTGCTGATCGTAGTGAGATCGCGCACAATCGCGGTCGCGCCCTCGTCGACGAGCTGCCGCACGTGATCGGGGTTGCGCACCAGGGCCGTAACGCTGTGGCCTGCTGCGACGAGTTTCGGGATGCTGTGGCGCGAGACGTTGCCGCCGGCGCCAAGGACAAGAACATGCTGCTTTTTCATGGCGCCCACCCTACACCCCTTTTCTAGGTGCATTTTTCCAGGTCTATACTGGCCGCATGTATGCAATCATTACCACTACCGGCAAGGATCGCCCCGGTGTTATCGCCGCCGTCGCGAAGGCGGCAGCCGACGAGGGCCTGAATATCGTCGACGTCTCCCAGACCATCATGGATGACTTCTTCACCATGATCATGCGCGTGGAATTGCCGGAAACAGACGTGGATATGGGTGCCCTCCAGGAGGCCTTTGATACCGCGGGCCAGCCGCTGGGCATGGTGGTACGCATCCAGTCCGAAGCCCTGTTTAGCGCCATCAACGATATTTAAGGCGGCGCGGCGTGAACTTCGAATTCTCTTCTACCCGCTTCCTCGAGGTCATCCGGATGATCGAGGACTACCGCCTGGATATCCGCACGGTCACGATGGGCATCTCGCTCATTGGCTGCACCCGCTCCACCATGGAGGCCACGGCGCAGGCGGTCTACGATCGCGTGACCGAGCGCGCCCGCGACCTGGTGCCCGTGTGTGAGGGCATCGAGCGCGAGCTCGGGATCCCGATTGTGAACAAGCGTGTCTCCGTCTCCCCCGTCTCCCTCGTCGCCGCCGGCGTGGAGGGCAATCCGGTGGAGATCGCCAAGGCGCTGGATCGCGCCGCCGGCGAGCTGGGCGTGAACTTCGTCGGTGGTTACTCCGCCCTCGTCGAGAAGGGCGCGACAACCTCAGATGAGCGGCTCATCCGCTCCATCCCCGAGGCGCTGTCCACCACCGGCGCGGTCTGCGGCTCGGTTAACGTCGCGACCTCCCGTGCCGGGGTGAACATGGATGCCGTCGGCCTGATGGGCCGGGTGGTCAAGGAGGCAGCCGAGCTGACCAAGGACGAGTCCTCCATCGCCTGTGCGAAGCTGGTGGTCTTCGCCAACGCTGTCGGCGACAACCCGTTCATGGCGGGTGCCTTCCACGGCATCGAGGAGCCGGACACGGTGATCTCCGTCGGCGTTTCCGGCCCGGGCGTGGTGAACAGCGCTATCGCCCCGATGGCTGGTGCCTCCCTCAACGAGATCGCCGAGGAGATTAAGAAGGCTGCCTTCAAGATTACCCGCGCGGGCCAGCTGGTCGGCACGATGGCTGCTGAGCGCCTCGGCGTACCCTTCGGCATCGTCGACCTCTCCCTCGCCCCGACCGCCGAGGTGGGAGACTCGGTGGCCCACGTGCTCGAGAGCATGGGCCTGGACCAGGTCGGTACCCACGGCACGACCGCAGCACTGGCCCTGCTCAATGACGCGGTGAAGAAGGGTGGCATGATGGCCTGCTCTCGCGTGGGCGGGCTGTCCGGCTCCTTCATCCCGGTTTCCGAGGACAAGGGCATGATCGACGCTGTGCGCGAGGGGTCCATCAACATGGACAAGCTCGAGGCCATGACCAGCATCTGCTCCGTCGGCTTCGACATGATCGCTATCCCGGGTGATACCTCGGCGGAGCTCATCGCCGGCATGATTGCCGACGAGGCCGCCATCGGCGTGATGAACCATAAGACCACCGCCGCTCGCCTCATCCCAGTGCCGGGCACGAAGCCGGGCGATGAGGTCAACTTTGGTGGCCTGCTGGGCTACGCCCCGGTCATCCCGGTGAACGCGAAAGGCAACGACGCCTTCGTCCACCGCGGCGGTTTCATCCCTGCCCCGGTGCACGGCTTCCGCAACTAGCGAGCCTCGCGGGCAGGGCCAAGCACCGTGCATAAAGCCAAGCCGTGCTTGGACTTGCCCGTTTTTTGCGTGTCGGTGGTTGGATCACGGCGTATCCTGGGGACACTTTGTTGTCTACTTCACAGCGACGAGGGGTCCACAGCTTTGACGCAGCCGACGCGCATGCCGCGCACACAACTGAAGTTCAAATCCGGGTTGGAGAACCCGCTGGTGCCTGAGCGAGACGAGGACTACTACGCCAGCCCCACCCAATGCGGGACCACAGCGGAGTCTTCGAGGCAGTGAAAGCGGCCGGCCCCGGACCCTACCGGGGCGCGCTGCCCGGACGCATCGCTTTCTTCCTGATCTTCGTGCTCTTCGGCGGCCTGTTCGCGCTGATTGGCTTCCGTTTCCTGCTCAGCGGTCTGAGTGATACCGGGTCATGGCGCGATAAATTCGACGTCATCGACATCGGTTTCGCAGCCCTCGGCAGCATCTTTGTCCTCGTCGGGGCGTACGCGATCTCACGCGCCGTTTCCCGGCGCAGGCGGATCGTCACGGCCTGGAAGAATGGCTGGATCGACTACTACCCTGCGTTGGTCGGGCAGTTCTATCACTGCCGCACCGATGTCAGCAGCTCCCGGGACTCTGGTCGGACGTTTTATTACTACTACCGGGCACCGCTGAAAGTGCTGCACCCCGATGGTTCGCTGAAGGAGATGCATTCCTTCGAGTTTCAGATGAAGCGCAACCCCGATTGGTACCGCACACGTTTCAGCATGGCGAGCTCGGCGGAAGATGCCACGGTAGATGGCTGGAACAATAACCGCTGGGCGATCGTCGGCATCAGCCGCCGCCCCGGTCAGACCCACGCGGCGCTGGACTCGGGGCTGACGGAGAAGCAGCGCGAAGCCGCCTTCAACCTCGCTGAGCGCAACTGGCGCATGCCGAACAGTTGGTCCTGGTAAGCCCCACCGGCGAGCCGGCGTCCCGCGCCGACCAGCAGCCCAGCCGACCAGCGACGTCGGCGCTTAGACCAGCTCGACGATCTCCATGTACTCGTCGTTCCACAGGTCCTCCACCCCATCAGGTAGAACGATGACCCGCTCCGGCTCCAGGGCCCGCACAGCACCCGGGTCGTGGGTCACCAGCACCACCGCGCCCTCGTAGGTGCGCAGCGCGTCCAGGACCTGCTCGCGGGACTGCGGGTCCAGGTTATTCGTCGGCTCGTCGAGCAGGAGCACGTTCGCGCGGGAGGAGACCAGCGTGGCCAGCGCCAGGCGAGTCTTCTCACCGCCCGAGAGCGTGCCCGCCGGCTGGTCCAGCTTCTCCCCGGAAAACATGAACGCGCCAAGCAGGCTGCGCAGCTCCTGCTCATCGGCGTCGGGGCAGGCGTCGATGGCGTTCTGCCACACGGACTTTTCCCCGTCGATGGTGTCGTGCTCCTGGGCGAAGTAGCCGATCTTGAGGCCGTGGCCCGTGACGATGCCACCCTCCCCGTCCGTGCGCTCCACCCCGGCCAGGAGCTTCAGCAGCGTGGTCTTACCGGCACCGTTGAAGCCCAGGACGACGACGCGGCTGCCCTTGTCGATCGCCAGGTCTACGCCCGCGAAGACCTCCAGGGAGCCGTACATCTTGGTCAGCCCCTTGGCGAATAGCGGGGTCTTGCCACAGGGCGCAGGTTTCGGGAAACGGATCGAGGCGACCTTATCCTCGACGCGCACCTCGTCCAGTTGGTCCAGCATCCGGTCGGCGCGGGCCACCATCTGCTTGGCGGCGCGGGCCTTGTTCGCCTTCGCCCCGAACTTATCCGCCTGCTTCTTCAGCGCGGAGGCCTTCTTCTCCGCGTTGGCCCGTTCCCGACGTCGACGCGCCTCGTCCAGGGCGCGGGCGTCCAGGTACTTCTTCCATCCCATGTTGTAGACATCCGCCTCGGCGCGGACCGCGTCGAGGAACCAGACGCGGTTGCAGACCGCCTCGATGAGCTCGACGTCGTGGGAGATCATGATCAGCCCACCCTCGTGCTTGGAGAGAAAGTCCTTCAGCCAGGCGATGGAATCCGAGTCCAGGTGGTTGGTCGGCTCGTCGAGCAGCAGGGTGGTCTTGGATCGCCCGGAGCCGGCCGTGGCGGCGAAGAGGATCTGGGCGAGCTCCACGCGGCGGCGCTGTCCACCCGAGAGGGTCTTCAGCTGCTGGTCGAGCACTCGTTCCGGCAGTCCCAGCGCGTCGCAGATGCGGGCGGCTTCGGCGTTGGCCTCGTAGCCACCCAGCGAGTGGTACTGCTCCTCCAGCCGGGAGTACTTGCGGATCGCAGCATCGCGCTTGGAGTCCGTCGTCGCGGTCTCCATGATCTCCTGCTGGCGCTCCATGGACTGACGAATCCGGTCGAGCCCGCGGGCCGAGAGGACGCGGTCCCGGGCCGTTTGCTCGATGTCCCCTTCCTTCGAGTCCTGCGGCAGGTAGCCCAGCTCCCCGGAACTGACGACACTGCCGCCATAAGGCTCGGTCTCCCCCGCCAGGATCCGCATCGTGGTGGTCTTCCCGGCCCCGTTGCGGCCCACCAGCGCGATGCGGTCGCCCGGCTGCACCCGCAGGTGCTCGCCGGGGGCGGTGAGGAGGGTGCGCGCGCCCACCCGAACTTCCAGATCCTTCGTCACAATCACAGGCAATACCCTAACACTGCTCGGCCCTTGGCTAGATTGGGGGCATGAGCTGGAGTATTAGCGCAGCCCCGGCGGCGCCCGCCCGGGGTGCCGGTCCGCGCCGAATCAACGTCATTGGTTTGGGACCAGCGGGTGCGATCCTCGCGCTGCGGGCCGCCGAGCGTGGCTGGCAGGTGCACGGCTACGACCCCGGTTCTCGTCCGGAGGCAGCAGGGGCGGACGCGTGGCCAGCCTGGCCCGCCACCTATGGAGCCTTCGCCCCGGAGATCCCCGATTGGGCGGGCAGCATCTTTTCCCCCGCCGAATCCATCCGCGTGACCCCCACCCCGGGGTCCACCACGCCGCTGGGCTTTTGCTACCGCATGATGTCCAAGGACGGCCTGCGCACGGCGGCGGCTGAGGCGGTAGAGCGCACCGGGGGAAGCCTGCATGCCGAAGCCATCACCGAGGAGCAATTCTCCGACTTGCCGGGGCTCACGGTGGACTGCCGCGGGGCCGCGACCGGTGGCGCGCTGTGGCAGATCGCGGTGGGCTACGTGCTTCGCCCGGTGCGTGGGTCCAGCGCCACGCTGTCCGAGGCGCTAACCACCCCGACCCTCATGGACTGGACCGCCTCCCCCGCGGCGGAACCCGATGGCGCCAAGCCCAGCTTCCTCTACGTCCAGCGCCTCCCTGAAGGCTGGCTGGCTGAGGAGACGATCCTGGCAAGCACCTCCCGCCCCACAGAGTCCGATTACGCCCTGCTGCGCTCCCGGCTCGACTCTCGGTTGGCTAGCCTCCAGGGCGAGGTCTGGCGCGAGAAGCTGGAGATCGCCGATGAAGAGCTCGTTGCCATCCCCATGGGCACCACCGCTGCTGGCTCAGCGGTGCACACCTTCGGTGCCCGAGCCGGCTTTATCCATCCCGCGACCGGCTATTCGGTCGGCACGGCGCTGCAGGAGGTGGATGACTTCCTCGACCGTGCGGAATTGGCGCCTACCGGGATCAGGCGCGTTGGTTTGAGCTGTATGGGGCTGGCCCGCCGAGCGAACGTGACCCTCGCCCGGGCCCTGCGGCGCATCGGATCCCTGCTGCTCGCCGAGGCCAACACCACGGACGTCCAGAGCTTCTTCGCCGCCTTCTTCTCCCTGCCCACCGCCGACCAGCTGGCCTACCTCTCGGGACGCAGCGGGCTGCGCACCGCCCGGACAATGTGGCGGCTAAGGAAAAACACCGGGTGGACTCACCCGGTGTTACTCCCCCTCTATCGCCGCCCCTGGCGCTACCTGCGCTTCGGCCTGCAGCGTGGCTAGACCGAGAAGCCGAGGTAACGCAGCTGCTCGCGGCCTTCCTCGTTGATCATCTGCGGGCCCCAGGCCGGGGTCCAGACCCAGTTGATCTGCAGGTCCTCGTACTCCTGGAGCGTGCTCAGCACCGCGGTCTGCGCCTGGTCCTCAATCATGTCGTGCAGCGGGCAGGCCGGGGAGGTCAGCGTCATGTTGATCATGACGGTCTTGCCCTCATCCCAGACGTCGTAGACCAAGCCAAGGTCAACGACGTTGATGCCCAGCTCCGGGTCGATGACGTCCAGCAGGCACTCCTCGATCTTGCCGTAACGCTCAAGATCCTCCGGGCTCGGGTTCGCCGGCGGCTCCGGGACCTCGTTGAGCGGCGACGGGTCCATCTCCGGGCTGGAAGGGTTCTGTTCAGACATTGCTTTCCTCGCTTTGGGGGTTTGGGCTTAAGTGCCGTGAAAGAAACGGTGGATTGTCGGTTAATGGGTAATGGCGTTAGTCGCTAAGCGTCTTCGGACTGCTCGGGCGGGGAGACGCCCGCGTCGATCGCGGCGGCCTCGAAGGCCTTCCATCCCAGCAACGCGCACTTCACTCGGGCCGGATACTTGGAGACACCGCTAAAGGCGATGCCGTCGCCGATGAGGTCCTCATCGCCCTCCAGCTTGCCGCGGGAGGTGATCATCTTCTCGAACTCGGCGAGCTTCGCGAAGGCTTCGGTGACCGGCAGGCCCACGATCTCATCGGCCATCACGGAGGTAGAGGCCTGGCTGATAGAACAGCCCACTGCGTCGTAAGAGATGTCCTGAACCGTCTTGTGGTCCTCGCTCAGGTGCACCCGCAGCGTCAGCTCGTCACCACAGGAGGTGTTCACGTGGAAGACCTCCGCGTCATAAGGCTCGCGCAGGCCGGCGTGCTCCGGGTGCTTGTAATGGTCCAGGATGACCTCCTGGTACATCTGTTCCATTCTCATGTACTTTCACCACCGTTTTTAATGTTGAGGTTGTGTAGTTGGGTTCAGGTCTTCTGCGACGCCGGGCGCGCTGACGTCCTAAAAAGAAGCGCAGCCACCCGGGTGGCGGGGCTAGACGCCGAAGAACTCCTGCGCCTTGCGGATGCCCTCGACGAGCCGGTCGATCTCCCACTTCTCGTTATAGACGTAGAAGCTGGCGCGCGCCGTGGCCTGCACACCCAGGCACGTATGGGCCGGCCACGCGCAGTGGTGCCCCACCCGGATGGAGACTCCCTGGTCATCCAGAATCTGCCCCAGGTCGTGCGGGTGGATGCCGTCGACCACCATGCTCACCGCGCTACCTCGGTTGTGCATATCGAGCGGACCGATGATCCGCAGGCCCGGGATCTCGCTGAGCTGGGCCAACGCATAGGCGGTGAGCTCGTGCTCGTGGGCGGCAACCTTGTCCATGCCCAGCTCGTTGAGGTAGGCCACCGCAGCCCCAAGACCCACGACCTGGGAGGTCATCTGGGTACCCGCCTCGAATTTCTGCGGGGCGTCGGCGAAGGTGGAGCCCTCCATCGTCACCTTCTGGATCATCGACCCGCCGGTGAGGAACGGTGGCAGCACGCGCAGGTGCTCCTTCTTGCCGTACAACACGCCCACGCCGTTGGGACCCAGCATCTTGTGCCCGGAGAACGCCGCGAAGTCCACATCCAGGTCGTGGAAGTCCACGGCCATGTGTGGCACAGACTGGCAGGCATCCAGCACGAAGAGTGCGCCGACCTCGCGAGCCCGCCGCACTGCCTCCTTGACGTCCAGCACCGCACCGGTGACGTTCGACTGGTGCGTCAGTGCCACGACCTTCGTCTTCTCGCTGAGCTGCAGGCTGTCCAGGTCGATGCGGCCGTCCTCAGTGGCGCGGAACCACTTCAGGGTTGCGCCCGTGCGACGTGCCAGCTCCTGCCAGGGCACGAGGTTGGCGTGGTGCTCCAGCTCGGATACGACGATCTCGTCGCCTTCGGTGACCTGAAGTTCGCCGGCCCGGGAATCCCCCAGGACGAAAGCCACCTCGTTGAGCGCCTCGGTGGCGTTCTTCGTGAAGGCGATCTCCTCATCCGCCGCGCCAACGAAGGCCGCGATGGCCTCGCGGGCGCCCTCATAGGCGTCGGTGGCCTCCTCAGCGATCTGGTAGGCACCGCGGTGGACCGGGGCATTGTGCTTGGTGAGGAAGTCGCGCTCCGCGTCCAGCACCTGCAGGGGGCGCTGCGCGGTCGCCCCGGAATCGAGGTAGATCAGCGGCTGGCCGTCCCGAACGGTGCGGGAAAGGATGGGGAAATCCTGTCGGATCGCTTGGGTGTCGAGATGAGTATCAACCATGAAAACCTTCGATTCTTCGCTTCTTTATCCGCAGTGACGCGGTTGAAGCATTCCTGCGGGGATTGAAAACCCACCCCAGGGGTCGCGGGGTGGGACTTTCGGTGCGTCTTTAGGCGTTGACGAACTTGTCGTAGCCCTCGTTCTCCAGCTGCTCTGCCAGCTCCGGGCCACCGGAGGTGACGATGCGGCCACCAGCGAAGACGTGAACGTGATCCGGCTTCACGTAGTTAAGGATGCGCTGGTAGTGCGTAATCATCAGCACGCCACCGTTCTCGCGCTCCTGGTAGTTGTTGATGCCTTCAGAGACGATGCGCAGGGCGTCGACGTCCAGGCCGGAGTCGGTCTCATCGAGGATGGCGAACTTCGGCTTCAGCAGGCCGAGCTGCAGCACCTCGTGGCGCTTCTTCTCGCCGCCGGAGAAGCCCTCGTTGACGGAACGCTCGGAGAAGGACGGGTCGATGTCCAGTTCCTTCATCGCCTCGCGGGCTTCCTTAACCCACTCGCGCAGCTTCGGAGCCTCGCCACGGGTGGCGGTGGCTGCGGAGCGCAGGAAGTTGGCCATGGACACGCCCGGCACCTCGGTCGGGTACTGCATCGCCAGGAACAGGCCTGCGCGGGCACGCTCATCGACATCCAGGTCGAGGAGGTTCACGCCGTCGAGCAGTACCTCGCCCTCGGTGACCTCGTAGCGCGGGTGGCCGCTGATGGCGTAGGCCAGGGTGGACTTACCGGAGCCGTTCGGCCCCATGATGGCGTGGGTCTCGCCGGAGTTGATGGTGAGGTTCACGCCGTTGAGGATCTTCTTCGGCTCGTCGTTCTCGTCCGAGGGCAGGACCTGGGCGTGGAGGTTCTTGATCTCAAGAGTGCTCATACTAGTGATGTTTCCTTTGAAAGATTCTTGGGAGGATTAGCGGGTTAGAGGACGGTGCGCTCGAGCTCGTTGCCGACGAGCTCTTCCAGGTGCTCGCGGACGGACTCCACCGGGATGCGACGGATGACGTCGGTGAAGAAACCGCGGACGATGAGCATCTTGGCTTGCGCCTCCGGAATGCCTCTGGCCTGCAGGTAGTACATCTGCTCGTCGTCGAAGCGACCCACCGTGGCAGCGTGGCCAGCACCTGCGATCTCGCCGGTCTGGATCTCCAAGTTCGGCACGGAGTCCGCGCGGGCGCCGGTGGTCAGCAGCAGGTTGTTATTGGTCTCGTAGGTGTCCGTCCCGGTGGCCTCCGGGCGAATCAGAACGTCGCCGATCCACACGGTGCGGGCATCGCGCTTACGCTCGGACGCCGGGCGGTCCGCGTCGGCCGGGTCGCCCTGCAGAGCACCCTTGTAGAGCACGTTGGAACGGCAGTTCTGGACGGAGTGGTCGATCAGCAGGCGCTGCTCGAAGTACTGATTCGCATCGGCGAAGTTCACGCCCAGCATCTCCACGTCGCCACCCGGTGCGGTGTAGCGCACGTGCGGTACGGAGCGCAGGATCTCGCCGCCGAATGCCGCGTAGGCGTGGCGGACGGTGGCGTCGCGACCAGCCTGAATGTGGGAGTTGGAGAGGTGGACGCCGTCGTCCTCCCAGTCCTCAAGCACCACGGTGACCAGCTTCGCGCCGTCGCCGACGACGAACTCGACGTTGTCGGAGTGTGCGCCGGAACCCTGATAGCGCAGGATGACGACGGCCTCGGCATGACGCTCGAGCTCGACGACCAGGGTGCTGTAGGAGACCTGATCTTCACCCGGGCCGGTGATCGTGATCTCGATCGGCTCGGTCAGCGCGGTGTCCTTCGCGACCTGGACGTAGTCCGCGACCGGTGCGTTCTCCCAGGCCTGGGCTGCGGCGCGGTCCACCGGTGCGCCGGCCAGACCGACGCGCGGGTCGGAGGAGTTAACCTTCGTCACGGAGACGTTGTCGCCGGCGTTCTCCGGGACCTCGATGACGACATTGGCGTCCGTCGGAGCTGCGGCGGTGCCGTCGTGCAGACCACGAAGGCGGCGCAGCGGGGTGAAGCGCCAGTCCTCGTCGCGGCCCTTCGGGATCGCGAAGTCCTCAGCCTTGAAGGAGGTGAAGCGGTCGCCCTTGGTCTGGTGATCGGTTCCCGCCTTGACGGTTTGATTCTGAACGTTTTCCAAGGTGGTCATCTGGCTTAGCCCACCGATCCTTCCATTTGCAGTTCGATCAGACGGTTGAGCTCAAGTGCGTACTCCATCGGGAGCTCCTTGGCGATTGGCTCCACGAAGCCACGAACGATCATCGCCATCGCCTCTTCCTCCTCGAGACCGCGGCTCATCAGGTAGAAGAGCTGGTCCTCGGAGACCTGGGAGACGGTCGCCTCGTGGCCCAAGGTGACGTGGTCGTTGCGGATGTCGTTGTACGGGTATGTATCCGACCGGGAGATGGAGTCCACCAGCAGGGCGTCACACTCAACCTGGGAGGCGGAGTGGTGCGCATTCGGGTGAACCTCGACCAGGCCACGGTAAGCGGCGCGGCCACCCGAGCGAGCCACAGACTTCGAGACGATGTTGGAGCTGGTGTACGGCGCCATGTGGGTCATCTTCGCGCCGGTGTCCTGGAACTGGCCCTCGCCCGCGAAGGCGACGGACAGGACCTCGCCCTTGGCGTGCGGACCGGTCATCCACACGGCCGGGTACTTCATGGTGACCTTGGAGCCGATGTTGCCATCGACCCACTCCATGGTCGCGCCCTCTTCACACTTGGTGCGCTTCGTGACGAGGTTGTAGACGTTGTTCGACCAGTTCTGGATCGTCGTGTAGCGGCAGCGGCCGCCCTTCTTCACGATGATCTCGACCACTGCGGAGTGCAGGGAGTCGGTCTTGTAGATCGGGGCGGTGCAGCCCTCGACGTAGTGAACGTAGGCGTCCTCGTCGACGATGATGAGCGTGCGCTCGAACTGGCCCATGTTCTCCGTGTTGATCCGGAAGTAGGCCTGCAGCGGGATGTCCACGTGGACTCCCGGTGGCACGTAGATGAAGGAACCACCGGACCACACGGCGGTGTTCAGAGCAGAGAACTTGTTATCGCCCGCGGGAATCACGGTGCCGAAGTACTCCTTGAACAGCTCCGGGTACTCCTCCAGGGCGGTGTCGGTGTCGACGAAGATCACGCCCTGCTCCTCCAGGTCCTCACGGATCTGGTGGTACACAACCTCGGACTCGTACTGCGCGGCGACACCGGCGACGAGGCGCTGGCGCTCCGCCTCTGGGATGCCCAGCTTGTCGTAGGTGTTCTTAATGTCCTCCGGCAGGTCCTCCCAGCTCGTCGCCTGCTGCTCGGTGGAGCGGACGAAGTACTTGATCTGGTCGAAATCGATGCCAGACAGATCCGCGCCCCAGGTGGGCATGGGCTTCTTGTCGAAGATCTCGAGGGCCTTCAGGCGACGCTCGAGCATCCACTCCGGCTCGTTCTTCTTGGCAGAAATATCCCGGACGACGTCCTCGTTCAGGCCACGGCGCGCGCTGGCGCCGGCGTCGTCGGAATCGTGCCAACCGTAGCCGTAGGCACCGATCGAGTCGATGATTTCCTGATCGGATTGCAGTTTGTCAGCAGCTTGAGTCATAGATTCTTCAGCTTTCCTTCGTTGCGGAAGGGGTAATGGTGGTCAGCGGAATATGGGTCGTACAGATACCGTTGCCGTCCGCGATAGTAGCGAGCGGCTGAGTGTGCTGGCCGAGTAGCTCCGCAACTACCCGGTGCTCTGCAGCGCACAGCTCGGGGAACTCCTCCGCCACGTCCTGGATTGGGCAGTGGTGCCTGCAGATTTGGACGCCGCCGGCCGCATGGCTCACGGTGGCCGCGTAGCCACGGTTGGTCAGCGCCTCCGCGATGTTCTTGGCTTGGGCCTTCACGTCACGGTCGTCTGCGTAGTCACCGTCGAGTTCGGGGATGTCCCCCAACAGATCATTGATGCGTTGCGCAGCAAAGTCCTGGACTGCTTCCTCTCCGCCCGAGTTTTTCAGGGCACGCAGTGCGAGGAGTGCAAGGGTGTCGTAATCATGACCGAACTGCGCTCGACCCGCATCAGTGAGGCGGAATAGCTTCGCCGGTCGCCCACGCTGTCCTGACCGTGGCGCGTCAACGGCCTCCGCGAGCCCATCCGCGACGATGTTGTCCAGATGGCGCCTCACGCCAGCTGCGCTCAAACCAAAAGCCTCGCTAATGGTTGTCGCGCTCACTGGCCCGTGTCTCAACACGTACAGCAGGATGCGACGGCGCGTGTCGGTTTCCACTGGTGCCATATCAACCCGCCTTTCATCGTTGAGGGCCGTCATGATTAGACAACACGAGTGTGTCTTAAATAATTCCCCCTGTCCACTAAGGCGAACCTATGTTCCCTAAAAACTCTGGCTTCATTATCGTGGTTGCATGTCTTCGAACCGACCCGGCCACGCGTTGATCCGCGGCCCCTTCAGCCTGTGGCGCCGCTATTTGGACGTGCTGCCCCGGCTCGGCCTGGCCGGTTCCCGCTCGGCACAGCTCCACCAAGAGGGCCGGGTGCTCGCCCTCCACGCGCCGTTGGAGCCCCTCAACCCCGCCTACCGGCTGCGGCTGCAGATCGCGGTGTGGCTGGGATCCATCGGCACCATTCTCATCGCCCTGGGGGGTATTGGCGCGGGCGCGATGCCCGTGGTGGGCAACCCATTCTGGTCAGTTCCCGGGATCAACGTCTTGGCCCGGATGTTGCACAGCACCACCGTGACCGTCTTCGTCGGAATCGGTTTTCTGGTTGTTGCCTGGCTCCTACTCGCGGCCTTCGTCCTGGGGCCAGGGGGAAGGCAAATCCCCCGGCTGCCCATCCGCACCTATTGGCGCATTTTCGCCCTCTGGGTGCTTCCCTTGGCGATCACCGCGCCGATGTTTACCCAGGACATCTACTCTTATCTAGCCCAGGGGGCGATCGCTGCACAGGGGCTGGACCCGTATAGCGCGGGTCCGGTGGACATCCTCGGGGTGCAAGACCCGCTCGCCCGTTCCGTGCCGCTGATGTGGGCTCACTCCCCTGCCCCTTATGGCCCGGTCGCACTGGGCTATGGGGCCGTGATCTCCATGCTCACCGGCAACAACATCGTGCTGGGGGTCTTCGGCCATCGGCTGATGAGCATCACCGGTCTGGTGCTCACCGGCTGGGCGCTGACCAGACTCGCCCAGCGCTGCGGCATCGCACCCCAGACGGCCTGGTGGCTCGGGGTGCTGAACCCGCTGACGCTGCTCCACCTCGTCGCGGGTATCCACAACGAGGCACTCATGCTCGGCTTTCTGCTCGTGGGCATGGAGTTCGTGCTGCGCGGCACCGACCATTACGAGCGCCCATTGAGCAGCCGCCTGCTTCTCATGCTCTCCGGTACGGTCATCGTCACCTGCGCGGGCCTGATTAAGGTGACCGCCCTGATGGCCCTCGGCTTCACCGCAGTGGCTATCGCGCGCTGGTGGGGCGAGGGTCTGCGACATCTCATCGGCGCAGGAGTGGCCAGCGCGGTGGTCGCCGCGGCCACTGCGAGTCTGTTCTCCGTGATCACAGGCGTGGGCTTCGGTTGGATCACCTCCCAGGGCGGGGCTGCAGAAATCATCAGCTGGATGAGCCTGTCCACGTTGGCGGGTTTGGCGTCCTCCTTCCTCGGCACCCTCCTGGGCCTCGGAGATCAGCAATCCGCCGCGCTGCTCGTCTTTCGCTTCCTCGGCGTCATGATCGGCGCGTTTTGGGTGGTGCGCATGCTGTGGGCCTCCTACCGGGGTCGCATTCACCCCGTGGGAGGGCTCGGTGTGGCCACGCTGTTCCTCGTGATCTTCTTCCCCGTCGTCCACCCCTGGTACCTGCTGTGGGCCATTCTGCCGCTCGCAGCGTGGGCCAACCGACCGGTCTTCCACTTCGCGACGATCGTCTACTCGGTGGCCTTCAGCTTCTTCATCCTGCCCCGTGGGCTCGGGCTGCCGCCGGCGACGGTGGCCTTCATCTACGCCATGTCCGCGCTCCTCTTCCTCGTGTTGCTCGCCGCCAGCTGGCGCTACCTCAAGAAGCATCCGCCATATGCCAACGCCCTCGCGCTGCCTCGTCCGAAGGATGCGGTCGTCCTGGCAGACACACCCAACAGCCGGTGAGCCCCTAGTTAGACTCATCTGGCTAGACTGAATAGCTGTGAAAATGCAGGACTCTTCGGCCCCTCAACTTCAACCACTGCTCCAGGTCACTGGCGCGGTGAAGAAGTTTGGCGCCCACACCGCCGTCGATGGGCTGGATTTCCAGGTCTACCCCGGTGAGATCGTGGCACTACTGGGCCCGAACGGCGCGGGCAAAACCACGACCATCGAAATGTGCGAGGGCTTCGCCCGCCCGGATGCAGGCGAGATCCGGCTCTTCGGTTTGGATCCCGCCAAGGATTCCGACGCCGTGCGGTCCCGCATCGGGGTGATGCTGCAGGGCGGCGGCGCTTACCCGGGCATCCGGGTCGGCGAGATGCTCAAGCTGGTTGCCAGCTATAGCGAGGACCCGCTCGATACCGAGTGGCTGCTGGACATGGTGGGGCTCACGAAACACCGCTCCACCACCTATCGGCGCCTCTCCGGCGGCCAGCAGCAACGTCTAGCGCTCGCCTGTGCGCTGGTGAATCGCCCGGAGTTGGTCTTCCTCGACGAGCCCACCGCAGGTTTGGACGCGCAGTCCCGGCACGCGGTGTGGGACATCGTGCGTTCCATGCGCCGCGACGGAGTGGGCGTCGTCCTCACCACCCACCTGCTCGACGAAGCGGAGGCGCTCTCCGACCGGGTCGTCATCATCGACAAGGGTAAGGTCGTCGCCGCTGGTACCCCGAAGGAACTCACCTCCGAGCGCTCAGGTGGCGGAAGCGGGCACACCTTCCAGGTCAGTGTCGACGCCGACCTCGACCGGGGTCACTTCCACCGTGCGCTCCTCGAGGTCAAGGCTGGTGCGGCCAAGGCAGGACAGGGGGCGCTGCTGGATGAGGCCAGCGGCGCCGAGTCAGCGCCAACGGTACGGGTCCGGGAGATCAAGCCACGCCAATTCGCCGTGGAAGGTATCCCCGCCACTCCCGACGGCGTCCTGATGCTTGCGCTCGCGGCCCGCGACTGCGCGACGATGATCACGAAGCTCGACAGCACTGAACAGACCCTGGAGGAAGTTTTCCTCTCGCTGACCGGATGGGAGATGCGCTCATGACTTCCGCGAACAACCTAGGCGCCCAAGGTGGCCAGCCCACCGGCATGCCGTCGGCGCAGGGTTCCGATGCTCCCGCAGAGCAGGCTACCGAGGCGGGATCCGTGATGGAGGACGCGCCAGCAACCGGCGGCCGCTTCCCCGTCGGCACCTTCGAACCCGCCCCGAAGCAGGCGAGCTTTGTCCGCATGCTGCTGGCGCAAACCAAGATCGAGTCCCTGCTCTTCCTGCGCCACGGCGAGCAGCAGCTGCTGTCCTTGATCATCCCGGTCGGCCTGCTGCTGGGGCTGGCCCTGGTACCGGTTGTCCCGTTGGACGACCCCGTGGCTAGCGCGTTCCCGATGGTGCTCGCGGTGGCGATCATGGGTGCCGGTTTCACAGGCCAGGCCATCGCCGTGGCCTTCGACCGGCGCTACGGCGCACTCAAGCGAATCGGCGCGGCTGGGGTTCCCACCTCTGCCCTCATCGCCGGCAAGATCGCCGCAGTGTTGATCGTGGTTACCATCCAGGTGCTGATCCTCACGGTTGTCGCCCTGCTGCTCGGGTGGTCACCACCAGGACTCGGGCTGGTGATCGCCGCGATCTTCCTCATCCTGGGTGTGGGCTGCTTCACCTCGCTGGGCCTGTTGCTCGGGGGCACCTTGAGCTCCGAGATGGTGCTGGCGCTTGCAAACACCATCTGGTTCGTGCTGCTGGGCGCGGTTGGTTACTCCACCGTCGCCTCCGACTTGGGGCCTCAGGCACAAACCCTGTTGCAGCTCATTCCATCCGTGGCGCTGGCCGCCGGGCTGGAAGAATCCTTCGCCGGCGGGGTCGACTGGTTCGCCGTCGTCGTTCTCGCGGTCTGGGCGATCGTGGGTGCGGTCGGCGCCCGGAAGCTGTTCTCCTTCACCATCAAGGGCGATTAGAACAAGACTGCTTCTCACCGCCGGATCTGGCCTCAACGCAAAGTTTTATGTGTGCTTGTTCACAGCCTGGTGTGGTTGGCCTCGCCTAGCGCGCGCCCTTTAGCTTTGCTCCCTCACCACGACTAATCTTAAGTGCTGTGATGGATCCGATTAGCCAACAAGCAGCCCAAACGAACAACCCGCTGAGCCGGGCAATGCTGAAACTCTACGCAGCGATTTACCGCGCGGACCGCAAGGTCGGCCTGCCGCGCGAGGTGGACGCCGATGGCAACAAAGCCGTGAAGATCCCGCGCCTCAAGACCCAGTGGGTGCTGACCCTCATCCTGCTGATCTGCCAGACGGGCATCACCTTCACCGGATCCCTCGTCCGCGTGACCGGCTCCGGCCTCGGCTGTGAGACTTGGCCACAGTGCCACCCGGGTTCCTTCGTGCCCGTTGCTGGCTCTGCGCCGTGGATCCACCAGATTATTGAGTTCGGCAATCGGCTGCTGACCTTCGTGCTGATTGCTGCGGCGCTCGCAGCCTTCATCGCTCTGCTGCGAGCAGGCCGGCGCTCCTCGATCCTCCACCTGTCCTTCATCCAGGGTCTGGGTATTATCGCCCAGGCCATCATCGGCGGCATCAGCGTGCGCCTGGATCTGGCGTGGTGGATCGTCGCCGCCCACTTCCTGCCTTCGATGCTGCTCGTCTTCCTGGCTGCGATTCTGCTCGTCAAGGTCACCGAGGACGACGACGCCCCCGTCAAACCTCAGATGCCCGCCGCCCTGCGCGTGCTCACCACGATGAGCGCCGTGGCACTGGCCTTCACCCTGATCACGGGTGTACTCGTCACGAGTGCGGGCCCGCACGCCGGTGACGAGGCCATCAAGCCGGAGCACCGACTGCAGGTGAGCCTCGAATCCATCGCCCACATCCACGCCCACGCCATGTACCTCTACCTGGGCCTGACGATCGGCCTGATCGCCGCCCTCATCGCCGTAGTGGCCGCGCCACGCGTGCGGAAGGCCGCCGCCTGGATGTGCGCCGGCATCCTCTTCCAGGGCGTGGTGGGCATCATCCAGTTCTGGCTGGGCGTGCCCCGCTGGACTGTCCCGGTCCACGTCATCGGATCCGGTCTGGTCACCCTGGCCACCGGCTACCTGTGGGCGCTGCGCTACCAGAAGACCCACGAGGAACAGAGCGAAACGGTGAGCCACGCCGTCCAGGGAGACTAAACGGCTTTCCCACCCGGCGCATAGGACACACTCAAGCGCCGGGCAAACGCCCCAAAAACCTTCCAGGAGCCGCAACATATCGACGCGGCCCGTGACGCGCACAAGCCCGGGTGGACCGTTGTTTTCCAACGGCTCGGCCCGGGCTTTTCACTACGACGGGGGCGAGACCTATTCGCTGATGGCTGTATGCGCCTTGCGTACTGCGAGCATCACCAGCACAAACGTGATCCCCGCAGTTGGCAGAGTTGCGTAGCCAATCTGCTCGTCACTGGCGAAGATGAAGAAGATCCCACCGAGGATCATCGGCACGCTGCTGGCTTTGAGATAGCCCGCAGCAGCCTTATGCCCCGTCAGCCAGGCCTCATCGCTGGAAAGCGTCTTGTGGGTCCTGATTCCGATCCAGTCGTTGCGGGGCAGAGTTTCTGATCCGCCCTTCACCCCAACCCACAGCAATACGGCGCCCCCGGCCAGGTAAGAAGTCACCATGATGATGGAAAAGAGCGGCATCGGTACTCCTCTTCGCTAACAAAAAAATAACGGCCGCACCCTCCCGGATGCGGCCTGCAGATCGGGGCGATTCCCCGGGTTGGCTCTCCACCTTAGTTGCCGAGCATCTGCCAAATGGTGTCCCAGCCAATAACGGCGTCGACCGAAAGGGCAACGAAGAGCAGGGAAAGGTAGTTATTCGACAGGAAGAACAGCTTCATCGGCTTGACCGGCGTGCCCTCCTTGACCCCGCGGTGCAGGCCGTGGGCGCGGAAGATGAACCAGGCGCCGGAGGCCAGAGCCGCGACGGCGTAGATCCAACCCGCGGCGGGGACCAGAAGCAGCGAGGTGATGACCGTAGCCCAGGTGTACCAGAGGATCTGGCGGGTGACCTCCAGCGGCGGCTTGACCACCGGCATCATGGGTACGCCCGCGGCCTTGTAGTCCTCGCGGTAGCGCATGCCCAGCGCCCAGGTGTGGGGCGGAGTCCAGAAGAAGATCACCATGAACAGGATGATCGCCTGAATCCAGGAGCTCCAGCCGGCGTTGAAGGCACCGCCGTTGTTATCCGTCACAGCTGCCCAGCCGACCATGACGGGCATGCAGCCGGCGGCCCCACCCCAGATGACGTTCTGCCAAGTGCGGCGCTTCAACCACTTGGAGTAGACGTAGACGTAGAACCAGATGGTCAGCAGGATGAACGCGGCAGACAGCGGAGAGTGCACGAGGAAGGTCAGCCACAGCACACTGGCGATCATCAGCACCCAGGCGAAGATCTTTGCGTGCTCGACCGGAACCGTGTCCTTGGCCAGCGGGCGGCGGCGCGTGCGGCGCATCAACTGGTCGATGTCGTAGTCGACGACCATGTTGAAGGTATTAGCGGAGGCTGCGCCCATCCAGCCACCGATGAGGGTGAGGATGATCAGGCCGAGCTCAATCTCACCGCGATTGGCCTGGAGCATCGCCGGGATCGTCGCGACGAGGAGCAACTCGATGACCCGGGGCTTGGTCAACGCTAGATAAGCCTTGACCGCATCCAAGATTCCATTCACGAAGCCTTCTGCCTCCACTTCTCCACGTCTTATCCGCCTATACGCTACCCGAGCGCATTCTGTGGGCGAAACTGCGCCGATACCGCGAGTCGCCAGATTGAAAGCCGGATTGGGGATGATTCATCAAGCCCTCTTGAGTAGTCGAAAATGACCGCTAAAAAGTTCCGGCTGCCCCAAGAACGCAGAGTTTCGCCCTGGCCGGTAGATTGAATATGCATAGTCAAGCCTCGCCCGCGCGTCCGCAGTGGCGAGAGCTACAACCCGAGTACGTCATACCCCGAGGAAGGCCCAAGTTCGTGTCTTATAATCCGAATCTCCCTGCCGAGCTCCAAGCATTGATGATCCGCAACTTCCCGGCGGATTGGTCCGAGAAGGACACCCGGGCGGTCGACCTTGCCCGCGTGCTTGCCGCCGATGCCGTGGAGAAGTGCGGTTCGGGCCACCCGGGCACCGCGATGAGCCTGGCTCCCCTGGCGTACACGCTCTACCAGCGCGTACTGCGCCACAACCCGAAGAACCCGACCTGGGTCGGTCGCGACCGCTTCATCCTCTCCTGTGGTCACTCTTCTCTCACCCAGTACATCCAGCTGTACCTGGGCGGTTTCGGCCTGGAGCTTGAGGACATCAAGCAGCTGCGCCAGTGGGGCTCCCTGACCCCCGGCCACCCGGAGGTCGGTCACACCGACGGCGTGGAGATCACCACCGGTCCGCTCGGCCAGGGCCTGGCGTCCGCCGTGGGCATGGCGATGGCAGCCCGCCGCGAGAAGGCACTCTTCGACCCGAACGCGGGCGACGGCGACTCCCCCTTCGACCACTTCGTCTACGTCATCGCCTCCGACGGCGACGTCCAGGAGGGCATCACCGCCGAGGCCGGCTCCCTGGCAGGTACCCAGGAGCTGGGCAACCTCATCGTCTTCTGGGACGATAACGGTATCTCCATCGAGGACGACACCACCATCGCCTTCACCGAGGACGTCACCGCCCGCTATGAGGCCTACGGCTGGCAGGTCCTGGAGGTCACTGGTGAGGACGTCGACGGCATCCTGAACGCCGTGGAGAGCGCGAAGCAGGAGAAGAACAAGCCCACCTTCATCCGCATGCGCAGCGTGATCGCCTACGGTGCGCCGACCGCAGTGAACACCGGAGCTTCGCACGGCGCGGCCCTGGGCGCCGAGGAGATCTCCGGGGTCAAGGAGAACCTGGGCTTCCCGGACGAGCTCTTCCCGGTTGAAGAGGAGATCATCGAGCACACCCGCCAGCTCATCGCCCGTGGTGAGGCAGCGGAGGCCGAGTGGCGCAAGAGCTTCGACGCCTGGGCTGAGGCCAACCCGGAGAATAAGGGGCTCTTCGACCGCCTCTTCGCCGGCGAGCTGCCGGAGGGCTTCGATGCAGAGCTGCCGAGCTACGAGGCCGGCGAGTCCGTCGCGACCCGCAAGGCCTCCGGTGCCGCGCTCCAGGCCCTGGCGAAGAAGATGCCGGAGCTGTGGGGCGGCTCCGCCGACCTGGCTGGCTCCAACAACACCCTCATCAATGGGGAGGACTCCTTCGGCCCGACCAGCATCTCCACCTCTACCTTCACCGCTTCCCCCACCGGCCGGAACCTGCACTTCGGCATCCGGGAGCACGCGATGGGCGCGATCATCAACGGCATCGCCCTGCACGGCCCGACCCGCCCGTACGGTGCGACCTTCCTCCAGTTCTCCGACTACATGCGCGCCTCGGTCCGCCTGGCCGCGCTGATGAGCACGGATAGCTACTTCGTGTGGACGCACGACTCCATCGGCCTCGGCGAGGACGGTCCGACCCACCAGCCGATCGAGCACCTGGCTGCGCTGCGCGCGATCCCGAACCTCGCGGTGATCCGCCCGGCTGATGCGAACGAGACCTCCGCTGCGTGGGCCGAGGCACTCGAGGCTCCGGCCGCGCCCAAGGCCATGATCCTCACCCGCCAGAACGTCCCGGTCTTGGAGGGCACTAAGGAGAAGGCCCGCGAGGGCGTGCGTCGCGGTGGCTACATCCTCCGCGAATCCTCCACCGAGACCCCGCAGGTCATCCTCATCGGCACCGGCTCCGAGGTGCAGCTGGCCGTGGCTGCGGCCGAGGCACTCGAGGCCGAGGGTATCGGCGCCCGCGTGGTGTCCATGCCGGTCGTCGAGTGGTTCAAGGCCCAGGACCAGACCTACCGCGACGAGGTGCTGCCACCGTCCGTGACCGCCCGCGTCTCCGTCGAGGCGGGCATCGCGATGCCGTGGCACGAGTTCACCGGCTTCGGTGGGCGCAACATCTCTATCGAGCACTTCGGTGCCTCGGCGGACTACCAGCGCCTCTACCAGGAGTACGGCATCACGGCAGAGGCTGTCGCCGACGCCGCCCGGGAGCTCGTCTAGCCAGCTCGTTACGGCGCGCTCCCCCGGCGTTTTTTGGCGGGTTTTCTGCCCGGGGGAGCAAAGTCGAAACCGTCGCCTGCCAGCAGTAGGCTGGTGAGCGATGAACACTCCAAGCAATATCCAGAAACTCGCTTCCGCTGGCACCTCCGTGTGGCTCGATGACCTGTCCCGGCCACGCCTGACCAGCGGTAAGCTCGCCTCCCTCATCGATGCCAAGGGCATCGTGGGAGTGACGACCAACCCAGCCATCTTCGCGGCCGCCATGTCCCAGGGGGATGCCTACGACGAGCAGCTGCACCAGCTCGCTGCCGCCGGCGTTGCCGCCGACGAGGCGGTCTTCGCCATGGCTGTCAAGGACGTGCAGGATGCCTGCGACGTTCTGGCTGGTGTCCACGAGCAAACCGGCGGGGTCGACGGCTGGGTCTCCCTCGAGGTTGACCCTCGCCTCGCCCACGACGCTGCCGGGACGGTCGCCCAGGCCAAGGAGCTGGCAGCTCAGGTTAATCGTGCAAACCTGATGATCAAGATTCCCGCGACCACCGAGTGCCTGCCCGCGATCAGCGAGGTGCTGGCCGCTGGCATCAGCGTCAACGTGACTCTCATCTTCAGCGTGGAGCGTTACGAGCAGGTCATGGACGCCTTCGTCGAGGGCATCGCCGCCGCCGAGAAGGCGGGCCAGGACATCAGCGGGATCCACTCCGTCGCCTCCTTTTTCGTCTCCCGCGTGGACAGCGACATCGACCCGCAGCTGGCTGACAAGGGTGCGGAGGCCGCAGCGCTGCAGGGCAAGGCGGCACTCGCCAACGCCCGCCTGGCCTACGCTTCCTACCTCGACAACCTCGCCAATAACCCCCGCTGGCAGGAGTTCGTGGGCCGCGGGGCGAACACCCAGCGCCCGCTGTGGGCGTCCACCTCCGTGAAAAACCCGGAGTACCCGGACACTCTCTACGTCACCGAGCTCGCGGGCCCCAACACCGTCAACACGATGCCGGAGGCCACCCTCGACGCGACGATTGACCACGGCGAGACCACCGGCGACCAGCTGAGCGGGCGGGCCAGCGAGTCCCTCGAGATCTTCTCCGCGCTCACCAACGCCGGGATCGACTTGCCCGAAGTCTGGCAGCGCCTGGAGACCGAAGGCGTGCAGAAGTTCGAGCAAGCCTGGAACGAGCTCCTCGCGACCCTGCGCGAGCAGCTCGCGAAGGCCAAGTAGTTTTTCCGCCACGAGTACTGCGAATCGGAAAGGGGATCGCTTCGACGTGGGCGCATCACAGGAGAACCTGAACAACCCGCTGCGCAATCCGCAGGATAAGCGCCTCCCGCGCATCGCCGGCCCCGGCGGCTTGGTGATCTTCGGGGTTACCGGTGACTTGGCACGCAAGAAGCTGCTGCCCGCGATCTACGACCTCGCCAACCGCGGCCTGCTGCCCCCGGGCTTCTCCCTGGTGGGCTACGGGCGCCGCGCGTGGAGCAAAGCCGAGTTCGAAGCCCAGGTTCTGGAGAGCGTGAAGGCGGGAGCCCGCACCCCATGGCGCGATGCGGTCTGGGATCGCCTCGCCGAGGGCATCGAGTTCGTCCAGGGCGACTTCTCCGACGACGCCGCTTTCGACAACCTCGCCGCCGTCACCGCCCGGCTCGACGAGCAGCGCGGCACGTCCGGGAACTGGGCCTTCTACCTCTCCGTTCCGCCACAGCACTTTTCCAGCGTCATCCACCAGCTGCAGCGCTCCGGAATGGCCCGCAGCGAAAACGGCTGGCGCCGAGTGATCATCGAGAAGCCTTTCGGCCACGACGAGGCCTCCGCGAAGGAGCTCAACGACGTCGTCAACGAGGTCTTCCCCGAGTCCGATGTCTTCCGCATCGACCACTACCTGGGTAAGGAAACGGTCCAGAACATCCTGGCGCTGCGCTTCGCCAACCAGCTTTTCGACCCGCTGTTCAACTCCCACTACATCGACCACGTCCAGATCACGATGGCCGAGGACATCGGGCTCGGCGGGCGCGCAGGCTACTACGACGGCATCGGTGCCGCCCGGGACGTCCTGCAGAACCACCTGCTGCAGCTGCTCGCCCTCATCGCCATGGAGGAACCCGTGGCCTTCAACCCCGCCGAGCTGCAGAGCGAAAAGGTCAAGGTGCTGCGCGCCACCCGACCCGTCGGCCCCTTCGCGAAAACCACCGCACGGGGCCAGTACACCGCGGGCTGGCAGGGCAGCGTTCCGGTGTGCGGCCTGCGGGAGGAGGAGGGCTTCGACCCAGAGTCCACCACCGAGACCTTTGCGGCGGCCACTTTCGAGATCTCCTCCCGCCGCTGGGCGGGGGTGCCCTTCTACCTGCGCACCGGCAAGCGCCTGGGCCGCCGGGTGACGGAGATCGCGCTGGTGTTCAAGAAGGCCCCGCACCTGCCGTTCGTGGACGGCCAGACCACCGCCCAGGGCAGCAATATGCTGGTGATCCGCGTTCAACCCGAGGAGGGCGTGCTCATGCGCTTCGGCTCCAAGGTGCCTGGCTCCGGGATGGAGGTCCGCGATGTGAACATGGACTTTTCCTACTCCGAGTCCTTCACGGAGGAATCGCCTGAGGCCTACGAGCGGCTGATCTTGGATGCCTTCCTCGACGAGGCGAGCCTCTTCCCCACCAACGAAGAGGTCGAGCTCTCCTGGCGCATCCTGGATCCCATCCTGAAGTCCTGGGAGAGCCACGGCACCCCGGAGGACTACCCAGCCGGCACGTGGGGTCCACCGGGAGCAGACGAGCTCATGTCCCGCAGCGGCCGCCAGTGGCGCCGCCCATAAGCCCGCTTCCCTACCATTCAAGCGAGAGAAGGAAGAGTTCAGGCATGATCATCACGCTTCCGCACACCAGCACCCGTGAGGTGACCCAGCGGCTGAACAAGGCCCGTGAGGAGCGCGGCGAGGTCGCGTCTGGCCGCGTGCTCACCGTGGTCGTCAGCTCGACCGCAGCAACCCCGCTGGAGTCAATCCTGGTGCCGGTCACCGACGCCGCCCGCGAGCACCCCGCCCGTGTGATCATCCTGCAGGAAGCCGACGGCCCCAGCGATGAGCCGCGCTTGGACGCGCAGATTCATCTAGGCGGTAAGGCCGGCGCCTCCGAGATCATCGTGCTGAGCCTGCACGGTGGCCTGACCGAGCACGAGGACTCCATCGTCCGCCCGCTGCTGCTGCCGGACACCCCGATCGTCGTCTGGTGGCCGGGAGATGCGCCCCGCAACCCCGCCGCCGACCCACTGGGGGTGCTAGCGGATCGCCGCATCACGGACGTCAACGCGGAGACCACCACCCGCAGCATTTACCGGCGCCGCACCACCTACTCCCGCGGGGATTCCGACCTCGGGTGGAGCCGCATCACCCTGTGGCGGGCCCTGCTGGCCTCCACGCTGGATCAGCCGCCCTTCGAGCCGGTGGAGTCCGCTGAGGTTACCGGGCCCGCCGACGACGCCGCCGTGGACCTGGCAGCGGGTTGGCTCGCCGACCAGCTGGCGGTTCCTGTGAAGCGGATCAATTCCGACGCCCCGGTCCCTCCCGTTGACGCCGCTGGTCATGAGACCGTCCCGGTCCAGAAAACGGTTCTCAACCGCGCGGGTGCGGACATCACCGTCGCTGTTCAGGACGCCCACACCGCCGAGGTCACCGTCGGGACGCGACGTTCCCTGGTGGCCCTGGCTCCCCGAGATCTGGGCGACTGCCTCGCCGAGGAGCTGCGCCACCTGGATTCCGACTACGCTTTCGGTCGGGCCCTCCGTGGACTGGTTCGGGTTAACCGCCCCCGCCGCAGCGGCGAGACGGTCACCCGCATCGTCGAGGACCTGGAGAGCCTCGAGTCCCAGCGTTAAGCACTGCTTCCCCACCCAGTTGTGGCTGAACACAAGGAGAAAGCATGACCGCAGAACACCGTGCAGAACAAGACACCATCGACGGCACCGTGAGCGACGGTGGCGTCACCGTCATCCAGAATGCTGACCAACGAGGCCTGGCTGCTGCCGCGGCCCGGGAGCTCGTGCGCACGGTTACGAAGATCCAGCGCGAACACTCCGGCGTCCACGGCGATGGGGTCGCACGCGTCGTTCTGACGGGCGGGGGTGGTGGGATCCAGACGCTCCGCGAGCTCGCGGTGCTGGATCATGCCGCCACGACGGCCGCGGAGGACTTCCCCATCGATGCCATCGACTGGTCCCGGGTGCTGGTCTTCTTTGGCGACGAGCGTTTCGTGCCAGCGGATGACCCGGAGCGCAACGAGAAGCAGGCGCGCGAGGCACTGCTGGACCATATCGCGATCCCAGCGGAGAACATCGTGAGCTACCTTGCCCCCACCGGGTCGGCTCCGAATGACGGTGCGGAGCTGGATGAGGCAGCCCGTGACTACGAAAAGAAGCTGGCCCGCCTGGCGCCGCAGGGCTTCGACGTCCACCTGCTGGGTATGGGACCCGAAGGGCACATCAACTCCCTTTTCCCCCACACCCCTGAGCTGCTGGAGGCCACCGGTGAGGTGGTGGCGGTGCGTGACTGCCCCAAGCCCCCGCCGGAGCGGGTCAGCCTCACGATCAACGCGGTGAACCGGGCAGCCCAGGTATGGCTGCTGGTCTCCGGGGCTGAAAAGGCCGAGGCTGCCCAGCAGGTGGCCAACGGCGGCAACGGGACCCAGTGGCCGGGCGCGATCGTGGCGGGCGTGGAGCGCACCGTGCTGTGGGTCGACGAGGCCGCCTCCCCATGGCTGGGCGAGGACGCCAAGAACTAGGTATAGGTAGCACGAAGCCCCGCTCGCAAGACTGACGGGCGGGGCTTAAAACTATGTGCGCGTCGCTAGCACTATGCAGCAACGCGGGAAATGTGGTGTCGCGAGAACTGCTTAGCCGTAGTGCAGAACCAGGTTCAGCGCGATGATGCACAGTAACCACACGACGCCGGTGCCGACGGTGAGCCGGTCCAGGTTCTTCTCTGCGACCGTGGAGCCGGAGAGGTTGGTCTGCATACCGCCGCCGAAGAGGCTGGACAGGCCGCCACCCTTGCCCTTGTGCAGCAGCACGGACAGCCCCAGCAGCAGGCTGGTGATGACAAGGAGAATCTGGAGAGTGAGGATCAAAGCCTTAAACCTTTAAAAACTTCTCGCTGAAGAATCTAACTAACAGAATAAATCTACCCAGCCAGGCAGGCGACGGGCAATTCGGCGCGCCGCCCGGTCGGCGGGAATGTTGCGTGCCGACTAGCTGACGGACGCAGCGACGAGGCGGGCGAACTCTGCACCGTCGAGGCTTGCGCCGCCGACCAGCCCGCCGTCGATATCCGGCTGCGCCATCAGCTCGCCGATGGACTCCCGCTTCACGGAGCCACCGTAGAGCACACGAATGCTAGCGGCGACGTCCTCCCCTCCCAGCTCAGCGAGCGCCTCGCGGATCGCGGCGCAGACCTCCTGCGCATCCGCGGCGGAGGCGACCTTGCCGGTGCCGATGGCCCAGACGGGCTCGTAGGCGAGCACGATCTTGGAGAGCTCCTCTGCGCCGAGGCCGGAAAGCGATGCCTTGAGCTGGTCGACCACGTAGCCGACGTGCTCGCCCGCCTCACGAACCTCCAGGGGCTCGCCGACGCAGACGATTGGGGTCAGACCATGCTTCAGCGCGGCACGCGCCTTCGCAGCGACCGTCGCGTCGTCTTCACCGTGGTACTGACGGCGCTCAGAGTGACCGACGATCGCGAAGCTGCAACCCAGCTTCGCGAGCATCGCACCGGAGACCTCGCCGGTGTACGCGCCGGAGTCGTGGGCAGAGACATCCTGGGCGCCATAGCTGATCTGTAGCTTGTCACCCTCGACAATCGTCTGCACGGAGCGGATGTCGGTGAACGGCGGCAGAACCGCGACGTCCACCCGCTCGTAGTACTCCTTCGGCAAAGCGAAGGAAAACTTCTGCACCACCTGGATCGCCTCGAGGTGGTTGAGGTTCATCTTCCAATTGCCCGCGATCAGGGGCTTGCGCTTGACGGCGCTGTGAGCTGCCACTCAAGAATCCTTTCTGTGACTTCCCCCGCCCCGGGCCCGGGTGCGGGAAATCGGCGGGTTGCGGCCCGGTAGCTCGGACTCACCCGGTATTTCGGACTAACCCAGTACCTCGACGCCCGGCAGGGTCTTGCCCTCCAGGAACTCCAGGGAGGCGCCGCCACCGGTGGAGATGTGGCTGAAGCCCTCTTCGTCCAGTCCCAGGGTGCGCACAGCGGCAGCGGAGTCGCCGCCACCGACCACAGAGAAGGCGCCGGCGTCGGTGGCCTTGATGATGGCCTCGGCGACCGCCTTGGTTCCAGCGGCAAACGCCGGGAACTCGAAAACACCCATCGGGCCGTTCCAGAAGACGGTCTTCGCCTCGCCGAGCACCGCTGCGAACGCGGCCGCGGACTCCGGGCCGATATCCAGGCCCATCCAGCCGGACGGGATCTCGGACAGACCGACGGCCTTGTGCTCGGCGTCCTTGGCGAAGCTTTCTGCAGCGACGACGTCCGTCGGCAGGACGATAACGTCGCCGAAGCGCTCCAGCAGATCCTTGCAGGTGTCGATCATGTCTTCCTGCAGCAGGGAGCCACCGACGTCGTGGCCCTGGGCTGCGAGGAAGGTGAAGCACATGCCACCGCCGATGATGAGACGGTCGACCTTCGGTGCCAGCGCCTCGATCACGCCCAGCTTGTCGGAGACCTTGGAGCCTCCCAGCACGACTGCGTACGGGGCCTCCGGGGAGCCCGAGACCTTCTCAAGAACCTCGAGCTCCGCGGTGACCAGGCCACCGGCGTAGCTCGACAGCTTCTTGGCGACGTCGTAGACACTGGCCTGCTCGCGGTGGACGACGCCGAATCCATCGGAGACGAAGGCGCCGTTATCGGCGGTGAGCTCCGCCAGCTCCGCGGCGAACTCCGCGCGCTCGGCGGCGTCCTTAGAGGTTTCGCGTGGGTCGAAGCGGACGTTTTCCAGCAGCAGGATGTCGCCGTCGTCCAGTCCGTTGGCGCGCTCGTGGGCGTCCTCCCCCGTCACGTCGCCAGCCAGCGGCACCCACTGGTCGAGGCGCTCAGCGAGAGCCTCAGCAACCGGTGCCAGGGACAGCTCCGGGTCGACCTCGCCCTTGGGGCGGCCCAGGTGGGCGGCGACGATGACGCGAGCCCCCTCGTCCAAAAGGGCGCGCAGCGTCGGGATGGACGCGTCGATACGGCCCGGGTCGGTGATCTCCCCGTCAGCCAGCGGAACGTTCAGGTCCGAACGAACCAGCACGTGGCGGCCTTCCACGCCTTCGGCCAGAAGGTCCTTGAGGGTCTTTACTGCCATGAAACTCGACATCCTTTGAAAGAAGCTTGAGGGTAAGTTTTCTGCTCGCACCCACGCTCAGCGGCCGGAAGCCACCGGGCGTGCGCGATAAGTAACCGCTGCGATTCTACCTAGAGGCGGGCGCCGATATAGTCAGCCAGGTCCGCGAGTCGGCAGGAGTATCCCCACTCGTTGTCGTACCAGGAGACAACCTTGACCTGAGAGCCGATAACCTTCGTCAGCTCCGAATCGAAGATCGTGGAGTGCGGGTCACCGATGATGTCGGTGGAGACGTAGGGCTCACCGTTGGAATACAGGGCGATGCCCGACAGCGGCCCCTCCGCGGCGTTGCGCAGGGCGTTGTTCACAGCCTCGACGGTCACCGGCTTGCTGGCCTCGAAGGTGAGGTCAACCAGGGATCCGTTGATGACTGGCACGCGCACGGCGTAGCCATCCAGCTTGCCCGCCAGCTCCGGCAGCACCAGTCCGACGGCGCGGGCAGCACCGGTGGACGTCGGGACGATATTCTGGGCCGCGGCGCGGGCGCGACGCAGGTCCTTGTGCGGGGCATCGTGGATGCGCTGGTCACCGGTGTAGGCGTGGACGGTGGTCATCAGGCCACGCTCGATGCCGAAGGCGTCGTTCATGACCTTGGCCAGCGGTGCCAGGCAGTTTGTGGTGCAAGAAGCGTTGGAGACGACGGTGTGCTTCTCCGGGTCGTAGTCCTCGTGGTTGACGCCCATGACGAGGGTGGCGTCGACCTCCTTGCCCGGTGCGGAGAGCAGCACCTTCTTCACGCCGGTCTCGAGGTGACCGTGGGCCTTCTCGTTCTTCGTGAACTGGCCGGTGCACTCCACGACGATGTCCACGCCGGCTTCGGACCACGGGATGGATGCCGGATCCGGCTCCGCGAAGGTGCGGATGGTCTCCTCGCCGATGCGAAGAGAGTGCTCGGAGTGCAGTACCGGCTCGCCGAGGCGTCCCATGACGGAGTCGTACTTCAACAGGTTCGCCAGGGTGGCGTTGTCGGTCAGGTCGTTGATCGCGACGATGTTGAGGTGAGGGTGCATCTCGCGCACCGCGCGGAAGAAGCTGCGCCCCACGCGGCCGAAGCCGTTGATGCCGATGTTGATTTTCTTCTGGTTGCTAGCTGGCATGCTTGTTGCCACTATCCTTTCGCTTCCTCGGTCCCGTGGGCCCGGGTGCCGGCGGATGTCATCGGTCGCCGGCGGAGTATCTATTGGTCGTGGTGTTGAGTGTTGGAGGCTTCCAGTTCCCGATCTTAGGGATTATTCGACGTCCTGGAAGAGGTCCTCGGTCACCGCCGCGTGGGTGTCCGGGATGTCCAGCTCTTCGGCTCGCTTATCCGCCATCGAGAGCAGGCGGCGGATGCGGCCGGCCACCGCGTCCTTCGTCATCGGCGGTGACGCCAGCTGGCCGAGCTCCTCCAGGGAGGCCTGCCGGTGCTTGACGCGTAGCTGGCCGGCTTCCGCGAGGTGGGTGGGAACATCCTCCCCCAGGATCTCCAGAGCCCGGTCCGCCCTGGCGGCAGCGGCCACCGCCGCACGGGCGGAGCGGCGCAGGTTCGCATCGTCGAAGTTGGCCAGGCGGTTCGCCGTGGCACGAACTTCCCGTCGCATGCGGCGCTCCTCCCAGACCAGGCGCGTGGCCTGCGCCCCCATAAGTGTCAGCAGCGCGCTGATCGATTCGGCATCCTTGACCACGACGCGGTGCACCCCGCGAGTCTCGCGGGTCTTGGCGGTCACACCAATTCGGCGGCCGGCGCCCACGAGGGCGAGCGCCGCCTCATTGCTCGGGGTCGCGACTTCGAGCGCGCAGCTGCGACCAGGCTCCGTGAGGGTGCCGCGCGCGAGGAATGCGCCCCGCCACGCTGCCACGCAGGCGGACTTTGGGCCGCCGATGATCGTCCGTGGCAGCCCCTGCACCGGCCTTCCCGCGCGGTCGATCAGCCCGGTGCGGCGGGCGATCTCCGTACCGCCCTTGATCCACTTCACGATGTAGCGCGCGCTCTTGCGCAGGTTTCCTGCGCCGATGATCTGCAGCTGCGCCTCGTGGTGGTAGAGCTGCTCCACAAATTCCATCAGACGTCGCGCCGTCGCGGAGCTGTCCACCTCGGACTCCACCACGATCTGTCCGGCGACCAGATGCAGCGCGCCGCTATAGCGCAGCAGCGCTGCCACCTCGGCGTTCATTTCCTCAGCGCGAACGACGCTGACGCGGGCGATCTCGTCCTTCACATCGGCGGTGAGAGCCACGGCTTGCTTACCTCTTTCCTCTTCACATTCTCTTCAACCCGGGTGCCACGTGGGCCCCCGTGGGTTCTACCGGGCGCGGTGCTTCGCGACGATGTCCGCCAGGGCGGCGGCTAGCTTCTTGGGTTTGTGCCGGTCAGTCCAGCGCCCCCGGTTGTCGTCCTCCCGAACGTCAGCGCAGATCAACTCCGCCCCCATCGACGCCGCCGCGCGTTCGATGTGGGTGCCCATCGTCCCGCCCGGCATGGTGGACTGGTCGATCAGCATGTAGTCCACGTTCAAGTCGCGGGCGTGTTGGTGCAGCATGTGGACGTGATGCTCCTGGGAGAAACCGGAGGTCTCCCCGGCTTCTGCCACGAGGTTCAACACCACCACGGTCGGGGCCTGCGACTCGTTGAGAGCTTCAACGATCCCCGGAACCAGCAGGTGCGGAATCACCGAGGAGAACCAGGACCCGGGACCGAGAGTGATGAGGTCAGCGTCCTTGATCGCTGCCACGGCCGGCGCAGCAGCCGGCGGGTTGGCCGGGTGAACACGCACCCGACGCACCTCCCCGATGGTGGTGGCCACGGCAACCTGGCCGCGAACCTGCACGCTCTCTCGGGGATCCTTCGCCAGCCCCAACACATCCGCCTCTAAATCCAGAGGAACGGTGCTCATCGGCAGAACCCGGCCCTTCACACCCAGCATCTTCGCGAGCGTATCCAGGGCGGCGATGTCGTCGCCCAGCACCTGGGAAATCCCGGTGATGAGGAAGTTACCGATGGCGTGACCGTTGAGGGCCCCATTTCCGCCGAAGCGGTGCTGGATGACTTCCTCCCAGAAGCGTCCCTTGTCGCTGTCCTGGGTCAATGCTGCCAGCGCCATACGCAGATCTCCCGGCGGGAGGCAGTCCAGTTCCCGGCGCATGCGACCCGAGGAGCCGCCGTCGTCCGCGACGGTGACGACGGCGGTCACGTGATCCGCGATGGTGCGCCCCGCGCGCAGGGTGGCGAAGAGTCCGTGGCCACCACCGAGCGATACGAGGCGCTCGAGGGGCTTGTTACCCGTGCCAGTAGCGGGCGGGGTGGTCGGGTTATCGACCACGGGGTGATCGTTATGAGACATGAGGTGCAACTTCCCGGTGAGCTGTGTGTGCTCCCCACACGACGGGGAACGAAGGGGTGAAGGAAAAGTTCAGTGCGTCGGCGACCATCAGCCGCGTTCCAGATCGCGGTGCCTGGTCCGGACCTCCACTCCCCGCTCCCGCAGCCGAGCAGAGACCTCCTCGGTCACTGCGACGGACCGGTGGTGGCCGCCGGTGCATCCGATCCCGATGCTTAGGAACCCCTTCCCCTCGCGGTGAAAGCCCGGCAGCATGGCCAGCAGCATCGACTCGAAGGACTCCAGGAATCCCGGGGCGTCTTGCTGGCTCAACACGTAGTCGGAGACCGGCTTGTCCACGCCCCGCAGGCCCCGGAGCTCGGGAACCCAGTACGGGTTTGGCAAGAAGCGCACGTCCAGGAGGATGTCCACGTCCCGGGGAGCCCCGTGCTTGAAGCCGAAGGACTGCAGGACCACCCGCGTGCTGTCCGCACCTGCATCCGAGAACTTCATCTCCAGGATGCGGCGGAGGTCGTGGATGCTGGTGCTGGAGGTGTCGACCATGATGTCGGCTTCCTGTTTAATCCCGTTCAGCATCTCGCGCTCGCGGTCGATGCCGCTCTGCAGCGAATCGCCGTCCTGCAGCGGGTGGGAGCGGCGCACCTCGTCAAAGCGGGAAATCAGGGCCTCGTCGGACGCCTCCAGGAAGAGCACGATGGGCTTGCGCCCGGAGTCGACCAGCTTCTCGAGTACCCCCGTCAGGCTGCCGGCAAAAGAACGCGACCGCACGTCGGTGACGATCGCCAGCTTTTCTACCGGGGATTCCGCGTCAAAGCTGAGCTCCACCATCCGGACGATCAACTCCGGCGGGAGGTTATCCGTGACGTACCAGCCCATTTCCTCGAGCACGGCTGCGGCGGTGCGGCGGCCAGCACCGGACATGCCGGTGACGAGGATTAAGGAGGGTTCTTTCTTCGGCGAGGTCATGCTGACCATAGTAGCTATCCCGCAGGCTTAGTGGGGCGGTGCTGTACCGCCTCGTGCACCTTCTCGGCCAGCGCAGGGCCGAAGCCGGGCACCTCGGCGATCTCCTCGACGCTGGCGGCGCGCACCTTCGCCACGGATCCGAAGTGTTTCACCAGCTCCTGCCGGCGTTTCGGGCCCAGACCAGGGACCTCGTCCAATACGGAGGCGCGCATGCGCTTGCTGCGCTGCTGGCGGTGGAAATTGATCGCGAATCGGTGCGCCTCGTCACGGATGTGCTGCACGAGATAGAGGGCGTCGGAATCGCGCGGAATGATCACCGGGTACGGGTCCTCCGGCAGCCATAGCTCCTCCAGGCGCTTGGCGATGCCCACCAGGGTCACGTCGTTGACGCCCAGCTCATCCAGCACCTTCTGCGCGGCGTTGACCTGCGGTGGGCCGCCGTCGACGATGAACAGCTGCGGCGGGTAGGCAAAGGCGCGCTTCGGCTCCTCGCCTGCGGCCTGCTCCAGTTCTTCCTCGCCTTCCAGCCGGTCGCCGGCGTCGTCACCAGTCGGGACGGCGGTGATGTCCTCCTTGTGCCGCAGGAAACGGCGACGGACGACCTCGGCGATCGAGGCAACGTCGTCGGAATGTCCGTCGCCCGCGGCGTCCCGGATCTTATAGCGACGGTAGTCGGCCTTCTTCGGCAGTCCGTCCTCGAAAACGACGAGGCTGGCGACGACGTCCGTGCCCTGGATGTGCGAGATGTCCGTGCA